>NZ_JBAMDA010000001.1:1629166-1955000 GCF_036964665.1 Nitrobacter sp. NHB1
GCGGATGTCGGCGCCCAATGCCTTCAACGTCTCGATCAGCACCGCGGTCTGGATCGTCATGTGCAGCGAGCCGGCGATCCGCGCGCCCTTCAAGGGTTGCTTGGGGCCGTATTCCTCGCGCGTCGCCATCAGCCCGGGCATCTCGGTCTCGGCGAGCGAGATTTCCTTGCGGCCGAAATCGGCAAGGCCGATGTCTGCGACGATGTAGTCGGTGAAGCCGGTGGGCTGCTTGGCGGTCGCGGTGGTCATGTTGATCTTATCCCTTGTTGCGGCTCGCTCTTCCCGTTTGCGGCACGAGGAGCGGCGTCATCTTTCCCTCGTCATGGCCGGGCAAAGCCGTTCGAAGAACGACGTCGCTCCCGCTCGCCTATGTCCCGGCCATCCACATCTTGTTGACGAAAAGAAAGACGTGGATGCCCGGCACCAGGCCGGGCATGAGGTCTTACTTGTTGTCACACCGCGCGCTTGAGCACCTCGGCGAGATCGGTCTTCTCCCAGGAGAACCCGCCCTCGTTGTCCGGCGTGCGGCCGAAATGGCCGTAGGACGAGGTGCGCGCATAGATCGGCCGGTTCAGGTCGAGATGCTTGCGGATGCCGCGCGGCGTCAGATCCATGGCTTCTGAGACGATCCGCTCGAGCGTGTCTTCCGGAACCTTTCCGGTGCCGTGCGTATCGATGTAGATCGACAACGGACGCGCCACGCCGATGGCGTAGGCGAGTTGCAACGTGCAGCGGTCGGCGAGACCCGCCGCGACGATGTTCTTGGCGAGGTAGCGCGCGGCATAGGCCGCCGAGCGGTCGACCTTGGTGGGGTCCTTGCCGGAGAACGCGCCGCCGCCATGCGGCGCAGCGCCGCCATAGGTATCGACGATGATCTTGCGGCCGGTCAGGCCGGCGTCGCCGTCGGGACCGCCGATGAAGAACTTGCCGGTGGGATTGATATGCCAGATGGTCTTGTCGGTGATCCATGCCTTCGGCAACGCCTCGCGCACATAGGGCTCGACGCGCTCGCGAACCTGGTCGGAACTCATGTCCTCGATCAGATGCTGGTGCGACACCACGATTTCGCTCACGCCGACCGGCTTGCCGTTCTCGTATTGCACCGTGACCTGACTTTTGGAGTCCGGACCCAGCACCTTTTCCTTGCCGGAGTGGCGAGCCTCAGAAATCAGCCGCAGGATCTTGTGAGCGTAGAAAATCGGTGCCGGCATCAGGTCCGGCGTCTCGTTGCAGGCATAGCCGAACATGATGCCCTGGTCGCCGGCGCCCTCTTCCTTGTTGGTGCCGGGCTGCAAGGCGTCAACGCCCTGCGCGATGTCGGCCGACTGCGGATGCAGCAGGATATCGATGTCGGCGGTCTTCCAGTGAAAACCGTCCTGCTCGTAGCCGATGTCCTTGATCGCGGCGCGGACCACGCTTTCGATCTTCTCTTTGGTAACCGATTGGGGCCCGCGGGTTTCTCCGGCGATCACCACCTTGTTCGTGGTGGCCAATGTCTCGCACGCGGCGCGGATCGCCCACGGGTCGACGCCGGCTTTCGGGCCCTCGCTGAAAAACAGGTCGACGATCTCGTCCGAGATCCGGTCGCACACCTTGTCGGGATGCCCCTCCGAAACCGATTCGCTCGTGAACAAGTAAGATCCGCGCATCAATCGTCCCTTCATCCGCCAGAGGTGGCGGTCCTTTCGTGGTGTTATCCTTGGAATGTCAGTCCCGGCGACGCGAGATGACGTAGGATTCGTCGTAGAACCACAGACCGTTGTGCTTGCGCAAAACCTCTCTGGTGGCGTCCAGATAGCGGCCGCTTTGGGTCATCTCCGTCAACCGGTCGTCTTCGACTTGGGCAACGTAAACCGCCGCATTCCACGCTGCAAACGCCGTCGAGGTTCCGATCGATCCCGTGACCTCATTGGGCAGCGCTTCCATATCATAGCGAAAGATCGAACGATGGTCGGCATATGCGTTAAAATTGAGGTCGCGTCCCACCGAACCGAGCTCGTATCTCACAGCGCGCAATAACTCATGACGGCTCACGGCGAAAGGGTTTTCTCCAGGCCAGACCGCCTGGACAATCTCCAGTCCGGGATCTCGTCCGTGAGAATGTATTCCTATCAAACGCCCTCCCGGCCGCAATCCCCGCGCCAGGGGAGCGATTATTCGTCTCGCCCTGAAGTTGAGGGAAGATTTGGCCCGGTACGGCTGCGATGCGATCACCAGGTCGAAGTTGGCCTCGACCCGCCCGGCCCGCGGAATCACCGAATCGAGCAGGAACTGATGGTCCTCCCGGTAGATCACCAGCACGACGGGGCGCTCATAAACCGGCATCCCCGTGACCGGACTGACGCTCGCCCGCCAGTTCTCCTCCAGAAACGGCCATAAATCCCGGATTTGGGTCTCGAACTCGCCGGAGGATGCCCCGCGTAGCCGCACCTCGCGCCACACCATGCCGGCCGCAGCCTGGGGTGACCGGGGCGCCAGCCAGGGCGCCTCCGCGTAATTCATGTTGGTCAGCACCAAAACGGTCGCCGGATGCTCAAACAACCGGTCCGGCGCCTTGTCCAGCGTCAGCTTGATGTCCTCGAGGCTGAGTTCCTTGCCCGCGACGTAGAACGGCATGTGGGGAAAGCGACCGTGCATGGAGCGCACCACCCGCGCCAGCACGGTTCCGTCGCCGACGCCCGCGTCAAAAACCCGCAGCGCCGGCGGCCGCGGGTAAATGCTGCCGAACTCCAGTGCGACGCGGTCGGCGATGACGCGCTTCTCGCTACAGGTATGGACGAACAGCAGATATTTCTGCCGGTTTTCGAAAAAGCGGAAATTGGCGCGGGGATCGCGTCGCTCGATCGGCTCCGGCCTGCGGACCGGTGCGGCGCCATCCGGAGAGCCCGAGGCGATATAGGCCTCGATCCGGTTCAGGGTGTCGATGGTGATCCGCTTGCCCTCGCGCAGCCGGTGCACGAGCTTGCCGTCATTGACGGCACGCCGGCCAAAGGTCGATTCCGCCATTGCGGCCCGACGGCAATAGTCGGAAATCTGGCTCAGCAGTTGGTCGTTGGTCATAGCATTTGGTTATGGGGCCGGACAGATGGGCAGCAGAACGGAAACCACCCTTCCTATCACTATCTGCCCACCATTGAAACCCAGCCTACGGGCGGCCACCGCTTATCCCTGTTTCCTTCCTTTATGACAGCCGCAGATCCCTCGTCAGCCCCGCCCGCCGTCTGCTAAGACGCAATTCAAATCCCTCCGGGTAATAACCAGCCGATAGGTCTCTCCATGCGCATTGCGATGATTGGCACGGGCTATGTTGGTCTCGTGTCCGGGGCCTGCTTTGCCGATTTCGGGCATCAGGTCACCTGCGTCGACAAGGACGCGGACAAGATCGCGGCGCTGCGCCGCGGCAAGATCCCGATCTTCGAGCCCGGCCTCGAGGCGCTGGTCGCGACCAACGTGACCGCGTCGCGGCTCGATTTCACCACGGATCTCCCCGGCCCGGTGGCGGAGGCGGATGCGGTGTTCATCGCCGTCGGCACCCCCTCACGCCGCGGCGACGGTCATGCCGACCTCAGCTACGTCTATGCCGCGGCGCGCGAGATTGCGGCGGCGTTGCGCGGATTCACCGTCGTGGTCACCAAGTCGACGGTGCCGGTCGGCACCGGCGACGAGGTGGAACGCCTGATCCGCGAGGCCAATCCATCGGCCGACGTCGTGGTGGCGTCCAATCCCGAATTTTTGCGTGAGGGCGCCGCGATCCGCGATTTCAAGTTTCCCGACCGCATCGTGGTCGGAACCTCCGAGGAACGCGGCCGCAAGACGCTCGGCGACATCTACCGGCCGCTGTCGCTCAACCAGGCGCCGCTGATGTTCACCGCGCGCCGCACCGCCGAACTGATCAAGTACGCGGCTAACGCCTTTCTCGCGACCAAGATCACCTTCATCAACGAAATCGCGGACCTGTCCGAAAAGGTCGGCGCCGATATTCAGGAGATCGCGCGCGGAATCGGTCTCGACAATCGCATCGGCGCCAAGTTCCTGCACGCCGGCCCCGGCTATGGCGGCTCCTGTTTTCCAAAAGACACCCGCGCGCTGGTGAAGATCGCGGAAGATCACGACACCCAGCTTCGCATCGTGGAGTCGGTCGTCACTGTCAATGACAACCGCAAGCGCGCGATGGCGCGCAAGGTGGCGAATGCGCTCGGCGGCAGTCTACGCAACAAGACGATCGCGGTGCTGGGACTGGCGTTCAAGCCAGACACCGACGACATGCGCGAGGCGCCGTCGATCCCGCTGATCACCGGCCTGTGCGATATGGGGGCAAACGTTCGCGCCTTCGACCCGGCAAGCATGAAAGAGGCGCGGCGCGAACTCCCCGATATCGACTATTGCGACGACGCCTATGCCTGTGCGGAAGGCGCCGACGCGCTGGTGATCGTGACCGAATGGGTCCAGTTCCGCGCGCTCGACCTGCCGCGCCTGAAACGGATCATGAAGCAGCCGATCGTGGTCGATCTGCGCAACGTCTACCGTCCCGACGAGATGGCGGAACTGGGTTTTGTCTACAGCAGCGTCGGCCGGGACAAAACATAGATCGTCCGCTGAGGACGGTCGCTAACGGTCCCTCACGCTATGCCGGAAAAACTCTTGCTGTCATTCCCGAAATCCAGCGAACGACATCGGCCCATCAACGGCGGACGTGCATAAGGTGTTTAGATACCGAATATCGCATCGCGCGAGCCGCCGCTAATCTTTTGGGAAGGTAAGCCATTCAATGATCCGGTACGGACGATGATGTGCTCCCAAAAGGCCGACGCTGCCCCGCAATCTCCATACCGGGATAATAATCGTTCAGTCATGACGTATCGCCTGCTCCGAATTTCGATTCTGCTTTGCGCCCTGCCGATCGTGTGCAGCCTGGGCGGATGCGGCAGCATCAATTCGCATCTGGCGGCCGGAATGGGCGACGTGATTCCGCACTGGGCCGGCGGCCTTCCCGCGGACGCACCGCCGCGGCCCGGTACCGCGAAATACGATGAGATGATGAAGGAGCGTGAACGCGAGCGTCAGACGCCGAAGACAGACAACCCCACCGCCCAATCATCGAGTAACAACGCGATGGGCGCGATCCACTAAAGCAGCGCTCGATTGCCGACCGGCGCGACTCAATCCATGAACACCACGGTTTTGCAGCCGTTCAGGATCACGCGGTCTTCCAGGTGATGCCGGATTGCCAGCACCCGTCGCTCGATGTCGCGTCCCTTCCGGACCAGCGCATCGGGAGTATCGCGATGGCTGATGCGCTCGACGTCCCGATCGATGATCGATCTCATCACTTACGAACCTGCTATACGTGACGGGCGCCGGCACGAAATCGGATTTTGTAACTGTCGATTATATCACGGGGGCAGTCAGCGGGACGACTACATACTCGGTACCGGGGGGTCTTGCGCCAACCAAGACGCGACTATTCATAGTAGACCCGCCTTCGTCAGTGCGCCTTTTGCGCTACGCCAATCGTGACTGTTTTCCAGCGATCAGGCAAACGACCATTAAACTTGAGATCAAATGCACTAGAGCATCGGGTAGTCAATTGAATCCGTATCCTGCGGCTTTGAAGTAGTTTGAGCACTCTTGCGGAGAGAAGAACGCGCAGATGTTGCCGATGGCTTTCCAGAGAGCGTCGATGGTTCTGGGTGCGGCGGCCCGCAGATGAGCTTTCAGTTTTGCGAAGGCCATTTCGATGGGATTGAGATCCGGGCTGTAGGGCGGCAGGAACAGGAGCCACGCGCCCCGTGCGCGGATGGCTTTTTCGGCCTTCTCGCTCTTGTGGCTGGAGAGATTATCCAGGATGACGACATCACCGGGCCTGAGGGCGGGCGCGAGTTGGGTGTCGACATAGGTCTCGAAGATGATCCGGTTCATTGGGGCATCGATAACCCAGGGGGCGACGAGGCCATCGCACTTGAGGCCTGCTACGAAGGTCTGCGTTCCCCAGTGACCGAATGGAGCCTTGCTGTTCAGCCGCGTTCCTTTCAGCGATCGTCCACGCTGGCGAACCATCTTGGTGGTGGTGCCGGTTTCGTCAATGAAGATCAGCCGCTCGCGCTGCTTGCGCATGATGGGCTGGCGGTCCGCTTTCCATTCGGCCCGAGCCTTGACCAGTTCAGGCCTGTCTTGTTCGCTGGCCCGCAGAGTTTTTTTGAAGCTGAGCCCGCAGGCGATCAAGAACTTCGACAGGTTCGACGGGTCTGCTTTGACGCCCTTGGCCTTGGCGAGTTTTTCCGCCAGTTCAGGCATGGTGATGTCGCTCTCGGCCGCGACTGTCGCAAGAATGAAGTCGCGGTGCTGACCGAGCTTGCCATGCCGGAACCCGCCACGCGGACGCGGATCGACCCGACCCGTCTCCCGCCAGCGCCGCATCAGGTTCACCGCAAAAGATACCGAAGTCCCAAAACGGGCAGCAGCCCCATGGCACGAGTTCCCCGCCTCGACATAGGCAACAACACGCTCACGCAGATCGTTCGACAAAGGATGCGGCATGGCAAATCACCTCCGCAGACTTTGAATCACCTTGAGCCTCGTTTGGGAATCCACCGCGATTCCAAATGATCGCCCGATGTTCTAATACGGACGCTCTCGAACCAATATCCGGGAATATGCCGGGCCTAGAGCGCTTGCCGTTCTGATGGAATCAGAACAGGCGCTCCAAGCTATTGAGTGGTCGCATTTCCTTACGGCGAACCGGTGTCCACTTCACCGGGAAATGCTCAAATACCTTTATATCGCGAAGAAAACAACGCTACTCGTCCGATTTCGCGGATGAGGCAATGACTGACTCCTTCGGATAATTCACAAGAAATCCCGCACAAGGAATAACGAGGTGCGGCCCGCGTCCGCCCAGAGAGCGCCGAAGATATGCCCGGATGTTGACATCATAAGATATCGATATATACCGTAAAATACATCCGTGATATATACAGCAAAATATATCCATAGGATATGGCCATAGAGGGGGGCACCCTCAGGTCGTCGTTTTAACGGTTCGCTTGGGTCTCTCGCGTTGAGCGGGAGGGTCCAACAAATGCGAACGGCTGGGCGGTTAGTCAGGGACTGAGGGAACGTTTCTTCAAGTGCTTGCGTAAAGCGGATTCGGAACCTGCCCTACAGAGCAAACTTGGAGGTTTATGATGAAATTGATGAAGAGCCTTTTCCTCGGCTCGGCGGCGGGGCTGGTCGCGATGAGCGGGGCACAGGCCGCCGATCTTCCGTTGAAGGCCAAGGCGGTCGAATACGTGAAGGTCTGCTCCCTGTATGGCGCGGGCTTCTATTACATCCCCGGCACCGACACCTGCGTCAAGCTGGGCGGTTATATCCGTACAGATATGGGCATCAATACCAACTCGATCTACCGCGGCAACACCGATGGTGCCGGCGGTGCGCAGAACCGTTTCAGTAACGCTTTCACCTGGCGGTCGCGTGCGGACCTGAACATCGACACCCGCACCGCCACCGAATACGGCGTGGTCCGCACCTACATGGAGACGGTCTTTTCATGGACCTCGGGCGGTTATGCCGGCTCGGCCAGCGGTGCGACTTCGTATAGCGGAAATCCGAATGGCGCCGTCTCCGGCGGCCAGCTTGGCGTGTACTTCGCCTTCATCCAGTTCGCCGGCTTCACGATGGGTAAAGCCGTCTCGCAGTTCAGCGCTCCCTGGACGGAGTTTCCGGGCAAAAACATCTACACCGGTCTCGTCGGCGGTGGCGGCACGAACACGGGCGTGAACCAGTTCACCTATACCGCGGAATTCGGCAACGGCGTGTCGGCCTCGGTCGGCGTGCAGGATCCGAGCGCGTACTACCAGCCTGGCATTCTCAACCTCGCGGTTCCCGGTGCGTTCGGCTATGGCACGAGCGCCTATGGCGGAACGACTGTTCCGGACGTCGTCGGCCAGCTCCGCGTCGATCAGGCCTGGGGCCTGTTCCAGGCCTCGGTTGCGGCTCATGATAACAATGCTGCCTACTACGCTGGTCCATTTGGTCAGCTCAACGGCGGTCCCGGAGACAAGTGGGGTTGGGCAGGTCAGCTTGCTCTGTCGATCAAGAATATCCCGACCGGACCGGGTGACACGATCAACATCCAGGGCGTCTACACCAACGGCGCAACCCGTTACAACATCCAGGATCAGGCCTCTCCGGCGGGGGGCAGCACAGTCTATACCGGTGTAACCGGCGTTGGATTTGGCTTTGCACCGGATTCGGTGTTTGACACTGACGGCCAGCTTCAGTTGGTCTCGACCTGGGGTATACGCGGCGGCTTCAACCACAACTGGAACCCGTACTGGAGCAGTTCGGTTTTCGGCGGTTACGCATCGGTCAGGTACACCGGCGCGGCCAAAACTGCGCTGTGCGGCGTGGGTGGTACGGTCCGCACTGCGCTTGGTGCGGGTATCACCACCTGTAACCCGGACTACAACATCGGGCAGGTTGGCGCCAACCTCCGCTGGACTCCGGTCAAGCACCTGACCTTCACGACGGAAGCCGTTTACAGCATGTTGGATCAGAAGTACGCTGGCGCGGCGCATCTTGCTGCCAACAACGGCATTGGCAAGCCGGCGGGAGACTATACCCTGAAGGATCAGAACACCTGGACCGTCATGTTACGCGCGCAGCGCAACTGGTAATACCCGGCTCGCCTGATAACATCCTGAGAGAACCCCCGGCAGGAAACTACCGGGGTTTTGCTTTGCCGGCGAAGAGAAAATTGGTCGGCAGAGCCTTTTCGCTTCTGATGAAATCAGAAGCGGGGGTCCATGATTTTGATTTGACGCGTTTTCTTCACGCGAACCGGCATCCGTCCTCGGGTCAAGCCCGATGACATGCTTGGCTCGAAAACACTATAGACCCAGGCACAAAAAAGCCGGCGCTCGAAGGCGCCGGCTTTTCGGAAAGCAGAATGTCGCGATCAGTCGTGATCCATTTCGCCGATATGCTTCTGCGAATAAAGCTCGACGCCGATCTTCTTGACGAGATCGATCTGGGTTTCGAGGAAGTCGATATGGCTTTCCTCGTCCTTCATCAGGCTCTCGAAGATATCGCGGGTGACGTAATCCTTCACCGCGTGGCAGTGCGTCGCCGCCTCCTCGTAGAGCGCGCGCGCAGAATATTCCGCCTTGAGGTCGCAATCCAGCACCTCGCCGACGTTCTGGCCGATGTGCAGGGGATCGAGCACCTGCATGTTTGGAAAGCCGTCAAGGAAGATGATGCGGTCGATCAGCTTGTCGGCGTGCTCCATTTCCTCGATGGATTCCGCGCGCCATTTCTTGCCGAGATCCTTGATGCCCCAGTTGTCCAGCAGCCGGTAATGCAGCCAATACTGGCTGACCGCGGTCAGTTCGTGGCGGAGCGCCTTGTTCAGGTATTCGATAACCTTGGGATCGCCCTTCATGGAAGCAGCTCCTGTTCTGTGTGCTTTTGACGCTGACAGGCTGGCCGTCGCGCCTGCCCATCCGACTTAGAACTATTCTTAGAATACTTCTAAATCAGATTCGGCAGCGCAACAACCCCCAAGCAGGATGGGCAGCTATCCGCCAACGGTATTAACGGAGACGAGGAGCGCGAAAATCCGTCAGACAGTGATTTCCGGCTGAATCTGCTCGATTTCTGCATGCATCGCGGAGTGGGGACAGCCGTCGCAACATTTCCGGGCACAGGCGCCGAGCGCTTCCTTGATGATGGTCTTGATGGTCCGGGCACATCGCCCACATTCCGCGCTGCATCCAAGACATCCGTAAACCTGCTTGGGCGAACGCCGCAGGTCGTCTGCTGCGGTCACGGCGGAGCGGACATCGTGATCGGTCAGCACGTTACAGGAACAAACGATCATGAAAACGGAACCCAATTGCTACGCGGACACCGCCGATATTGTTGGACCGCGTCGCGAAACGCAAAGGGAAAACCGGCTATTTCAAGCTATTCCAAACTGCCCGGAAACACGGGTAACAGGCTGGCTGGCCGACGCTCCCGCGCGCCGTCTCAACGGCGCCGTAACATCATGATTATCCATAATAAAACCTTCACACCGAGCCGGATCATGGCAGGATTGAGCCACCCCGTTCATTGATCGTTCAAACCAGATGTGGAATCTTTTGTGCAACAGACCGCTATGTGCGGTCGATTGATGCCGGAGGAGTGTGAAGCCATGAAAAGAACATTGATGGCATTGGCGACGGTTGCCATGGTCACGGCGGTGGCTGCACCTCAAGCCGCCGAAGCGCGCGGCGGCCGCATCGCGGCCGGTGTCGTCGGCGGACTGATCGGCGGCGCCATCCTAGGCGGCGCGCTGGCAGGCCCGGGCTATTATTACGGACCCGGCTATTACGGTCCGCGGTACTATGGACCCGGCTACGGCTACTACGGTGGCCCGGCATACGTCGCAGCGCCTGACTGCTACTGGCAGCGCCAGCGCTTCTGGGATGGTTACGGCTGGCGACTCCGGCGCGTCCGGGTTTGCGGCTGATCCGGCAACGACCCGATTAACGAAACGGTCTCCGGATCATACTGTGGATGTTTTCCGGAGCGCCGCTTGCAAAGGCCTGAAAAAACCGTTTTTTCAGGCAAGTGACCTGCGAGCGTTTACGTCAGGTGGATGCCGGGCGCTTCCAAGGTGAGACAGCCGGCTTGAACGACGGTGTTGTAAGTAGCCCTAAACCCGGCGCCCTATCGTGGCGCTACCCTTCAGGAGAGTCCCCAAGATGAAGAAGACAGTTTTCGCCCTCCTCGCGGCAGCGACGGTTGCGGTTGGTTCGATAGCGACGGCTCCGCAGGCCCATGCCGGCGGCGGCGATGTCGCGGCCGGCGTTCTCGGCGGCCTGGTGGGCGGCGCCCTCATCGGCGGCGCGATTGCCAACAGCCGTCCGGCCTACGCCGCACCGGCTCCGGTCTATATGGATGAGCCGCCGTGCCACATGGTGCACGAGCGCTTCTGGGACGACTACCGCGGCGTGTGGCGCTTCCGTCGCGTCCGGGTGTGCGACTGATCTGGTCGTCCTGACGATCCGACCTGAAGAGACCCGGCCTCACGGCCGGGTTTTTCATTTGGCGACACCACAACTTCAGCGCGCCGCGTTCATCGCACGCAGCACCGCCTCGCTGGGCCAGCAATCCACTTTGAGACCGGCCGATTTCTGGTAGGCGCCGAGCGCTGCGCGGGTCAGCATCCCCGCTTTGCCGTCGATCTTGTCCTTGTACAGACCGATCCGCGTCAGATGGCGCTGCATCGCCTCGACGTCGCGGCTGCGCAACTGCGTCGAAGCCGACCACGGCGTCGCGAACGGCAGCGGACTGGTCATGCGGTCGGCGAGATGGCCGACGAACAGCACGTAGAGATCGGAGAAATTGTATTCCTTGATCACGAAGTAGTTCTTCGTGGTCAGGAACGACGGGCCATAGATGCCTTCCGGTTGCAACAGCGAGGCCGGCTGTGCCCGTTCGGCCGCGGTCAGCTTTTGTCCGCGCACCGGCAAAAAACCTTCGCGCAGCCACTCGCCGATCGGCTTCGTCACCTCGGGCACGCCTTGCGTGCAGTCGACGCTCGCCGGTGCGCGCACCTCGTAGGCCCAGCGCAACCCCCGCTGCCAGCCCTTGTTGACGAGTTGCTGCGCGGCCGACGCCAGCGCATCGGGCACCGAGGTCCAGATATCGACGCGGCCGTCGCCATCGAAATCGACGCCATGTTTGGCAAGCTCGGACGGCAGAAATTGCGTGAGGCCGGTAGCGCCGCCCCACGACGCGCGGAAATTCTTGCGCGAGACGTCTCCGCGCTGCAACAGCAGCAGCCCGTCGATGAACTCGGTGCGATACTGGTCCTTGCGGCGGCCGACATAAGCCTGCGTCGCCAGCACGCGCATTGCGTCGTAAGGCAGCGCGTAGCGGCCGTAATCGGTTTCGCGGCCCCAGATGGCAAGGATGATCGCTGCCGGCACGCCGAAGCGTTTTTCAATCGCATTCAGCGTCGGGCGATATTTTTGCATCAGCCGCTGTCCTTGGGCCGCCAGCCGCGCGATGCTCTTCTCCTTGAGGTAATCCGCCGGCACCTGAACGAATTCCGCCTGCGACGGCGCGCCGGTCGCGGGCCGACCGGGCAGGATCAGGTCAGGCAGCTTGTAGTCGGGCTCGAGTCCTGCCGTTACAGAATCAAAGGTCGCGCGTGAGACGCCCGCCCGCTGCGCCTCGGGCCAGATCGCGGCGATGAAACGCGCAAAACCGGCGTCCGCCGCGTGCGCCGGCGGCGCTCCGGTTCCGAGAGCGAACGCGACCATGATCGCGCTCGCAAGCCGCAGCCGCCGCAAAGCGTTCCAGCCGATCGCTGCCATGCTCAATGCTCCTTGTGGCCGTTCGCTCCATTCGACTCGCTCGAGATGCGATCCGCGAGCGCAATGCCGATCGCCGAAAAGATAAACACGGTGTGGATGATGGTCTGCCACATCACGCCGCTTTCGGTGTAGTTGGTGACGCGCTCGGTGCTGCCGAGGTTTCCGGCCTCGATGAAGGTCCGCAGCAGATGGATCGATGAGATGCCGATGATCGCCATCGCGAGCTTGATCTTGAGAACGCTGGCGTTGACATGGCCGAGCCACTCCGGCTCGTCGGGGTGGCCTTTGAGATTGAGCCGCGACACGAAGGTCTCGTAGCCGCCGACGATCACCATCACCAGGAGATTCGAGATCATCACCACGTCGATCAGGCCAAGCACCACCAGCATGATCTGCTGTTCGGAAAAATCGAAGGAGTGCCCGATGAGATGCCACAACTCCTTCAGGAACAGGACGACATAGACGGCCTGGGCGACGATCAGGCCGATATAAAGCGGTAGCTGAAGCCAGCGCGAGGAGAAGATCAGCATCGGCAGCGGGCGCAGGGCAATGGCGGCAGCCGTTGGGGGCAGCGGAGTTTCAGGCGTCGGGGACATAAGCGGGTCTCGTCGTGGCGGGAGAAGCGTTCTAAACGATTCACCGTGACGGAATCGAGACCGTGCGCCGCGGCAAAACGCGCGAAGACGGGCGCAGCATACTGCGACCACCTTACTTGAGCGCGACCACGAAGAAACGCGGAAAGCGCAGCAACACCTTGCCGTCCGCCTGCAGCGGATAGGCGGCGGCGATTCGCGCCGTGTATTCGCGCAAGAACTCTTTCCTTTCGGCGGGCTCCAGCGGATCGACGAACGGCCGCAGTCCGGTGCTCTTGACCCATTCGACGATCGCCGCGGTGTCCACAAGGACATGATTGTAAATGGTGTGCCAGATCTCGATGTGCTGACACAGCGGCCGCAGCGCGTCGTAATAGGCGCCGGGCCGCGGCAGCACGTCTTTCGCCCGCGCGGCGTCCGCAAGTGTTTCCCGCCATGGTCCCGCATGAGCCACCTCGCGCATCATCACATGACTTGGCTCATCGATATTGTCCGGCATCTGAACCGCCAGCGCGCCGCCTGAAGGCAGCGCGCCGAGCAGCCGCTGCAACTGGCGCAGATGCTCCGGCACCCACTGGAAGATCGCATTGGCGAACAGCAGGTCGGTGTTCGCCGGCGGGACCCAGTGCGCGACGTTGGCTTCGACAAATGTCTGTCCCGGCAGCCGTTCGCGCGCCCGCCGCAGCATGTCGGCGGATGTATCGATACCGATGATCTCGGCCTGCGGCCAGCGCTCGACCAGGAGTTCGGTGGAATTGCCGGGACCGCAGCCGATATCAACGACCTTGCGCGGCGCGATCAGCGGAATCTGCGCCAACAGATCGCGCGACGGTCGCGTCCGCTCGTCCTCGAACTTCAGATACTGCTCGGCGCTCCAGTCGTCCATCGCGATCCTCCTTTCGACACCAACCAAGCGCTGCGAACCAAGTCAACGCCGATCACGCGGGAAGATAGATGTATGTCATGGATTCCCCCGATGACCGACGCTCCGGTCAGCCCGCCGCGGCCGCAGAATCGGCGGAGCCGGACGCCGCACTCGGAACGACACCTTGGTCCGGTATGCCGGTTTGCTCGACCAGCGACAGACAATGGGCGGCGGCTTCCCCGAGCGTGTCCGCCACCGCGTCGGCCTTGAGGTCGTGCCGGGTCATCGCGCTGTTGGTCCGTCCCCAGCAACAGACGAGGATGTGCGCCCGCGGCATCTTGCGGCGAAGCTTGCGCACGAGATGGCGCGTGTGGGCCGGGCTGCCGTCATCGAGCGTCGATACGCACGCCAGCATCACGCCCGAGGCGTCGAGCCCAAATATCCCGCCCGGCGACGTCTCCTCCTTCCGCGCGGCTCGCGCCCCGAGACCGTGTTTCGACAGGATCTGAGCCAGAAACGTCGCGGCCGCCTCGTCGAGATCGCTGCGCTCGGCGACGCACAGCACCGGACATTCGGCCTGCCAGTCCGGCGGAAGGCCCTCGCGAATGACGAACGGCAGTTCCGGCATCGGCACATCGGCCGTCACCTCTGCCTCTTCGGCGTCTTCTGCATTCTTGGTGTCGTCACCCTTCGGGGCATCGTCGGACTCGAAGGCCAGCCCGTCGATCACCTCGGCAACGCTGTCCCTGATTTCAGCCAGGCGCTCCGCCGACAGCCGGTCGCGCCTGAGGTCGGCCTGCGCCAGCATCAGCCCCTTCAGCGCGACGGTCTCGTAGTATTCGGCGAGCGACCTTTCCTTCAAAAACTTTTCGGCCATGTCCACAGCCTCCGCCGGATCGCTGGCCAGCATCCGCTGATAGAACAGCTCCGGCGGCGATAACGCCGGACGATCACCGAGAAGGATATCGAGAAACCTGAGATGCTCGACATGGCGGCCCAGCACCACCAGGCAGATCGTCAACGGAGTCGCGAGGACAAGACCGATCGGTCCCCACAGCGCGGTCCAGAACGTCGCCGAGGCAACGACGGCCACCGGCGACAATCCGCTGCTGTGCCCGATGAGCAAGGGTTCGAAGACCTGGCCGATTACGAGCTCCGTCAGGAAAATGAGCGCGCCGCTCCACAGCAGCATCGACCAACCGGGATCGACCGCGACAGCCAGCGTCAGGGGAAAGAACGCCGCAATGAAGATGCCGACATAGGGCACGAACCGCATGATCGCAGCCAGAATCCCCCAGAGGATAGCGCTGGGGACGCCGATCACCAGAAGCCCGACAGCCACAATCACGCCGAAGCTGGTGTTGAGCGCGACCTGCATCAGAAAAAGACGGCTGAGGCGCCCCGCCGCGTCATCGATCGCTGCGGTCGCGGACTGCAGATCATTCGAGCCCGCGAGCTTGATGAGCCGGTTTCGCAGATCCTCCCGCTGGAACAGGATGAAGACCACGAACACGATCACCACGCCCACCGTCGCCAGCGGATGCAGCAGCGGACTGATGAGCGCGGAAATATTCTCGATGGCGGACTGCGGCGGTGGACGCACTTGGACGGGGATAGGCTCGACCTCGCCGGGCGTTTTGGACGACGGCGAGGTCGCCGCCGACGGCGACGGCGGCCGGGTCTGCGGTACGTTGATTTCCTTGCCGAGATTCTGAAGAATATCCGCCGCGCGGTCGAGCGGCCCCGTCGCCGTCAACGCCCGCAGCGATTGAATCTTCTGCTGCATGGTCTGCTGGTACCGGGGCAACCCCTCGGCCAGGTGCCTGACCTCAGTTGCTATCAGGCTGCCGAGCGCGAAGATCGCAACAAAGGCAAGCACGACCACCACCGGCACGCTGGCCGCGCGCGGGAAATGCCACCGCTCGAGAATCTCCACCAGCGGGGCAAGCACGAAGCTCAAAAGCACAGCCAGCGCGATGGGAACGAAAATCTCGCGGCCCACATACAGCCCGCAGATCACGAGGGCGGCGACGATCGCCGATGTCAACGCCCGGTCGCCGAAACCTCCCGCTGCCCGCGGCGTCACCCTCCCGTCCAGATCCAGACTCACAGCCGGCATGACCCCGATATTCGTGGTCATCAATAACCGGCGGGTCGATTTGGTTCCATGGATGGCAAGGACACGCGCCTGGGATTGGAACGATCAGGAGAACACTTGCATTTCTTGTATATTATCATAATATACAAGAATGATCGATCTCGACCGGATTGCCGGATTTGAATGGGACGATGGCAACCGCCGGAAAAGCGCGGACAAGCATGACGTAAGCCCGACGGAAGCTGAAAGCATATTCTTCCGCGATCCGCTGATCGTCGCTGAAGATGAAAAGCATAGCGGAAGCGAGCAGCGCTTCAACGCGCTGGGAAAGACGATTGAAGACCGCCTGCTGCATATCACGTTTACATTCAGGCAGAACGGAACCTTGCTTCGCGTGATTTCGGCACGCGACATGAACCGAAAGGAGCGGAAGATCTATGAGCAAGCGTAAGCCCGTTCCGGCTTTCAAGAGCGAAGCCGAGGAACGTAAATTCTGGGAAACCCATAACTCCACCGATTATGTGGACTGGAGCAAGGCGTCGCATGCGCGCTTCCCGAACCTCAAGCCATCGACGACGGCGATTTCGCTGCGACTGCCAGTGAGTCTACTGGAGCAGATCAAGATCGCCGCCAACAAACGCGACGTGCCCTATCAATCGTTGATCAAGATGTGGCTCGCGGAGAAGGTGGGATAGCGCCAGATCCGCCGGCCTCGAAAGTGGAAAACGCTGCCATCCAAACCTTCAGGTAATTCTCAAAATTTGGGAAAGTCTTCGAATTTGCGAGGACCATGTGTGTATTGCCCGCAGAAATTCTCTTTTTGTGCTTTTCGATGATCTCATCGTAAAAGCGGTCAAACCTGTCAGCCTTCTTCGGAGACGGATATCGCGCGGCCCACACCAATTCCTCTGTCATCAATTCCAACATTGTCCGCTGATCATCGGTAACTTGTAATTCAGCAGCGTTACAAAGCATCACCAGATTGTGCCCGTCGGCATTATCGGGAATGGGACAGCCGCGACGAGCCAAAATTGCCTTGAACACAAGCTCCAGCGAGAGCGCCGCGTTAAAAATGAAAGGGCGTCTATCGGATTCGATCCGCGAATTCGTCAAGTAATGCAGCCGCCCGATGAAAGGAAACTGCCAGCCGAATCCAACCGTCGGGATTCAACTTTTGGTGCTCGTGCGTGAGCCCCACGATTTCACGCCCTTTCCTCGAATCAATCACCGCGTCAGCTTCTTGTACTTCACGCGGTGCGGGATGACGCTGTCCTGACCGAGCCGGCGCATCTTGTCCTTCTCGTAGTCCTGGAAGTTGCCCTCGAACCATTCGACGTGGCTGTCGCCTTCGAATGCCAGGATGTGCGTCGCGATGCGGTCGAGGAACCAGCGATCGTGGCTGATGATGACGGCGCAGCCGGCGAAATCCTCCAGCGCCTCTTCCAGTGCGCGCAAGGTATCGACATCAAGGTCGTTGGTCGGCTCGTCCAGCAGCAGCACGTTGGCGCCGGACTTCAGCATTTTCGCAAGATGCACGCGGTTGCGTTCGCCGCCCGACAGTGCGCCGACTTTCTTCTGCTGATCCGCGCCCTTGAAATTGAACGACGAGCAGTAGCCGCGCGAGTTCACTTCCTTCTTGCCGAGCAGGATCTGCTCGTTATTCCCTGAGATTTCCTCCCACACCGTCTTCTTGCCGTCGAGCGCATCGCGCGACTGATCGACATAACCGAGATGCACGCTCTCGCCGACGGTGATGGTGCCTTTGTCCGGCGTTTCCTGTTTCGTGATCATGCGGAACAGCGTGGTCTTGCCGGCGCCGTTGGCGCCGATCACGCCGACGATACCGCCGGGTGGCAACTTGAAGGTCAGATCGTCGATCAGTTCGCGATCGCCAAAACCTTTGCTCAGGCCCTCGAAATCGACCACGTTCTGGCCGAGACGCTCGGCAACGGGAATGGTGATCTGCGCAGTCTGGGTCTGCTTCTCGCTCGCCTGCTTCAGCAGGTCATCGTAGCGCTGGTAGCGCGCCTTGGACTTGGCCTGCCGGGCCTTCGGCGAGGAAGCGATCCATTCCTGCTCGCGCGCCAGTGTCTTCTGGTGCGCGACGTCCTCGCGGCCTTCCTGCGCGAGACGCTTCTGTTTTTGAACGAGCCACGCCGAATAGTTGCCCTCGTAGGGAATGCCCTTGCCGCGGTCGAGTTCGAGGATCCATCCGGTCACGTTGTCGAGGAAGTAGCGGTCGTGGGTCACGATCAGAATCGCGCCGGGATAGTTGCGCAGGTGGCCTTCCAGCCACGACACCGACTCGGCGTCGAGATGGTTGGTCGGCTCGTCGAGCAGCAGCAATTCTGGTTGATCGAGCAGCAGGCGGCATAACGCGACGCGACGGCGCTCGCCGCCGGAGAGTTTCGTCACGTCGGCTTCATCGGGCGGACAGCGCAACGCGTCCATCGCCTGATCGACCTTGCTGTCGAGATCCCACAGGCCCTGGGCCTCGATCTCGTCCTGCAATTTCGTCATCTCGTCCGCGGTCTCGTCGGAATAGTTCATCGCGAGTTCGTTGTAGCGGTCCAGGATCGCCTTCTGCTTGGCGACGCCCTCCATGACGTTCTCGCGTACGGTCTTGGCCGGATCGAGCTGCGGCTCCTGCTCGAGGTAGCCGACGCGGGCGCCTTCCGCGACCCAGGCCTCGCCGGAGTAATCCTTGTCGAGGCCAGCCATGATCTTCAGTAGTGTCGACTTGCCCGAGCCGTTGACGCCGAGCACGCCGATCTTGGCGTCCGGATAGAACGACAGATGGACATTATCCAGCACCTTCCGGTTCGGCGGATAGGTCTTGGACAAGCCCTGCATGAAGTAGACGAACTGGCGCGCCATCGTGATCCCTGAAAGCGTTGGATTTTTTGGAGAAATTTGCTGCCGCTGATGTAGCCGCGCGGGGACGAAAGGGCAACCTTGCCTTAACCGATCGGAAAGGTTGACGAGAGAAACATTCCGTTCTCTCTCATTCGAACCGCATTTTAATTGAATAGACTAACAATAGCGAGACCAGCGCAATCATGGCGATCTTCCAGCAGGAAGCTCGCGACCCAACTCGGCAGAAACGACCATGGCGACCAGCGTATCGGCGTCAGCCTCCAACCGGACCGAAAAACAGGATCACCGGCGCGGACGGCTTCACGGGATTCGCGCATTCTGGCGCGACTTCATCGCAACCGCATTCAACTCATACCGGCCCGAACTGCACTACATGCGCGGACCCGGACCCGCGTGGCACGCCAAGCACGGCCAGCAGCCGCCGCCGCGTTCCCAATGAGTTGGCTGCGCACCCGCCGTCTCGTATCGCGCGACGACGTCGCGAGGATGACCGCGCGCGGGCCGATCATCGACGCGGCGGCGCTGCAGGACCGCTCGGTCGGCGACGCCGGACCGAAAATCTTCTCGCAGCAACCGCTGCCGCTCGAACATCCGCTGCGCAAGCTCGATAACACCGTGCTGACGCCGCATCTCGGTGACGTCATCACGGAAAACTATCGGCACTACTACATCGAGATGGTCGAGGACATCGCCGCGTGGCTCAAGGGCGGGCCGGTGCAAGTGCTCCGGTAAGTCAAGAGAACCGCCGCAAGAGAATCGTCACGCCTTCGGCGTCGTCCCTGCGAAGGCAGGGACCGCTACACGAGGCCTGTTTCGGCAGCGAAGTGGACGCGTTCGGAAAAACAATAAACATCAGAGGCTATTGCCCCCCGCGTTCGAGGAGGCGGCCAGACGTCGACACAAGCGCCTTACCGGATCGTGACCGGCGCCGGCAGCGGCGCCACGGTGGCCGGCTGGGTTCCGGGCAGGCTTGCCGTCTGCGGCGGCTGCAAAGCCGGCGCGGCGTTCGATCCAGGAGCCGGTTGACCAGGCGCCGACTGCGTGGAGGCCGTCGTATCGGTGTGCGGCGGGCCGCCTGGCAATACGACGACGCGGGTGCCGACCTTGACGCGGTCGAACAGGTTCTCGACGTCCTCATTCAGCATGCCGATGCAGCCCGACGATACGAACTTGCCGATGGTCGACGGCTGGTTGGTGCCGTGGATGCGATAAACGGTCGAGCCGAGATACATGGCGCGGGCGCCCAGCGGATTGCCCGGGCCACCGGCCATGAAGCGCGGCAGATAGGGCTGGCGCTCGATCATTTCCGTCGGCGGATGCCAGTCCGGCCATTCGGCCTTGCGGCTGATCTTCTGCACGCCGGCCCAGGTGAAGCCGTCACGGCCGACGCGCACGCCATAGCGGATCGCGCGATTGTTGCCGAGAATATAATACAGATACGTGTTCGACGTATCGACGACGATAGTGCCCGCCGGCTCCTTGGTCACGAAGGTGACTTCCTGACGGCGCAGCCTTGGCGCCAATTGGTTTTCGCCGCCCTGATCGACCTCCGGCTGCTCATCCGCCGGCAGCGCCGACAGCGGGGTCGGCCTGCCGTCCGCGCCTACAGGAGCCGGCGGCGCGAGACCGGCGGCTGGCCCGCCCGTCGAAGCAACCGTTTCCGGCGCACGCGTCGGATACCGCGCGGGGCCGGGCTGACCGTAACGCGGATCATCCGGCGACATAACCGGTCGCTGCGACGTCCCGCGATCCGAATAGACCGGCGCGGGGCCGGGCTGACCATAACGCGGATCCTCCGGCGACATCACCGGGCCCGGCGGCGGCAGCGCCGCCGAATTCTGCCCCCGAGACGACTGATAGTCGTTGATCCCATCAGAATCGGGAAGCGCATCGATCGCGCCTGGACGGTCATCTTCCGGATATGCGGAGGGCGATGCCGAATAGATCGGGCCCGGCGCGGGCGGATACCCCTGCGCAGAGGCGAGCGAGGTTCCCGCTGCGCCAGCGACGACTGCCGCAAAAACCGTCAGAATGGGTCTGATCATCATCGCCCTTGTATAAGTCAAACAAGACATCGGATCGTTAATGGCCACATCGCGCAGGATCGCGGCACATTCAAGACAATTCCGGCAAAAGCGTCCCCGTTTCGGTCATAATTCCGAGATCGTGGCTAAGCGTGACCTCTATGCCTCACCGGTTCCGGCGGACCTTCGCAAAGCCGACGATTTTTGGGGCGCGTTGTCGCATCCGTTGCGGTATTCTTGAAACGCTTGATTCGCGGGAATCTGCTGGCGCGCCCGTCGATCACAGGTGTTCAACCGCGTCCCGATGGCTCGATTATCGTCGCAGACCGCGCGGCGAAGGCGGAACCTATCCTCATGCTGCCCGGCTTCCGTTCCCTGTCCATTGCGGTCGTGCTGGCCGTCTCGATGCTGATCTTCGGCCTGGGTGCCGCAGCTCTGTTGCGGGCAACGCACGAAGAGTTCGCAAGTGTGCCTCTCAAGCAGATGCCTGAAGTCACGTTCGGGTCGCGAGAAGAGACCGAGCAGCCGACGCTGGCCGTGCTGCAAGTCGATATACCCGCCGCCCATCCCGCCGAGCCGGAGTCGAATCAGGCCGAAGCACAGCATCCCGCGACGGCCGCACCCGGCGCCCAACCGGAATCCACCGGCACCGCGCCCCCTGCCGCGGATGCGCCTCGCGCCGCGGATGCACCCTCAGTTGCGACCGACAGCGCCACGCCCGCAGCTTCCCCGGAGCCGTCCGACTCCGTTCCGCCGGCGACAGCGGACACGACACCCTCCACCGATGCAGCCGCGGCCTCAGCCGAACCATCGGAGCCGCCGCCGGGCGTTGAGACTTCAGTCGAGGCAGGCGACGACGCCAAACCGGACACTGCGAAAACCGATGCCACTAAACCCGATGTCACCAAATCCGATGCCGCCAACTCCGATGCCACCACCTCCGAAGTTGGGGCGTCCGACGTCGTGGAAACGATGACGTCGCCGTTCGGAGAGCATTTCAGGGCTCCCCTGCCGGTGAACCGTCCCGCACGGGCAAATCAGGTCGCCGATCCGACGCCGCCGGCTGCCAAACGATCCGCCGCGAATCCGCCGCGCGCCGCCAGGCGACACCACCATCGCCACCGCCGTGTAATCCGGCCGTCACGCCGTTCATCGCGGCCCGCGTTCTCGGGGGCGCAGTTCGCCCCGGACTGAGCCTGCTCAGGCGGGGCCGATGGCGATCGGGGGGCCGTCCTGCAATCCCCACTCCGACCACGATCCATCGTAGAGCGCCGAGCCGCGCACGCCGAGGCGATAGAGCGCCAGCGTCAGCACCGCGGCGGACACGCCGGAGCCGCAGGAGGTGACGAGCGGTTTCGCCAGGTCGAGACCGGCACCGGTAAAAGCGGCGCGCAATTCGTCCAGCGGTTTCATGACGCCGGTCGCGGCATCGAACAATTCGTTGTACGGCAGGTTGCGGCTGCCGGGGATGTGACCCGAACGCAAGCCGGGCCTCGGCTCCGCCATGCTGCCATCGAAGCGATTGGCCGCGCGTGCATCGACAACTTGCTCGCGATGCGACGACAGGTTGCTCACGAGTTGCGCCTTGCTGCGCACATAGGCCGGATCGAACCTCGCGGTGAACTTGCCCGGCTTCGGCGATGCCTTGCCGGATTCAAGGGAGCGGCCTTCCGCGCGCCATTTCTTCAGGCCGCCGTCGAGCACACGGACATCGCCGTGGCCGAACGACAGGAACATCCACCACACCCGCGGCGCGGCGACCCAGCCGCCGGAATCGTAGACCACGACCGTATCGCCGGAGGAAATCCCGAGCGCGCCGGCATCGTGCGCGAACCGCGCGGCATCCGGATACATATGCGGCAGCGGCGACGCACGATCGGAAACGGCATCGACATCGAAGAACACCGCGCCGGGGATGTGCGCGGTGAGAAAATCGTCGACCGCCAGCGGCAGCACGCCCGGCATCTTGAACGAGGCATCGACCAACTTGACGCCGGCATCGCCGAGATGCGCGGCCAGCCATTCGGTAGAGACAAGAGGGTCGTCGGCGGTGGAGGTCATGGCGGATCCAGTTCGTGTTTCGTCATTGCCGGCATGACGAACAATATTATGACTTCGCCTTCGGCTCGACATTCTCGACCGCTTCGCCGGCGTCGCGCCAGGCTTTGAAACCGCCGCCGAGATGCGCGACAGGCTTCAGACCCATGTCCTGCGCGGTCTTTGCCGCCAGCGCCGAGCGCCAGCCCGAGGCGCAATGAAAGATGAACGTCTTGTTCTCCTGGAAGACCGGTTTGGCATAGGGGCTTTCAGGATCGATCCAGAATTCGAGCATGCCGCGGGTGCAGGAAAACGAGCCGGGAATCCTGCCTTCGCGCTCGAGCTCGCGCGGATCGCGGATATCGACGAGGATCGCCTCGCCGCGTTCAACGGCCGCCTTGACGTCCGCCACGCTCATGGTCTCGATTTCCCGGTTCGCTTCCTCGAGCAGCGCCTTGATACCGCGCGTGATCGTCTGGGTCATAGGCATGTCCTCTGAAATCGTCATGCTGCATCCCGACGAGATAAAGACGTGGATGGCCGGATCAAGACCGCCACGACGAAGATGATGCTACGGGGTCGATGGTCGCTCCGTCTCCTCCCAGGCGAGCGTGACCGACACCTGGACCCGCCGGGTTTTTCCTCTGGACTTGACCCGCAGCCTGCTGTGCAATCAAACGCGATACAGAGCGGCAATCATCAAGGAAGCGCCGGCGAGAGCGGCGTTTCAGGAGGAGCGATCCATGGGCATTATTGTGTGGCTGATTGTCGGCGCGATCGCGGGCTGGCTGGCTGGTGTGATCGTGAAAGGCGGAGGCTTCGGACTGATCGGAAACATCATCATCGGCATCATCGGCGCAATCGTCGCCGGATGGCTTTTGCCGCTGTTCGGAGTTCTGATCGGCGGCGGTTTTTTCGCCCAGGTCATCAATGCAGCTATCGGCGCGATCATCGTTCTCCTCATCGTGTCGTTCATTAAACGCGCCTGACAACAATCACACATTCGCAAAGCGGCCGCCAGACAAACAACGGCGGCTGCTTGTCGTGGACCCGCCGGCGGCGGGGCTATCGAGGCCTTTCATTAAGCTCGTAGGCGAGATGCGCCTTCACCGTCGGCCACTCGCCGGGAAGGATGCTGTAGACGACGGTGTCCCGCAGCGTCCCGTTCGGCGACATCTGATGGTTACGCAGGATGCCGTCCTGCCTGGCGCCAAGCCGCTCGATGCCGCGCCGGCTGACCTGATTGAAGACGTGGGTCCGGAATTCCACAGCGATGCAGTTCAGCTTTTCGAACGCGTGTGCAAGCAGCAGCAGCTTGCACTGGGTATTGACGGCGGTGCGCTGAACGCGCTTTGCATACCAGGTCGAGCCGATCTCGACCCGGCAGCTCGCGACATCGACGTTCATGTAGGTGGTCATGCCCGCGATTCTGCCCTCGGCATCCCGCACCGTGAACGGCAGCATGGTGCCGGAGGCTTGCAGCGACAGCCGCCGCTCGATCTCGGTCCCCATATTCTCCGGCGCGGGAACGAACGTGTACCAGACCTTCCACAGCTCGCCGTCCCTTACCGCCTCAACGAGGGCGCCGCGGTGGTCGTGTGACAGCGGCTCGAGCCGCGCATGAGGCCCTTCGAGTGTGACGGGCTGCAGCCAGGGCATGGTAAACTCCGTTCCTTGTACCGTCATTGCGACATCGCGACAAAATTGGCAAAGCCAATTTTACTCTTGGCTCCACGTCTTGACAGCCCGGCAGCGAGAAAGACTTGGATGAGAAAGAACCTGGGATGACCGAAAAAAGCCGGACCACCTTGAAGCCGTTGCTCCGGAAAACCTGCCTGAACTATTTCGCGTTCTCCTTCGCGCTGTCTTTTCCGTTCTCCTTCGCCGGCGGCTGCGCCGGTTTTTTCCGCGCCGCCTGAAGCTCGGACACAGCCTTCTGCAGCTCCACGATCGTGCCTTTCAGCGTCTCGATCTGCCGATTGGCGACATCGATCTTTTGCTGATTGTCGATGCCGAGTTTCGTGACGGTCTTTTGCAGGAAATTGACGTTGCTCTGCAGGCAGCTCGTTCGCCGCTCCATCGTTTTTTCGACGGTGCAAATCTCTATGCCGGGAACATCCTGGGCTAAAGCCACGCCGGAGCGCAGCACGCAAGCAGTCACGATCATCAACGCCCATGGAAGGCTTCGGCCGGTCATCGGCAATCCTGTCTCGATAATGATTCCCGATCGATACCTTCGCAGAACGGCGCGCAAGCCGCGAGGACTATCATGCTGACACCTCGGTTGCGGACCGATCACGACGCATCGAGTTGCTTCATTGCGACCGCGTCAATTGGGCTCAATGGAACCGCGGTTTCCCTGGAACGCATCCGAAGCCCGCCGGTTGGTCCCAGGCGAACGTTCGTCTCGTAAGTAGCAAAAATGGAGATCAACGATGTCGAACCAGACGCCAAACCAGAATAAAGCAACGCAGCAACAACAGAATCAGGATCAAAAGCGGGATCCGGACGAAATCAGGAAGGCCGAAATCAGGAAGGCCGTTGAGCAAGATCAAATCGATCCGAAGAATCCTAAAGGTCAACAGGATACCGGGTTCAGCGGCGGCTCCTAAAGGCCTCGATTAGTTCCGACGGTGGCCCCGGGTTCAAAAGCCGGGGCCATCGCGGTAAAACGTCGGCGGTTTTAATACCGCACCTCTCCTCGATAATTCCAGAGGTCGACAGCATTTGATTTCAAATCGTCGCAAACGGATTCCACCACGGAAGTTGCCGTTAACGCTGGCGACGAAAACATTGTCGGCTGTGCAACCACTTGTCATCGAAGCGGGCTTATCCTCAGTCACGTTACGGGAACAGGCGATGCGCTTCGACTGGCGGATGATAGTTGGCCCGGCTCTCGCGACATTGGTGGCGATCACGTCCATCTTTGTCGATCGCAATGTCGTTGCCATTCCGTCAGCGCTGTACGTCTGCATCGTCGCACTCGCCGCATCGCTCGGTGGAACGACGTCCGGCCTGATCAGCGCCGGCATCGCTGTTCTGGCCTCGGCACTACTCATGACAGGCCACGACGCGGCTGCCACTCTTCCTTCCCTGCTGCATCTGGTGCTGCTGGCCCTGACCGCCGGCGGCACCGCCGTGATCACCGGATTGCTGCGTCGGCGGATGATGAGCGCGCTCAAATGGCGCGAGCAGCACGCGACCGCGGCACGGCTGTCCGGCGCTCTCGACCAGATCGACATCGGCGTGGTGTTGCTCGACGCAGATACCCGGGCCGAATTCATTAACCGCGCCTTCCGCACCTACTTCTCGCTGCCGGACGCGAAGGCCGACAGCAAGCCGCCATTCATTGCGCTGATGTATCACGGCCGCGACACCGGTGCGTTCGAATTGCCGGCAGACGAACTCAGCCATTTCATTGCCGAACGCACCAAGCTCATGCAGGCTGGCGACCAGACCCCGATCAACATCAAGCTCAGGGACGGTCAGGTGCTGCGCTTCAGTTGCACGGCGCTCCCGGACGGCGGCCGGATGCTGAGCTATACTCCGGTGACCGATCTCGTTCGTCACACCGACGACCCGGCCGACACCGACTACTACCTGTCGCTGCGCGGCGGTGGCCATCGCTCCCCGATCCATCGCCTGCGCGCAGCGGAATGACCTCGTGCGGATTCGCGGACGATCCAATTTCACCTTCATCGATTGCGGGAGTATGGTTCTCCCTCGATGAACGCTACATGAAACGCCTCTTGATCGACATGACACGTCAGCCAGAACGGCAGACCGTCCGCCGCCTCGTCTGTTCCGGGTGCGGAACGGAATTCGGCTGTGAGCTGTCGGGGAACTGCTGGTGCGCCGAGGAGACGGCACGGCTGCCGATGCCGACCCAGGGCGGCGATTGCCTGTGCCGGGATTGCCTGCGCAAGGCGGCGGGAGCTGCTTCCTCATCGCGGAAGGCATAACCATTGCGTCATAGCGCATCGGTGCGACCGCGCCCTTTCGTACGGGCCGGACTAGCCCCATATTGCCGGCATGGCGAAGACTCCCGATTCCCCGAAACAACCCGGCAAAACGCCGAAATCCCGGGCGCCTAAATCCAAGGTTCCGAATTCGAAAGCGCATCGTCCCGAGGTGCAGCCGATCGGGCCGGCGCTGGCCGACCTGCTCAATCCCGCGATCAACCGCGGCGACGCCGGGCTGGGCTCAGGCACAGGCTTGCAGCCGCCGCCGGATAATTCGTGGGACCGCCGCTCCGGCGGCGAGGCGGCTGCGCATCGCGCGCGCGCCTCCACGCGCGGCAAGAGCGATGCAACAGCGCGGCGGGATGCCATAACCCAACGTGACGCGGCTTCCACCCCTCCCCCCCAAAGGGGGCAGGTGAAGCAAAAAGGCTTCGACGAAGCGCAGCAATCGGAATTCGCAACGCCGACCTACGGCACATCAGCCACAGTTCCGATGCTCGATCCGGAACTGGCGCGGCAACTCGGGCTGCCGACCGCCGAGGACGACGACGAGGCATTGGCGCGGCCGCCGCGCAACAAGATGGAAGGCCTCGGCGTCAAGGCGACGGCGGAGTCGCTGGAAGCGCTGCTGCGCGATGGCCGTCCCGAATTTCGCGGCAACGACGGCGCGATGAAAGTGTGGACGCCGCACCGCCCGCCACGTCCGGAGAAATCCGAGGGCGGCGTGCGCTTCGTCATCAAGTCCGAATACGAGCCGAAGGGCGATCAGCCGACCGCGATCAAGGAACTGGTCGAAGGTATCGACCGCAACGACCGCACCCAGGTGCTGCTCGGCGTCACTGGCTCGGGCAAGACCTACACCATGGCCAAGGTGATCGAGGCGACGCAGCGCCCGGCCCTGATCCTCGCGCCGAACAAGACGCTGGCCGCGCAGCTCTATGGCGAGTTCAAGAGCTTCTTCCCCGACAACGCTGTGGAATATTTCGTCAGCTACTACGATTATTATCAGCCCGAGGCCTACGTTCCGCGCACCGACACGTACATCGAAAAAGATTCCTCGATCAATGAGCAGATCGACCGGATGCGTCATTCGGCGACGCGCGCGCTGCTGGAGCGCGACGACGTCATCATCGTCGCCTCGGTGTCGTGCATTTACGGTATCGGCTCGGTCGAGACCTACACCGCGATGACGTTCGCGCTGAAGCGCGGCGAGCGCATCGACCAGCGCCAGCTCATCGCTGACCTCGTGGCGCTGCAATACAAGCGCACATCGGCCGACTTCACCCGCGGCACCTTCCGTGTGCGCGGCGACGTCATCGACATCTTTCCGGCGCACTACGAGGACCGCGCCTGGCGCGTCAATCTGTTCGGCGACGAGGTGGAGAGCATCGAGGAGTTCGATCCCCTCACCGGCCACAAGCAGGACGAACTTGAATTCATCAAGGTCTATTCCAACTCGCACTATGTGACGCCGCGTCCGACGCTGATCCAGGCGATCAAGTCGATCAAATCCGAACTCAAGATGCGGCTCGACGAATTGCACGCGCAGGGGCGGCTCCTTGAAGCGCAACGGCTGGAGCAACGCACCACCTTCGACCTGGAAATGATGGAGGCCACCGGAAGCTGCGCCGGCATCGAGAACTATTCGCGCTATCTCACCGGCCGCCGTCCCGGCGAGCCGCCGCCGACGCTGTTCGAATACGTGCCCGACAACGCGCTGGTGTTCGCCGACGAGAGCCACGTCAGCGTGCCGCAGATCGGCGGCATGTTCCGCGGCGACTTCCGCCGCAAGGCGACGCTCGCCGAATACGGTTTCCGCCTGCCCTCCTGCATGGATAACCGTCCGCTGCGCTTCGAGGAATGGGACATGATGCGCCCGCAATCGGTCGCGGTGTCGGCAACACCCTCGGCGTGGGAATTGAACGAAAGCGGCGGCGTGTTCGTCGAGCAGGTGATCCGCCCGACCGGCCTGATCGATCCGCCGGTGGATATCCGCCCGGCGCGCACCCAGGTAGACGACCTCGTCGGCGAGGTGCGCGCCACCGCCGCTGCGGGCTATCGCTCGCTCGTCACCGTGCTGACCAAGCGCATGGCGGAGGATCTCACCGAATATCTGCACGAGCAGGGCATCCGCGTCCGCTACATGCACAGCGACATCGACACCATCGAGCGCATCGAGATCATCCGCGATCTCAGGTTGGGTGCGTTCGACGCGCTGGTTGGCATCAACCTGCTGCGCGAGGGCCTCGACATCCCCGAATGCGCGCTGGTCGCCATCCTCGACGCGGACAAGGAAGGATTCCTGCGCAGCGAGACCTCGTTGATCCAGACCATCGGCCGCGCCGCCCGCAACGTCGATGGCCGGGTGATCCTCTATGCCGATCAGGTCACGGGATCGATGCAACGCGCCATCGCCGAGACCGACCGCCGCCGCGAAAAGCAGGTGGAGTACAACACCGCCAACGGCATCACGCCCGAGAGTATCAAGAAGTCCATCGGCGATATCCTCAACAGCGTCTACGAGCGTGACCATGTGCTGGTGGAGATCGGCGATGGCGGCAAGGGGAATTCCTGGTCGGACGATGCGGTCGCGATCGGCCACAACTTCGAGGCGGTTCTCTCCGATCTGGAAACGCGGATGCGCGAGGCCGCCGCCGACCTGAACTTCGAGGAAGCGGCGCGGCTGCGCGACGAGGTTAAGCGGCTGCGCGCCACCGAGCTTGCGGTGGTCGACGATCCCACCATCAAGCAGCGCGGCGTCGCGGCGAAGGCCGGCAGCTACGCCGGCAAGAAGAAGTATGGCGATGCAGCGAACCTGCCGGCGCGTTTGGATAAAGCAGCGCAAGGCAAGGCGTCGGGCAAGTTCAGCAAGCGTGGCGGCTCGTCGCCCTCGAAAGTCCACAAACCCTCGCTCGATGAGATGGGCATCGCCACCTGGCACGAGGTCAAGCCGACCGGCGCGCGGCCGAAGCCGCGCAAGCCCACGCTCGACGAAATGGGTCCGGGGACCGAGAGCAAGATTTTTCAGCCGACCAATTCGCGACAGTCGGGTCCGGAATTCTCCGGACGTGCCACGTCCGCTCCTTCCCCGCGTTCATCCGGCGGCGCGCCGGGGCATCGCGGCGGGTGGAAAAAGAGATGACCGAGCGCCGTCGGCCAAACGATCGGGAAAAGTCACCCTGCGCCCGGTGTGCGGAATTCCGACGCTGCGAAGCTGGCGTCGCTGATCGCTCTTGCCAAATCCCAAGCCTGTGCAATGATGCAGCCCTCCGGCAATTACCGGATGTATGCTGAAGTTTGCTTTTCCGTTCGTTTGTTTCTGGAATGGAGGACCGCTTGAGCGAGTTGCTTCATCCAAACGCGCCCCACGATCTTCCGTCCTTCATTACAGCGCCCGGTGACACGGACGTCTTGATGGTGGCTGTCGGCGCCATCCTGATCGGAGCTATTCTGGCGGTCGGCAATGTTTATCTGCGGCTGCATACCATGCCGGAGCGGATGGCGCACAAATCGCAGAAGCTACAGTTCGAGATCGTCGCCGTTCTTGGCTTGCTGGCGCTTTTCACCCACATCCATCTGTTCTGGGTGGCGGGACTGCTGCTGGCGATGATCGACCTGCCGGACTTCAGCACCCCGCTGCGCAGCATCGCCGGCTCCGTGGCGACAATCGCCGACGTCAAACCAAGCGCGGAGACGCCCCGACCGCCGCACGATATCGCGGCCGATGACACCGCCGATACACCGGACATGGCCAAACTAGACATGCCGAAGGCTTCCGTCGCGAAGGCGTCCGTCAAAAAGGACTCCGACAAGGATGACGCCGGCACGAGCGGGGTGCAGGGTCATGCTTGAACTGCTGCTCTGCTCGCTGCTGACGATATTCCCCGATTATCTTTACCGCCGCTACGCGCAGGGAAAGCGGCTTGGCCGCGACATCACGCTCTATTCCGTCTGGTTCGAACTGAGGTGGGGCATCACCGCCTGTTTGATGCTCACGGTCGCCCTGATCACGCTGATCTTCTATTTCCATCCCTCGACGACGACGGCGACCTTGTTCTTCAGGACCGTCCCGATCATCCCCGAGGCGACCGGACGGGTGTCGGAGGTGCATGTCAATTTCAGCGCGCCCGTGAAGAAGAACGACGTGATCTTCAAGCTCGACAGTACGAAGCAGGAAGCGGCGCTGGAAACCGCCCGGCGCAAGATCGCCGAGGTGGATGCCGCGCTGGGCGCCGCGCAGGTCGATATCATCAAGGCGGATGGCCAAATCCGGGAGGCCAAAAGCGCGTATCAGCAGGCGTCCGACGATCTCAACGTGAAGCGCGAACTGCAAAGGCGCAATCCGGGGATCGTCCCGCAGCGCGACATCGAGAAGCTCCAGGTGCTGCTCGCAGGACGGGAGGGCACCGTCGATGCGGCGAATGCGGCCAAACAATCCGCGGTGGTCCGCGTGACATCGCTCCTTCCCGCGGAGAAGGCCAGCGCCGAGGCGGCGCAGGCACAGGCGCAGGTCGATCTCGACAAGACCTACGTTCGCGCCGGCGTTGACGGACGCGTCGAGCAGTTCTCGTTGCGGCCGGGCGATATCGTCAGCCCGATCATGCGGCCGGCGGGAATCCTGATCCCGGAGGGTGCGGGTAAACGGGTCCTGTCGGCGGGGTTCGGCCAGATCGAAGCACAGGTGATGAAGGTCGGAATGGTGGCGGAGGCCACGTGCATTTCGAAACCGTGGACCATTATTCCGATGGTGATCACGAGCGTACAGGACTACATCGCGGCGGGTCAGTTCCGTGGCGGCGAGCAACTCGTCGAGGCGGGACAGGCTCTGCGGCCGGGCTCGATTCTCGTCTTCCTCGAGCCGCTCTACAAAGGCGGCCTGGAGGGCATCACGCCCGGAAGCAGTTGCATCGTCAACGCCTATACCAGCAACCACGACCAGATCGCCTCGAAGGATACCGGAACATTCAAGCGTTTCGTGTTCCATGCCATCGACGCCGTGGGGATCGTGCATGCCATGCTTTTGCGCATCCAGGCCCTCGTGCTCCCCGTCAAGACGCTGGTCATGAGCGGGCATTGAGACTGCTTTTTCGGTCTCGTGAGCAACGGCGCGTCAGGACGACGCCCACGATTGCGACCCATCTTGCCGCCTGCTAGATTCCGATTCAACTGCGCTGGACCAGACTCCAGCCTTATCCTTTTGATAGAGCATGATCCCGAAAATCGGTTTCCACTTTTCGGGATCATGCTCTAAGCGTGAAGCGATTCACTTCATATCGTCCGGGGGCATGAACATGGCGGACGCCGATCTCGACGTCATCATCCGGCAGCTTGCCAAGCGGCAGCACAAAAGCCTGACGGCGGCGGTCAAGGCGCGGCGCGCCCGCTACCTCGCGCTCGCCGCCAAAGCGAAGGATGCCGCCGGCAAGCAGCGCTTGCGGCAGATGGCGAAGCACGCGTTGGAGGAAGGCAGCGCGGCCGTGAAGCGGCTGCGAATGTCGGCCGACAACGCCGCCGACAGTTACGCGCGCGCGATGCGGCGCGCGGCGGATGGGCTCGCGGCAGAACAGGCCACTGCGCGGAAGAAAACGTCCGGCAAGCCATCAAAATCGGCGACGCCGGCAAAACCCTGATGGTTAACGCCGGCTCGATGCGCACGCCGCCATAATTTCGAACAAGAGCGGCGGCAATCAGGGGCTTCGGATTGACGGGCTGGCAGGACCATGGCTTCGAGGATTATGCGACATTCGGGTTTGCTGCTTCTGGCGGCTGCCACCGGCTGGACGATGACTGGACCTTCGTGGGCGCAGTCGGCTGCTGCCGACGCTCCCGACAGCCCGGCGGAGCAGATCACTTCCGCCGCCGACCCGTCCGGAGACGCTGCGGTCGACTGGAGCCAGCTCGACATCGACGGTTACAGCCTTGCGACGGAAGCGGCGCCGCAAGTCCGCCGTTCGCGGCGTTCGTCGCAACCCGCATCGAACGCCGGACTCGCCTGGTCGTCGCATGACAATGCGGACGGCTCCGCGGCCCTTACCGCCAAGCGTTCGGTGTCACCGCTCTGGGACGCGCGAGTCGGTGTCGACATGACCGTCGTGCATCAGCCGTCGCCATTGACGGCGTCGGATCTCGCAACCGACAAGCAACTCGCCATCGACGGACGCCCGCCGCAATCCTCCGGCACGGCGTGGGCGGCCGCCACTGCGCCGGGCATTGGCTCGATCTGGGACAAGACCGCGCTCACAGCACGGATCGACCCGGCCCAGGACCAAACCATGCTCGATACCTCGCTCAGCAAATCGCTGCCCCTCGACGACGGCCGTTATGGGCTCACCCTTCAGAACGGTTATAACGTCGTTCAGCACAGCGCGCTGCCGATCCCCGGCATTAACGGGCACCCCGCGCGAAGTTATGAGACCGACCAATCGGCCAAACTCAGCATGGCCGACACCGGCACCAGCCTGATCGCGGGGCGATCGCTGTCCTCGGCGGACGACAAATGGCTTCGCACGATCGGCGCCGAGCAGAAGCTGTACGACGGCGTCAGCGTCACCGGTTCGATCAGCGAAACGCCGCTGGGCCCCTTGAACGCCAGCCTGACCGCCGCATTCAACCGCAACTGGTGAGCCAGCAACGACGGCGCGTCTGATTTCGGGGATTGAACGTGGCTCGCCGCAGATCGGCCCCGATGTTGTCAAAATCGGAAGCCCAGATGGCGGCGCTAAAAGGTTTAAAAGGCGTCGTGCGGGGGGACATCCGCGCTCGCTCAACGCGAAACAGGGAACAAGCCGATGAACGCCACTCCATCTGAAAAAGCCGAATCAAGCCCGCCCGAGGCCGATACCAATCTCGCCGCCGTCTCGGAGGTCGAAGCGGGTATCCGCGATTTCGTGCGCAACGATATCGCCTATCTGCGCCGGCCCGCCGCGGATGCTCCTAAAACCGAGACGAAGCTGGAGCCGAGCACGGAAGCGACGGTGAACAACGTCAACTCGCTGATCCAGCGCGTGGCCGGAACGTCGCTCGCCGAGATCGAGAGCCTCGTCACCGAACTCGAGAGCCTCCGCGATCTCCTTCATGCGGAAGGACAGCGCGTCCAGCGTGAAATCTCGGGCTATGCCCAGTTGAGTCAGGCCGCGATGAAGTCGACGCGGATGATCGCGGACAACGTCGCGCAATGGAAGCATACCGCCGAGAACCTGCGTAAGGATTAATGCCCCAATTTCCGAAGTTCGCATGTCTGCGCAGCAGGCCTTGATGCGAACTTCGGAAATCAAAGGGCATTCGCAGCGCCATGATGAGGCACCATTTCCGCGAGGAATACCTTCAGTCGAACAGGCTCGACACCGACTGTTCGGCGGCAGTGCGGCGGATCGCTTCGCCGATCAATCCGGCGATCGACAGCAGGCGGATATTGCCGGTCTTGTTCACGGCATCGGTCGGCTGGATCGAGTCGGTAACGACCAGCTCCTTCAGTTTTGAGCCGGCGATGCGCGCGGCGGCGCCGCCGGACAGCACGCCGTGAGTGATGTAGGCATAGACGTCCCTGGCGCCGTTGGCGAGCAGCGCGTCGGCGGCATTGACCAGCGTGCCGCCGGAATCGACGATGTCGTCTATCAGGATGCAGGTATAGCCCGCGACGTCGCCGATCACGTTCATGACCTCGGATTCGCCGGCGCGCTCGCGGCGCTTGTCGATGATCGCCAGCGGAGCATTGATGCGCTTGGCAAGGCCGCGCGCGCGCACCACGCCGCCGACGTCGGGCGACACCACCATCAGGTTGCCGAGGTCGAACCGCTCCTTAATATCGCGGACCATCACCGGCGACGCGTAGAGGTTGTCGGTCGGAATATCGAAGAAGCCCTGAATCTGCCCCGCGTGCAGATCAACCGTCAGCACGCGATCCGTTCCCGCGCGCGTGATCAGGTTGGCGACCAGCTTGGCCGAGATCGGCGAGCGCGAACCGACCTTGCGATCCTGCCGCGCGTAGCCGAAATAGGGGATCACCGCGGTGATCCGGCGCGCCGAAGCGCGGCGCAGCGCGTCGGTGATGATCAAAAGCTCCATCAGATGGTCATTGGTCGGATACGAGGTCGACTGGATCACGTAGACGTCCGAGCCGCGCACGTTCTCGAGGACTTCGACGAAGATTTCGTTGTCGGCGAAGCGACGGACGCTGGCTTTGGTGAGGTTAAGCCCCAGCCACCCGCCGATTTCCCGCGCCAGCGCCGGATTGGAGTTGCCTGCGACCAGCTTGACGGCGCCGTTTTTGGCGGACATCGACGCGTCTCCCCGCGATGTGGTGGATACAACGTTCAACATCCCGACTCCAGAACCTCTCCGATCCCGACGGAGGCGGTGTATCAAGGAGTAGCCAAGTCTGGCAATACGCGGCTCGCGGATTCCGGCGTAAAATCCTGCGTTTCCGGCGTAAAATGATGGCTTATTGCGCGGCAAAACCGAGCGCGCTTACCGGCACGCCGGACGGCTGCGGAAAATCGGCGGCGCTGGCGATTGCGGGGCCGCTGGGCGGCGGCGCCGGTTCCGCCTCGGGCGGAGTCGTGCCATTCACCATGCTGCTCAATCCGCTTAACCCGGCCTGCGCGATCTTGCGCAGCATCAGATCGTCGGCGGCGGCCCACGCATCGCGTCCGGCCTTGCCGCCGGGCTCCTCGCCGCTCAGGCGCAGCGCGCGGTGCTGATCGCGATCGTAGACGTCGAAGACCCAGGCGATGGTGGTGCGCCCCCGGCTGACCTCGGCCGCGAGATAGCCGCGCACGCGATAGGCGGCTTGGGCCTCGCGCGGCACGATCGCCAGATTGCGGAGCTGCGATTCGGAATTGAGGATGTTGACGAGACGGTCGAACACCTGTGGCGGCGGTCCGTCGACGGATTCCAACGCGACGGTCGCGCCACTGCCGGCCTGCGCGAACGGTCCGCCGCCATTGCCGCCCGCGCAGCCGGCCAGCAAGCACAGCATCGCCAGCAACGCAACGGCGCGCGCGAACCGCCCGGCACCGGGGGTCTTGAGAGGCATTCGCTGACGTCCCTGCTTTCGTCGAGCGATATCGTTAAACCGCGTTAACGTCTAGCGCGAAGCGATACCGGGGCCGCAAGGGTTTTGCGGACAATCACGGCCGTTCTCAATTCGTTCAAGGTTTGTGCGGAGCTATTCGCTGTCCAGTACGATGGCATGGACGTGGCGGCCGAAATCCGGCTCCTTGCGATGCACCGAGCGGCGGTAGCTGAAGAAGTGCTCGCTGGAATAGGTGTCGATGCCGGTGTCGTCGATCGTCAGTATGCCCGCGCGCTCCAGCCGCATCTGGATGAAGCCGCCGAGATCGAACATGGCATGGTCATCGCGCTCCGACGGAACGAAGAACCGGGCATGGCCCGGATCGGCCTCGGTGAATCGCGCGACGAATTCGGCGCCGACCTCATAGCTTTGCTGCCGGATCAGCGGACCGATGGCGGCGGCGATGTCGCCGCGCCGGCCGCCGAGCGTTTCCATCGCATCGATGCTCTTTTCCAGCACCCCGGTCAGCGCGCCCTTCCAGCCGGCATGTGCGGCGCCGATGACGCGGGCCCGCGGATCGACGAACAGGACGGGGCCGCAATCGGCCGCGGTGACGCCGAGCGCAAGCCCCGGCGTTTTCGTGACGACGGCGTCGGCGCGTGGCCGCGATGCGGCGTCCCAGCTCCTGTCGGCGATCACGGCGTCGGGCGAGTGGATCTGGTAGAGGGAGAGAAAATTCGCCGGCGCAACGCCCATGACCTCGGCCATGCGCCGCCGGTTCTCGACGACATGCGCCGGATCGTCCCGCGAGCCGATGCCCGCATTCAGGCTCGCATAGATGCCCTGCGAGACGCCGCCCTCGCGGGTGAAAAAGGCGTGCCGCAGGCCGGGAATGGCCGAGAGCAGGGAGGATACGAGTGTCATGGCGCCCTGCTCCCGCCGCGCCGCTTCCGATCGCTCAGTCCCACCAACTCGGTGAGGCTGGAATCGGAGACGCCGATCGCCTTGAACATCGATCCCATGCCGCCACGACCGCCTTCGGTCAGACGTTTCAGCGCCATCGCGATGCTCTCGGATATTTCAGGGGTTGCCTTCGCCATCAGGTTGACGGCGCGGGCCTCGATGCCGAGCCGTTGCAGGAATTCTCCCTGCGTCACCGGTCCGTGCACGCGGGCGCCGACATCCTCGGCGGCGCGGGCGAGCGCCTGGAAATCGACATGGGCGGTGACGTCGGCCTGACCGGGATATTTCAGCGGATCGGCGAAGCTGTGTCCTGCGATGGCCTGGAAGGTGTCGCCGGCATCGCTGCGCACATGGCCGTAATCGATGATCAGCGCGGCGCCGCCCTGATCGCGGAGGCGGGTTGCGATGGACATGATCTCGGCGTCCGGCCGCCACTCGAAAATGGCCCCGACCGGCGCCGCGCGCACCAGCGGCGGCAGCAGCGCGTCGAACCGCGGCGTTGGCGTCGCGGTGGTGCCGAACACGAGCTGGCCGCTGCCGTCGATATCGACGACGCGCTCATGCCAGCCACCGTCGCGCTTGACCATCTGATGGACCGGAAGCACGTCGAAATATTCGTTGGCGAGAATGATCGCCGGCCCCTGCGGCACCTCGTCGAGGCTCGCGTGCCACTGGATGTTCCGCGCATCGGACAGTATCGCCTTCTGCTTCTCCCGCAACACCGGATTGATCTCGACCAGATGCACGCTGAGTGCCTGATGCATCGGCGGCAGCACGCGCAGCGCGCGCAGCGCATCCGCCATCATGGTGCCGCGGCCGGGGCCGAGCTCGATCAGCCGCAGCATGGCCGGAGAGCCCATCGCGCGCCACACCGATGCCGCCCAAAGCCCGATCAGTTCACCGAACATCTGGCTGACTTCCGGCGAGGTGATGAAGTCGCCCTCGCGCCCGAGCGGGTCGCGCGAGATATAGTAGCCGTGCTCGGGATGAGTCAGGCAAAGCTGCATGTAGCGCCAGACCGGCAGCGGCCCGGATATCTTGATCAGCTTTTTGATATCGGGCAGCAGCGGAGAAGCTTCAGTCACGATCGGCCTTGGTTGAAACGTCCGGGTTCGAAATCGTTTGTGCGTCTGACGCCCGCAGGCCGCGCGACCAGACAACGAAAATAATGGCAAGTCCGGCAATCATCATCGGTATCGACAATAGCATTCCCATGGTCAATCCGCCCCACAGAAATCCGAGCTGTGGATCGGGCTCGCGGAAGAACTCGGCGACAATGCGCGCCATCGCGTACAGCGTGATGAAGCTGCCGAGGATCAGGCCCGGCCGCTTCAGCGCGCCGGCCCGGATCATCAGCGCCAGGATCGTGAACAGCACGAGGCCCTCGAGCGTGGCCTCGTAGAGCTGGCTCGGATGGCGCGGCAGCGGGCCGCCGTTGGGAAACACCATAGCCCACGGCAGGCTCGGATCGGCCGGGCGGCCCCATAATTCGCTGTTGATGAAGTTGGCGATGCGGCCGAGGAACAGGCCGATCGGCGCGACCGCGGTGGCAACGTCGCCAAGCGACAGGATCGACAGGCTATGCTTGCGGCAGAACAGGATCAGCGCCACGACGCAGCCCATGAAGCCGCCATGGAACGACATGCCGCCCTTCCAGACCTCGAAGATCTCGGCAGGGTGGCGGATGAAGAAATCCAGGTTGTAGAACAGCACATAGCCGGTGCGGCCGCCGAGGATGATGCCGATCGTCACCCACAGGATGAAGTCGTCGAGCTGCAGCACCGAGATCGGCGCCGGGCCGCCCCAGAGCTTCTCGCTCTTGAGCAGCGCCCGCGCATAGAGCCAGCCGAGCATGATGCCGCCGATATAGGCCAGCGCATACCAGCGGATCGCGATCGGACCGAGCGAGATGGCGACCGGATCGAAGACGGGATAGGTGATGAGGAGAAACATTGGTTGTCGTTCCACCCAGGGCGTCATGCCCGCGCTTGTCGCGGGCATCCACGTCTTGAATGATCCTGTCACGATTGCAAGGAAATCCGGTACTGACAAGGCTTGGGGCGCGATCGGCCGATCAAGCGGGCTTGAACTGCCGTGCCCGGATCGCCATTGTCTGACCGTAAGGCGTGGTGGCGATCTGGCCGCCAGCCGGGAGGGAGTGAGATGACCCAGACCAGCAACCGGTTTTTCGACGAAATGGGACGGCTGATGAACGACGCGGCCGGCGCGGCGCAAGGGGTCAAGCGCGAGGTCGATGCGGTGGTCCGCAATCAGGCCGAGAAAATTATGCGCGATCTCGATATCGTCAAGCGCGAGGAGTTCGAGGCCGTGAAGGAGATGGCGCGGCTCGCGCGTGAGGATAACGAGACGCTGAAGGCACGCGTCGCGGCGCTCGAGGCCCGGCTCGGCGGCGCCGGCTGAGCGGCTCGCTTTTCAGGCCCGCTTCAGCGGACCGCGATATCCGCGGTCGCGGGATTCTCCAGCGAATACACGCCGTCGGCATAACCCTTCACCACCGTCCAGGTTGCCACCGTCACGGCCAGCGTCACTGTCGCGAAGAGAAAGCCGACGATCTTCAATCCGGTACGATCCGCCATTGCCGTCCCCTGCCCCTTAAGTAACTCGATCAAGACCGGCTGAGGGTTCACAATTCCTTAACGGAACACCGGTTTCTCGCATAAAATCCGAACGAAATCGCGAGAGCAACCGTACAGATCGTCAATCCTGCGGATCGCGGCGCGGCACGAAAACCGACGCCAGAAAGGTAAATACCAGCTCGCCGCGCTGGTTGGTGCCGGTGTTGCGCACTTGCATGACACCCCATTCCGGTCGCGAGCGGGAGGGTCTCAGCGAGCAGACTTCGCTGGCATAGCTGACGGCATCGCCCGCCAGTACCGGTTTCAGCCAGCGCAGCTCGCGAAACCCCGGCGACGGTCCCCACATCGCGGGCTTTTCGCCGCGCGCGGCGGCCTCCGCCGCTTCGCGCTGACTGTCCGCCACCATCAGCTTCATCCAAACCGAACCGATATGCCAGCCGGAGGCCGCCAGACCGCCGAACAGCGATTTTCGGCCTTCCTCCTCGTCGAGATGAAACGGCTGCGGGTCGAATTGCGACGCGAACGTCTTGATGAGATCGGCGGTAAAGATAAACGAACCGAGATCGCGACGCTGCCCGACCTTCATATCCTCGAAATAGCCCATCGGTCAGCTCCGCGCCGCCGACACCGCGCGGCGCTTGATGATGATCGGCGACACCGCCTCGAGCAAAACCTGCCCCGAAGCGTTGCGCACGCGTATCGCGAAGGTCACGATTCCGGTCTCCGGGCGGCTGCGCGACACCCGCGCAGCAGCGACGTCGACATCCAGCATCAGCTCGTCGCCAGGGCGCAATGGCGACAGCCAGCGGACCTCATCGACTCCGGGGGAACCGAGCGAAGCGGTCCGTCCGATATAGCCGTCGAACATCATGCGCATCATCAGCGAACACAAATGCCAGCCCGAACCCGACAGCCCGCGCAGCATTGAGTGGTTGGCCACTTCCTCGTCGAGGTGCATGGGCTGCGGATCGAACTCCGCCGCGAATGCGATGATTTCGTCACGACTGATATGCCGCGGTCCAAATGTGCCGAAACGGCCCACGGGAAAGTCTTCAAATGTCAGGGTCATGGTGAGACCTGTTGAAGGAACGGCCCGATTGTGGCCGCTATTTGCAGCAATCTCAACCCGTACGCTGGCATGACGCGGCTGCGATCTTGCGAGGGACGACCCGTGGGGTTAAGTGCCGTGCGGCTTATGACGGCGGCGCGATGCGCGAGGGGAGCGGCAGATGTTTGAATTCCGGGATCTGTTTCAGTGGGATCGCTTCATCACGCCCACGATCATCAAGGTATTCTACTGGCTGGTCATCGTTTTGATCGTTCTGTCCGGATTGTCCGGCATCTTCTCGGGCCTGGCGACGATGGCGGTCAGTCCATTCGGCGGCTTCATCACGATTCTTCTGAGCGTCGCCGGCGTCCTGGTCGGCATCGTGTTTTCGCGGATTGCAGCCGAATGCATCCTGATCGTGTTTCGTATCAACGAGCATCTCGGCGCGATCCGCGATCAGGGCGCGAGGCGGTAGCCGGGCTATCCGAAGACCCGGCTTTGAGCTCATCAAAGCCGGAATGGCTTTACGTATTGAACCGGAAATGCATGACGTCGCCGTCGGCGACCACATACTCTTTCCCCTCCAGCCGCAGCTTGCCGGCATCGCGCGCGCCGGCTTCGCCACCGAGCGCCGCATAGTCGGTATAGGCGATGGTTTCGGCGCGGATGAAGCCTTTTTCAAAGTCGGTGTGAATGACGCCGGCCGCAGCCGGCGCCTTGGTGCCGCGGGTGATGGTCCAGGCACGCGCTTCCTTCGGACCGACCGTGAAGTAGGTGATGAGGGCGAGCAACAGGTAGCCGGCGCGGATCAGCCGGTCGAGACCCGCCTCTTCCAGCCCCAGCGTATCGAGAAATTCGGCGCGCTCCTCGCGCGACAGCGTCGCGATCTCGGATTCGATCTTCGCGGAAATCGCCACCGCCACCGCGCCTTCCTTGGCCGCATGGTCGAACACCGCCTGCGAGAAGGCGTTACCGCCCGCCGCCGCGCCTTCCTCGACGTTGCAGACGTAGAGCACCGGCTTTGAGGTCAGCAGTCCGAGCATGCGGAAATTGCGTTCCTCCTCAGGCTTGCGCTCCATGCCGCGCGTCGGCTTGCCCTCGCGCAACAGCTTGAGCGCGCGCTCGACCAGATCGAGCTGCTCCTTGGCCTCCTTGTCGTTGCCCTTGGCCTTCTTCGAAAGATTGTCGACGCGCTTCTCGAGACTGTCGAGATCGGCCAGCATTAGCTCGGTCTCGATGGTCTCGATGTCCGCGAGCGGCGCGATCCTGCCTTCGACATGGGTGATGTCGGAATCCTCAAAACAGCGCACCACATGGGCGACCGCATCAACCTCGCGGATGTTGGCGAGAAACTGGTTGCCGAGGCCCTCACCTTTGGATGCGCCGCGCACCAGACCCGCGATGTCCACGAACGTCAGTTGCGTCGGAATGATCTGCGCCGATTTGGCGATCGCCGCGAGCTGGTCGAGGCGCGGATCCGGCACCGCCACGGCGCCGACATTGGGCTCGATGGTACAGAACGGATAGTTCGCCGCCTGCGCCGCCGCGGTCTCCGTCAGTGCGTTGAACAGGGTCGACTTGCCGACATTGGGCAACCCGACGATACCGCATTTGAATCCCATTGCATCCTCAGCGTCTCTTGATCGTCATTGCGAGCGCGCGACAAAATTGGCTTGTGCCAATTTTGCGCGGAGCGAAGCAATCCCAGCACGTATCCAAACTGGATTGCTTCGGCGCTTTGCGCCTCGCAATGACGCCACATCCTCTATTTGGCGCCTTCGGCACCATTGTCCTTCTCGACGAATCCCTTCGCCTGCATCGCAAGATGCACCTTGTTCTGAAACGCCGAATCCCTGGCTGTCACGAGCAGCGCTGCGTTTTCCGCCACGACATCCACCAGCGCCTCGACCCAGGGCCGCTCGCTCTTGGCGAAGTCGTTCAGCACGTGCGCATGCACCCGTTCCTTGACGCCGGGGTGACCGACGCCGAGCCGGACGCGGCGATACTCGTTGCCGATATGCGCCGAAATCGATCGCAAGCCGTTGTGTCCGGCAATGCCGCCGCCGACCTTGACGCGGACCTTGGCCGGCGGGAGCTCGATCTCGTCGTGAAACACCACGACGTCACCCTCCGTCAGCTTGAAGAATTGCGCGGCGTCACGAACCGCATTGCCGGACTCGTTCATGTAGGTCGCGGGCTTGAGCAGAACGACTCGCTCCTGATCGAGCGTGCCTTCGGAGGCCTCGCCGTGAAAGCGGCGACGCCACGGTGCGAAACCGTGACGCCGCGCGATCTCGTCCACGACCATGAATCCGATGTTGTGTCGGTTGCCCTGATACTTCGTGCCGGGATTGCCCAGTCCGACCAACAGGCGCATGGCGCGGGTTGTCGCTTACTTCTTTTTGTCGCCACCGCCCGCGGGCGCCTTCGCGCCTGCGGCGGCCGCACCGGCAGCAGCCGCGGGAGCCGCCCCAGCGGTGGGAGCAGCGGTGCCAGCCGCAGCGGCAGCGGCAGCCGCCTTGATTTCTTCCGCGTAACCTGACGGCGGCACGATGGTCACCAGCGTGACGTCCTCTCGCGCCAGCGGTTTCACGCCGGGCGGCAGCTTGACGTCGGACAAATGGAGCGAGTCGCTCATTTCCAGTCCGCCGACGTCGGCCTCGATGAACTGCGGAATGTCCTCGGCTGCGCACTCGACATCGATGGCGTGGGTCACGAGGTTGACGGTGCCGCCGCGCTTCACGCCCGGCGCGACATCCACCTTCAGCAGACGAAGGGGAATGCTGACGCGGAGAGTGGCGCCTTCGCCGAGCCGCATGAAGTCCACGTGGATCGGAAAATCCTTAACCGGATCGAGATGGAAGTCGCGCGGAATCACGCGATGCTTCTTGCCTTCGAGGTCGATGTCGAAGATCGTGGTCAGGAAACGGCCTGCCAGAATGCGCTGACGCAGTTCTGGCTCTTCGATCGAAATCGGCTGCGGGGGCTGGTTGTTTCCATAGATCACACCGGGCACTCGGCCGGCGCGACGCTCTGCCCGGGCGGCCCCCTTGCCGCTCTTCGGACGCGCGGTCGCCTTCAATTCCCTGACGGTCGCCATCGATTTAGTCCTTGCTTTTCAAAAAGTTAAAGGCCGCAATCGCGGCCCGTTGCACGTCACGGCAAGCCTCCAGGGGTGCGGGGGCCGTGAGACGTGGCGGCGTTCTAACCGTAAACGCCCGAAATAACAAGGAATTGGGCTGGGTTTTTCTGGCTTACAGGCTGTCGCGTGAAGCCGCTGTCAGCCGCCACGGACAAGCAGGCCGCTAAACGAGACACCGTCCGGCGCAGAATTCAAACCTTCTCGATAACAGTTTCGAAGGCGATGAGATTGATCGATCGGTCGAGAGCGAAGGGCGCAGCCCATGCGGCACGCAGACCTTCAGCCGCTCGCCACCGATCGCGCACCCGCAACCGCCGGCAGGACGTCTGAATCAGAAATCGTCCGCCGTTGGGAATCCGATTCCATTATGTCGGATGATGCCGGACTCGCGGTAAGCGAATCCGGAGCACAGGACTCGCACGACGGGAATCCGAGTCCGGTTTGTTCACGGCGCGAACCGTATCGCCGTTTGATCAGTTGTGGACGACGCGCGCTTTGCCTGTGGACGGACTCCGGGTGGCGTTGCGCCGATTCCGCAAATCACATCACTTGATCCGCGCAGGACATCATCCTCATCCGATCCGCGCGCCTGATGGATCGTCTGGAGATCGACGTCCGCCGCGGCGTGCCAGCACAGGTGCCGTCCGATGCGTGCGTATCAACACAAGCATGAGCAAGGATCGAGACGGCATGTCGCTCCTCGAAGGCACTATCGAGTCCCAAAACAACCCGCTGACGGTGGTCGAGGATATAGCCGCCGCCAACGACTGGGCGTTCGAGCGTTCGGGCGAAGATGAGATCACCATCGTCTCCAAAGGCAGCTGGACCGATTATCAACTTACCTTCACCTGGATGAGCGAGATCGATGCGCTGCATCTCGCCTGCGCCTTCGACATGAAGATTCCCGCTGCTCGTCGCAATGAGGTCCAGCGCATCATCGCCGCGATCAACGAGCAATTGTGGATCGGCCATTTCGACATCTGGACCCAGACCGGCATGATCATGTACCGGCAGGCGCTTGTGCTTCCCGAGGGGCTGATCGCGTCGAACGCGCAGTGCGAGGTGATGCTGGCCGGTGCCATCCACGCCTGCGAGCGCTATTACCCGGCGTTGCAGTTCGTGGTCTGGGCCGGAAAGTCCGCGGCCGAGGCGATGAGCGCCGCGATGTTCGACACCGAGGGCGAGGCGTAGTTTCACGCAGGCGTTTCGACGCCCTCAACGTCGTCCCCGCGAAGGCGGGGACCCATACTCTCCGCCGCTGACGCTGTTGCAAGGTGCTTGTTGCAACCGGTCGCATCACTTAGAAACACCGGTAATTATGGGTCCCCGCCTTCGCGGGGACGACGTTGGATTCTTTGATGACGTCACCAACCAACACGCTGGCTGATCTGCAGGGTACCCTCGTTCTCGCCGGTGCGGGGAAGATGGGCGGCGCGTTGCTGACCGGATGGCTCGCGCGGGGACTGAACCCGAAACGCGTTGCCGTGATCGAGCCGCACGCCTCCGACGATATCTGCGCGCTCGCCGCGCGCGGCATCCGGCTGAACCCCGCAGCAAAGGAGGCCGGCACCGTCGCGGCGCTCGTCCTCGCGGTCAAGCCGCAGACATTCGGCGACGCCGGCCCGGCGTTGCGGCCACTAATCGGGCCGTCGACCCTGGTGGTGTCGATCATGGCAGGCACGACGATTGCCGTGCTTGACGCGGTCTGCGGCGGCAACATCGTCCGCGCGATGCCCAATACGCCGGCCGCGATCGGCCGCGGCATCACCGTGGCGGTCGCCGCCAAAGGCGTGAACGAGGAGCAGCGCACCACGGCCGACGCGCTGCTGCGCACCACCGGGGCGGTGGAATGGATCGATGACGAAGCGCTGATGGATGCGGTCACGGCGGTCTCGGGATCGGGACCGGCCTACGTCTTTCTGCTTGCCGAGGAGCTGGCGCGCGCCGGCGTTGCCGCCGGCCTGCCTGCCGATCTCGCCGCCAGGCTGGCCCGCGAGACCGTCGCCGGTTCGGGCGAGCTACTGCACCGGTCCGATCTCGACGCCGCGACGCTGCGCCAGAACGTCACTTCGCCCGGCGGCACCACGGCCGCAGCGCTCAGCGTGCTGATGGGCGAGCCCGGCCTGAGAGAGCTGATGACGCACGCGGTTGCCGCCGCGACCAAGCGATCGAAGGAACTGGCGAAGTAATCTCAGCCATGCTCTATGCGGATCGCTCGAGATCCACCTTCAGCGCCATCAGGAAGCGTGTGGCCTCGCCCCCTGTCACCACGCGATGATCGAACGAGAGTGACAACGGCAATACGCGGCGCACCGCCGGCTGGCCGTGATGCGCCACCACGCGCTGGACGATGCGTCCGGCGCCGACAATGGCCACCTGCGGCGGCACCACGACGAGGTTCGCGAAGCGGCCGCCGATCATGCCGAAGTTCGACAACGTGATGGTGGCGCCGCGCAATTCCTCCGGCGGTATCCGTCGCGCGGCCGCATCGGTGCGCAGCCGATCGAGCCCGGCGCGCAAGTCAGGCGCATCGCGCGCGGCGACGTTGCGCACGATCGGCACGATCAGGCCACCTTCGGTGTCGACCGCGATTCCGATATCGACGCGCGCGATCTGACGGCGCTCGCCCGCGCGGGAATCGTACCATACATTGAGCGCCGGTTCGGCTTTGCACGCCGCTGCGATGGCCCGCATCAGGCGAACGGTGGCGTCCTCGTCCTTGCGCCACTCTTCGATGTCGGCGTCGTCCGTGACGGTGGCGGGAACGACCTCGGCATGTGCCGCGGTCATGCGCTGCGCCATCGCGCGCCGCATTCCGCGCAGCGCCTGCGCCGGTCCGGCCTCGGCGAGGCTGCGAGCGGCGCGTTCGACATCCGCACGCGTGATGGTGCTATCGGGGCCAGTCGGCTGCACCGTGCTGAGATCGACATCGAGTTTTTGAGCGAGCGCACGGACCGCCGGCGCGGCCTGTGCCGTGCCTCGCCGCGCCGGTGCGAGCTTTGGAGCCTTCGCGTCGCGTTCCTCGCCGCTCTCAAGCTGGCCGACCACCGTGCCGGTGTCCTGCTCGACGTCGGCGGCGAATTCCACCAGCGGCGCGCCGACCTTCACCAGGTCGCCCTTCTCCGCGCAAAGCCGCGCGATGCGCCCACTCCACGGCGACGGCACTTCGACCACCGCCTTGTCGGTCTCGACCGACAGCAGCGGCTGGTCGGTCACAATATGATCGCCCTCATTGACGTGCCAGGCGACGACTTCGGCCTCCTCGAGGCCCTCGCCCAGATCGGGCAATGTGAACTGCTGCATTCGCCGTCGCTCCGCTCGCGTCAATTGAACCGGCACGCCGCCCGCCCGGCGGCGACGATGCGGTCGACCGACGGGATGTAATGCTGCTCGAGCCGCAGGAGCGGCATCACCGTATCGTAGCCGGTGACGCGCGCGATCGGCGCCAGTAGCGACGTCAACCCGCGCTCGGCGATCAGCGCGGCGATCTCGCCGCCGAAGCCGCCGGTGCGCGCGGCCTCATGCACGATCACGCAGCGTCCGGTGTGCGCCACCGAAGCGAGCACGGTATTTTCGTCGAATGGTTTCAGCGTCGCGAGGTCGATCACCTCGGCGCTGATGCCCTCGGTGTCCAGCGCATCGGCCGCCGCCAACGTCTCGCGCACCATCGCGCCCCAGCTTATCAGGGTGACATCGCGGCCCTCCCGCAGCACGAACGCGGCATCCAGAGGGAGTGCCACACCGTCGTCATCGACCTCGCCCTTGGCCGCGCGATAGATGCGGGTCGGCTCCAGGAAAACCACGGGGTCGGGATCGCGGATCGCGGCCAGCAGCAACCCGTAAGCATGTTCGGGCGACGACGGAATCACCACGCGCAGGCCGGGAATATGCGCGAGCATCGCTTCGGTGCTTTCGGAATGATGCTCGGGAGCGCGGATGCCGCCGCCATGCGGCACGCGCAAGACCATCGGGCAACTGAGCCGTCCCTGAGTGCGGTTACGCAACCGCGAGGCGTGGTTCACCAGTTGATCGATGCAGGGATAGACAAAGCCCATGAACTGGATTTCGCCGACCGGCCTGAGACCCTGGCTCGCCATGCCGACACACAGCCCGCTGATCAGCAGTTCGGCCAGTGGTGTGTCCAGCACACGCTCGGGCCCGAAGCGTTGCTGCAAACCAACGGTGGCGCGGAACACGCCGCCGTTGACGCCGACGTCCTCGCCGAGCACCACCACCCCGGCATCGTCGGTCATCGCGCGCGCCAGCGCCATGTTGAGGGCTTCGAGCAGCGTCACTTGCGACATCAGCGGTTCTCCTCGACGTCGCGGCGCTGCGCGGCATAGACCGGCGGCAGCGTGGCGTAGAGATGATCGAACATGGTCTCGGGCGCGCGCGGCCCGGTCACCAGATAACGCTCGACCGCCGCCGCGATCCGCGTTTGGCATTCGGCGACGAGTTGCTCCTCTTTCGTCTTGTCCCAGGCGTTGCAGCCGGCGAGATAAGCGCGCAACCGCCCGATCGGCTCATTCTTCCAGCGCGCCTGCACCTCCTCGGGCGGACGATAGCGTGCGGCGTCGTCGGCCGTGGTGTGATCGCCGAGCCGATAGGTCACCGCCTCGATCAAACGTGGACCGCGGCCGTCGCGCGCCGCCGCGATGGCCTCAGTCGTGGCAGCGTGCATCGCGACCACGTCGTTGCCGTCCACCTGCTCGCCGATGAAGCCGGCAGCGATTGCCTTTTGCGCCAACGTCTCGGAGGCCGTCTGCAAGCGCAACGGCACGGAAATGGCCCACTGGTTGTTGGTGACGACGAACACCACCGGCAGCTTGTGCACGCCGGCGAAATTCATCGCTTCGTACACGTCGCCCTTCGAGGTCGCGCCGTCGCCGAACAGGCACACCGCGACGCGCGGTTCGCGGCGCAGCTTGAACGCATAGGCAACGCCAGCGGCATGGGGGGCCTGCGAGCCGACCGGGATGCAGGCCGGAAAATCGTGGACCGGTCCGGAGAAATGGTTGCCGCGCTCGTCGCCGCCCCAGAACAGCAGGATTTCCTCGAGCTTGACCCCGCGCCAGATCAGCGCCGCGTTGTCACGATAAGACGGCAGCAGCACGTCCTCGCCGCGCATTGCGCTGGCGACACCGACCGCGACCGCTTCCTGGCCGAGCGACACCGCGTATGTCCCGAGCCGCCCGGTGCGCTGCAACGCGACCGCCTTCAGGTCGAAGGCGCGCACCAGCACCATGGCGCGATAGAGCGAAACCAGCAGATCGATGTCGGAAGCAAAGGCGGGGGGCGGCCGGGTGATCGCGCCATCCGGCGCGAGGTAATTGCGGTATCGAACATCGAAGCGCGCAATTACCGGAAGCTGATTGTCCGGCCAGTTCTTGGTCATCCGGTTGTCTCCCGAGACCGTGGACGCTCCCTACTCAACCAAATAGTGTGCCTTTTGGTTCATCGCCACGGCACAGTTTCGTGAAAGCGCGCCGTGTCGCCGCAGCATGTCGCCGGAACGATCGAGCGGCTTGAAGAATTGCTTTTAAATACCGCAACATGCGCGGTTTGCCACCGGTTGATCGACGACAAAGAAGAAAGTCCGCCGTGCTCGCCAGCGAGGTTACATCCCTGCTCGATTGTCTTGGTGTCGCACTCGACCGTCGGCGCGGCGCGCGTGCCGTGCGCTCGCCCCTGACCGGCGAGATCATCGCTCATGTCGAGGACGCAAGTCCGCAGCGCGCGGCCGAGACCATTGCGCTGGCCGAAGCAGCGTTCCGGCATTGGCGTCAGATCCCAGCACCGCAGCGTGGCGAGTTGGTTCGCCTGCTTGGCCATGAACTGCGCGCCGCCAAGGACGCACTGGGCCGCCTGGTAACCATTGAAGCCGGCAAGATCGTCTCGGAAGGCTGCGGCGAGGTGCAGGAAATGATCGACATCTGCGATTTCGCGGTCGGCCTGTCGCGCCAGCTTTACGGCCTTACCATCGCCAGCGAACGGCCCAATCACCGCATGATGGAGCAATGGCATCCGCTCGGCCCGGTCGGCGTCATCACCTCGTTCAATTTCCCTGTCGCGGTGTGGTCGTGGAACGCGGCGCTGGCGCTGGTCTGCGGCAATCCGGTGATCTGGAAGCCGTCGGAGAAAACCCCGCTGACGGCGCTGGCGGTGCAGGCGCTGTTCGAACGCGCCGCCGCCAAGGCCGGCAACATCCCGGACGGCCTATCCACGGTGCTGATCGGCGGGCGCGATGTCGGCGAAGGCCTGGTCAGCGATCCACGCCTGCCGCTGGTCTCCGCGACCGGATCGACAGCGATGGGCCGCGAGGTCGGGACGCAGCTTGCGCGGCGGTTCGCGCGCAGCATTCTCGAACTCGGCGGCAACAACGCCTCGGTCGTCTGCCCCTCGGCAAACCTCGACCTGGCGCTGCGCGCCGTCGCCTTCGCCGCCATCGGAACCGCCGGCCAGCGCTGCACCACGCTGCGCCGGCTGTTCGTCCATGACAGCATCCACAATGAGTTCGTGGCGAAGCTGAAACAGGTCTACGCCTCGGTTCGGATCGGCGATCCGCTTATGAGCGACGAGGTGCTGGTCGGTCCGCTGATCGACGAAGCCGCATTCCGGAATATGCAGCGCGCGCTTGAGCAGGCACGGGCGCACGGCGCGCGGGTCCACGGCGGCGAGCGTGTCGAGGAGAAACGATTTCCGGATGCGTATTACGTTCGGCCGGCGCTGGTAGAGATGGCGGCACAGACCGGGCCGATGCTGCGCGAGACCTTCGCGCCGATTCTATATGTCATGACATACACCGACCTCGACGCGGCGATCGAGCAGCACAACGCGGTCGCTCACGGCCTGTCGTCCTCGATCTTCTCGACCGACATGCGCGAGACGGAGAAGTTCCTTGCGGCTGCGGGCTCCGACTGCGGCATCGCCAATGTCAATATCGGCCCTTCCGGCGCCGAGATCGGCGGTGCATTCGGCGGCGAAAAAGAAACCGGCGGCGGCCGCGAGGCCGGTTCCGACGCCTGGAAAGCGTATATGCGGCGTCTCACCAGCACCGTGAACTACGGCGACCATCTCCCGCTCGCCCAGGGCGTTCGTTTCGACATCGATTGAGGCGGCGCTTTGCAACCCAATCAATGATGAGCTTCCGCGCGGGCGAATTCGTCCAACACTTTGGCAACATGGTCCACCGCCCAATCGATCTCTGATTCCTCGATAATCAGCGGTGGCGCGAAGCGGACGGTGTTGCGGTGAGTGTCCTTGGTCAGCACGCCGGCCTGCAACAGCCGCGTCGCCACCGTAGCGGCGTTGGCGCAATCGCGATCCAGTTCGACGCCCGCGAACAGCCCGCGCCCGCGCACCTCTCGGATGATCGGATTCCTGATCGCGCGAAGCCGTGCGAGCAGATGCGTGCCAAGGCGGGCGGATCGCTCGACCAGCTTCTCCTCGATCAACGTATCAAGCGCGGCCAACCCGACCGCGGCGGCAATCGGATTACCGCCGAAGGTGCTGCCATGGTCGCCGGGCGTGAACACCTGCATCACCTCGCGGCGCGCCAGAAACAGCGACACCGGCAGAAGTCCGCCGCCCAACGCCTTGCCCAGCGTCACCGCATCCGGCTTTACGCCGTCATGCTGGCAAGCCAGCAGCCGTCCGGTGCGGCCGAGCCCGGATTGAATCTCGTCGCAGATCAGCAGGACGTTGTGTTCCCGGCAGATGCGCGCGACCTCGGCAAGATAGCCCGGCGGCGGCACATTGATGCCGCCTTCGCCCTGGATAGGCTCGACCAGAAAAGCTGCGGTATTCGGCGTAATTGCCGCCCGAAGCGCCGCCGCGTCGCCAAACGGCACCAATCTGAAACCGGGTGGAAACGGCCCGAAGCCGGCGCGATATTGCGGCACAGACGAGAAGCCGACGATGGCGATGGTGCGGCCATGAAAATTGCCGTCGCACACGATGATCTCGGCACGGTCGGCCGGCACCCCTTTGACCGTATAGGCCCATTTGCGCGCGGCCTTCAGCGCCGTCTCCACCGCCTCCGCGCCGCTGTTCATCGGCAGCGCAAGATCCATTCCGGTCAGGGTGCAGGCACGGCCGAGAAAGGTCCCGAGACGATCGTTGAAATAGGCACGGGAGATCGTGTCCAGTTGTCGTGCCTGATCGGTGAGCGCCTGCACCAGCCGCGGATGACAATGCCCGAAGCTCGCCGCCGAATAGGCGCCCATCATATCGATGTAGCGCCGCCCGCCTTCATCCCACAGGTAGACGCCGTTGCCGCGCACGATGGTGACCGGCATCGGTGCATAGTTGGAGGCACCGAAGCGCATTTCCAGCTGAACAGAGCTGTCCATGTCTCGCTCCCTCAACTCGAACTTGTTCCGAGACCGTAAAGCATCCGCCGCTCCTACTAAGGGCGGTTGCAGTCGGGCCTGTTTTCAATGTGGGGCCGCAAAGCGGGAAAGCTAGGGCTGTCTTGAATCATGCGACAAAACGGCTGCCGGCGTTCGGTTTCAACCGGCGCACAGCGGCGTCTTTTGGCGCGCGAGCCGGTTTATCTCGCGAGCCAGGCCACGGCGTGCTTTTGCGAGTCCACACGTCCCCCGGGATCGGTGCCGATATGGCCGTGTCTCCGGGCAACCAGATGGAGCGGCACGTTCGCCCGGTCGAAACCATGATGAGCGTTGGGGTAGACGATGATGCGGGCGAGCGCGCTGCGCCCGCGCGCATTGTCGACCATCTGCCGGCAGGCGGACGGCGAACTGAGATCGTCGTCAGCGCCAACCAGCACCAACGTCGGAACGCGCGCGCTCCAGCCGAGGCGCGACGCTCTCCGGCAGTTCGGGTAGAGCGCCACGGCCGAGCGGAAATCGTCATGCCAATCGGCCAATGCGATTTGCGGACGAACCGCCCACAATACGGCGCTGGCGCCGTTGTCCCATCCGAGCAGGCCGATGTGGTCATGCAGAACCCAGGGCTGATCGATCAGCCACTGTTGCGCGGCGCGGATATCCGCGACGCGCTCGCGGCGCGCGAAGACCTTGCGCTGCTTGGGCTGGCATTGCTGACCGACGTTGCGAGAGCCATAACTGTCCGGAAACAGCACGGCGTTGCCGGTCTTCAACAGCCGCTCGGCCCAGTCGCGATAGCGCGGCTGGATCTGCCCGCCGTGCTCCAGGCCGCTGCAACCGTGCAAGGCGATGACCGTTGCGAACGGGCCGTCGCCGTCGGGTTTGTACAGCAGGCCATGCAGCACCCCGCTGGCCTGCGGAATGTCGACTCGCTCGGGCGGCGGCGGTTTGCCGGACGCCGCGAATGTCGTGACCGTCGACGCAAGGATCACGACCGAAACAAGTGCTGACAGCAGGCGCATGTATCTTGCCGGATGGTCTGGTATGCTGCAAAAAGGAGACCTGAATTCAGACCTATCATGGGGCCGGAAAGCAATTCATCACAAATCGGTGGGTTTAACACAGCCCCCTGCGAACCTATCTGTAGAGATGATAACCTAGAGCGTTTTCGAGCGAAGTGGGTTACCGGTTCGCGTGAAGAAAACGCGTCAATTCAAAATCATAGAGCCTGGCTTCTGATTCCATCAGAAACGAGGTTCTAGTCGATGGCCTGTTTGCGGCCGGAAGATGCGGGAGAGCAGCGGTGCTGAATAAATTTGGCCAGTCCGGCCAGGGCGAAGCGCGTGTGCAGTATCTCGATGGCGATTTCCGGGTGAATTCGCCGGGAACCTATGTCCGTTGCGCCGTCACCGACGCCCGCATTCCGCTCGACGAGCTGAAATACTGGAGCGTCGACTTGCAGGAGGCTTACGCTCTCCCGAGCGCAGTCTTGCAGCGCCATTACCCCGGCGCGCTCAAGGCTTCGTCGTAACACTATTGCCGCGCACGGCCGATCCGGTCGGTCAGGAACGACCGCAGCACCGCTTCATCATCGAACGCAAGCGTGACTGCGAAGGCAACGACGGCCTGCGCGAACGCTTTGAGGTTTTCGCTGTTGCGCAGTCGCGCCAGATCTTTTTCCGTCGTCACCAGCGTCAGACCGTCCCGCTCGGCGGCGGTTTGCAGGTCCGCGACGTCGCGGTGCGAAAACGGATGATGGTCCGGAAATGCCCGCTCAGCGACCACATTGATGCCGCAGGTGCGCAGACTGCGGAAGAACCGCGCGGGATCGCCGATGCCGGCAAAGGCATAGACACGTCTGCCGCGCAACGCCGCAACCGACGCCTCGTCGGGCTTAAGCTGCGCCCGCAGCACAAGACTTCCCTGCGCGGCGATGCTTGCAGCAACGTCGTCCGCGGCGGTGCCAAAGCCGACGATCACGAGCGCATCGGTGCGGGCGAGTTGCGGCGGCAACGGCGCCCGCAGCGGTCCGGCCGGAAAAACCCGCTTGTTGCCGAGGCCGCGATCGCGGTCGATCACGATCAGCGAGATATCCTTCACGAGTGCCGGATTCTGAAAGCCGTCGTCCATCAGGATCAGGCTCGCCCCCAGCGCGCGCGCCGGTGCGATGCCCGCCGCCCGTTGCCGTGACACGATCACGGGAACCGTCCACGCCATCATCAACGGTTCGTCGCCGACATCGGCGGCCGTATGGCGATGCGGATCGACGCGCACCGGACCGTGCAGCCGCCCGCCATAGCCGCGACTGAGCACGATCGGCGTTTCGCCGAGCGAGCGGAGGATGCCGGCCAGCGCTATCACGGTGGGCGTCTTGCCGGCGCCGCCGACATGGTAGTTTCCGACGCAGATGACCGGCACCCCAGCGCGCGCACCCGGTCGCATCAACCGCCGCGTAGCGACCGCGCCGTAAAGCGCGCCAACGGGCATAAGCAACCGCGAGAGCAGCGATGGCGGCCGGTGCCAGAAGGCCGGCTCACGCATCGGCCGCTCCTCGTTCCAGCCGCAACTGCAGCAGATACGGCTGGAGCGCGGCCAGCGTGCGATCCAGCGCACCGCCGAGCCGATCCACCACCTGCGCCGCTGCCGTCGCCGAGGCGTCGCGGGCGGCGGAATCGTTCAGCAGATGGCCGAGTTGCTTCGTCAGAGCTTCACCGTCGCCGGCCCGGCGCGCACCGCCCGCGCGGTCGAGCGCGTCATAGACGTCGGTGAAGTTGAAGACATGCGGCCCGTGCACGATGGAGGCATTGAGCTTGACCGCCTCGATCGGATTCTGGCCGCCGTGCGGCACCAGCGAACCGCCCATGAAAACGATCGGCGCCAGGCGGTAGAACAGTCCCAGTTCGCCCATGGTGTCGGCGATATAGATATCCGTCCTCGCCGTCGGCAATTCCTCCAGCGAGCGCCGCGCGGCTTGCGCGCCGGACGCCGCGATCATACGGGAGATCGCTTCGCCCCGACCGGGGTGGCGTGGAACGATCACGGTCAGCAGCGACGGGAAGTGAAGCGCCAGCGTCCGGTGCGCGTTGAGCAGGATCTCTTCCTCGCCCGGATGGGTCGACGCCGCCACCACCACCGGGCGGCCGCGGGTGACGAACAGCAGTCGTTCCAGCCTGGCCTCGTCGGCCGGCGGAGCCTGCACGTCGAGCTTGAGGTTGCCGGTGACGATGACGTTACGGCTGCCGAGCATCGTGAAGCGCTCCGCGTCGATTTCGGACTGGGCGAGACAGATATCGAACCGACCCAAAAGCGCCGCGATCGTTCCCGACATCCTGCGCCAGCGCGGGAACGAGCGATGCGACATCCGCCCGTTGATCAGCACCATCGGCAGACGGCGCGCGCCGCCAGCCAGAATCAGATTGGGCCACAGATCCGATTCGATGAAGAGCGCAAGACCTGGCTGCCAGTGATCGAGAAAGCGCGCCACGAAGCGCGGCGAATCGTAGGGGACATACTGGTGAATGATATCCGGCGGAAATCGCTTCGCGACAACGGCCGCCGAGGTCACGGTGCCCGACGTGAGTAGAATGCGGATATTCAGCGCCCGCAGCCGTTCGATCAGCGCGCCCGCGGCCAGCACTTCGCCGACGCTCGCGCCGTGAATCCAGACCAGCGGGCCTGCGGGGCGAAGCTGCCGGGCGATGCCCCGCCGCTCGTCGATGCGCGCAGGATCTTCCTTGCCCTGCTTCAGCCGCCGCTTCAAAAGGGCCGGCGTCAACGGGGCGGCGGCGGCGGACAGTCTGCGGTAGAGGCGCAGCGTCGCCGGCATCGGGCTAGGCATGACCAGCCTCGTATTCGGGACCCGCCTCGGGTTCGGGCCGGCCGACCCTGGCGTAAGCGCGGCGCGTGGCGTCGTTCAATGTCGCCTCGAGCCGCGTCCTCAGCGCCTCCATCGTCTGCGCGTCGGCGTCGGGCGGAACCGAGATCGGCTCGCCGCCGACCAGAGCGCCGCGTCCGAACGGCAGGTTGATGGTGGTGTGATCCCAGTTGTCGAGGCGGATGAAACGGCTGGTCGCCATCGCAAACGGCATGATGGTCCGCCCGGATTCGCGCGCCAGCATGATGATGCCGAGGCCGGCGACGCGCGAGCGCTTCGGCACATCGGCGGTCAGGGCCATGTTGTAGTTCTCTTCGAGCGCGCGAACCATTTCCTTGAAGGCGCCGACGCCGCCCTTGCGATTAAACGCAGAGCCGTGGTCGCCGGAGCCGCGAACGGTTTCGATTCCGAGCCGCTCCGCCGCGAGCGCATTGAACTCCCCGTCGCGATGGCGCGAGATCAGGACCTTGCCGCGATGGTGCGCCCTCTTGATGAACGGCGTCATGAAATGCTGTCCGTGCCAGAACGCGAGAATCACCGGCATCTCGGGCTCGACAATGTCGTAGACATCCTCCGGATCATAGCTGAACCTGTTAGTCAGCCAAACCAGCCGCAGAAAGCCCGCGGCCAGGAGGCCTGCGAACTGCTGAAACCAGCGGGCGCGCAGCAGATTGCGAAGCGGTTTTCTCAACGGGCTGGCTTCGTATCTTGACCGGGGTCGAGCAGCCGATGGAGGTGCACGATGAAATACCGCATGTGAGCGTTATCGACCGTTTGCTGCGCCTTCGCCTGCCAGGCGGCATAGGCCGATGCGTAGTTCGGATACAGGCCGACGATCTCGACCTCGTCGAGGTCCTTGAAGGTCGTATGCGCAAGATCGGTCAGTTCGCCCCCGATCACGAGATGGAGCAATTGCTGGGGCGGACTGTCTGGCGGCATTTACGCGTTGTCCTACTATGTCGCCGGCCATCAGGCAATTCCCACCAAAGTCCACCATCGGCTCTTACGACAACGGATGTCCTTGAAAATGCGTGAGAATGCGCGCGTGGCGAAGGCCGCCCGCCGCGACCAGCGCACCGTGCGTCACCTCGGCACGGTTATAGAGGATCGGCTCGCCCCCGAGCGACGTCATTCTACCATTCGCCTCGTGCACGATCAAATCAGCGGCGGCGAGATCCCAGTCGCAGCTCTGGCCGCCGGCGAAGGCCGCATCGATGCGGCCGTCCGCGACGCGGCACAGCCGCAGCGCCAGAGAGCTGATCCGCGGGTGAAGCACGACATCGCCTCGCGGCCGGTCCAGCTTTTCCACAAGCGGCTTCGGTCCCGCTATCCTGGAAAAGACCAGAGCGTCGCCGGGCGTCGTCCGCACCGGAACGCCGTTGCACGACGCGCCCTGCCCGCGCGCGGCAAGGAAGAACTCGTCCGTGGCCGGCGCGAACACCGCCGCCAGCAGCGGCGAGGCGCCCTCGACCAGCGCGACGCTGACGCACCAGTCGTGGCGGCCGGCGAGATAGCCGCGCGTGCCGTCGATCGGATCGACGATCCAGACCCGCTGTTTGCCAAGCCGCGAGGGATCGTCGGGGCTTTCCTCGGACAGCCAGCCGTAATCCGGCGTCGCCGCGCGCAGTTTGCTTGCAATGAGATCGTTGACGGCGATGTCCGCCTCCGACACCGGCGATGACGTCCCCTTGGTCCAGGTCCGCAATTCGGTGCGAAACATCGCGCGCGCCAGACCGCCCGCCTCGCGCACCGTCTCGATCAATAAAGCGCGGTTCCGCGCCAGAAGGTCGTCGCGGCCGTCGGTGTTAGCGCCCGCCAACCGTCAGCCCTTCGATGCGCACGGTCGGCGCGTTGGTCGCGTAGCGGAATGCGAGGTCGTTGGCGGGCGTCAGCGACTTGAACATCTCGATCAGATGTCCGGCGATGGTGATCTCGCTGACCGGATAGGTGATCTCGCCGTTCTCGATCCAGAATCCGGAGGCGCCGCGGCTGTAGTCGCCGGTCACGCCGTTGACGCCGGATCCGATCAGGTCGGTGACGTAGAAGCCCTGCTTGATGTCGGCGATCAGCTCGGTAGGCGTCATCTGTCCCGCTTCGAGATGCAGGTTGTACGATCCCGGCGACGGCGACGACGAGACGCCGCGGTGGGCGTGACCGGTCGTCGTCAGACCGAGTTCGCGCGCGGTCGCCGAATCCAGCAGCCACGACGTCAGGACGCCGTCGTCGATCACCGCGAGCTTCTTGGTCGCGACACCTTCGGCGTCGAAGGATTGCGAGCGCAGCCCGCGCAGGCGCAGCGGATCGTCGACGATCCGGATTCCCTTCGCGAACAACTGCTGGCCGAGCCGGTCTTTCAGGAAACTGGTCTTGCGCGCGACTGAAGCGCCATTGGCCGCGCCGACGACATGACCCACCAGCGAACCCGCGACGCGAGGGTCGAACACGACCGGCACCTTGCAGGTGGAAACCTTGCGCGGGTTGGCGCGCGCCACGGTGCGCTCGCCGGCGCTGCGGCCGATGCTAGCCGGAGACATGAGATCGGAGGCATGAAGCGCGGAGGTGTAGTCGTAATCGCGTTCCATGCCGGTGCCGTCGCCGACGATCGCCATCATCGAGATGCCCTGACTCGAGCGCAGATAGGATCCGCAGAAACCGGTGCTTGTCACCAGCACCATGCCGCCGATGCCGGCGGACGCCGACGCACCACCGGATTTGGTAACGCCCTTGACCGCAAGACCCGCCGCCTCGGCCTCGACCGCGCGGCGCTCGAGTTCTTCCGTCGACGGCGTCACCCGGTCGAGCAAATCCAGATCGGGGAAATTCCGCGCCAGCAATGCCGGATCGGCCAGCCCGACATATTGGTCATCGGGCGCAACGCGCGCCATCGCGACCGCGCGTTCGACGAGCTTCGCAACGTTGTCGCCGCCGACATCGTTGGTCGAGACGGTGGCCTGCCGCCGTCCCACCAGCACACGCAGCCCGACGTCATCGCTCTCCGATCGCTCCGATTCCTCGACGCGGCCGTCGCGAACCTCGACGCCTTGCGAGACGCCACGCACCGCGACCGCGTCCGCAGCGTCGGCGCCTGCGCGCTTCGCGGCCTCGACCAGCCGCTCGGCAAGTTGAGTGAGCGCGGATTGATCGAAGAGTTCGGAAGCGGCGGATTTCGACGATGACGAATTTGGTGAAGAGATCACGAACAAAATCCCGGAGATTCGAGCAAGGCCTGCGCGCGAGCAGCCCGTCATGAGATGTGCTTATTTTATGCGGACTTCAAGCATTCAATGAAGCGGGTGTCGAGGATTTTCCGCGCGCCGGCAAGGTCCCGTCAATCATGTCGGCCAAGGGTCTGTCAATCATGTGCGCGAACGACAGGCAGCGTACCTTCGATTAACCAGCCTTGTTAAGCGAATCCGGATCGCGCTCTGGCAAGCTCTCACCCATCGACCGGGAACATAATCCCGGCGGGGAGACCGAAGCCGTGAGGCGTCAAACAGCAACAAGCGGGATCAATCCCGCCGGGTCGAGCCGTGGCTTGCGGCTCGACCCTCTCTCACTGCCCGTCAGTTTCGCCGCACGCGACAGCCGCGCCGACGGCGGCGTCCGGCAGATCGAACTTCATCGCGAACGCGTGACGCTGCACCGCGTCGTGCACGGCATGCAGATGACGATCAATGTGCGCGTCAAAGAATTCATCGGCGTTACGGTGCGCGACACTGCCGAAGGGCGAGCGCTCGTTCTGCTTCACCGCGATCCATCGCTCGCCATTCCCCTTCTCGTGACCGAGGACGCTACTGAGCGTGCCGCCGCGTGGCAAGCCTGGAGCGAGATCCTCGCGCTTCCGCAACTCGCCGACGACAAACGCGACCCGGCGCCGCGTCGACGGCGGAGCAATGCGATCCGTGAACGGCGTCCGACCTTCCTGGTGCGCCGCCGCAGCGGCTATTTGCTCAGCCCTGCGGCCGTCTATCGGGACGAACGCGAAATCATCGCACGGAACTAATGCGTTTCACGCCTGGAAGGAAACATCTCGACTGTCCGTCATTGCCGAGCTCTTCCTCAATCCTGAGAGCCGGAACGATCATAAGCTATATTTATGGCAGGTCAGCATGGAACTAAAATCAGAAAGCCTCCCGCTTGGTGGCTTGTCTTGCAACGATTCGGACGTATATTCGCTCTGAAGCAATGTCCATGGAACGTAGGGGCGGTTGTGATCTTCGACTTTAGCCCGAAAGTACTTGTTCTCGCTGTCACAGCATTGGGGATGAGTGCCAGCAGCAGTTATGCGCAATCGCGCTGGCCTGATACGCAGAACGTGAATGAATGCACGCAACTGCAAAATCCGGACGATACGCGGCGATGCATTGAAGCTTATCAAGGAGCTTCCACCAGCGCGACTTCGCCCATGCAACAAACCAGCCCCTTGCTTCTGCCAAGGCCCGCAACGCCGGCCGCGCCGAGTGGTCAAGCTGCTCCACCGCGCTTAGCGCCAAGATAAAGACTTTAAAAAGCCAGCCACCAACGCAGAAGCCCATATCATTCTGAGGGCGGGGTGTTATGGCGGCCGTGCCGCTCGAGCCGCCATTATTGTTGGTTGATACCGTGCTTCGCCGGATACCGACAAACGAGACTTCAAAGCCTCCAAAAAAGCCTTGAATCACCCAATTCGCTGCATGAGAACCCTGATTCTCAACAGGCCCCAGAGCGCTATTCGCCGCGCATCGGCGGCAGCACCACCTGGTCCCTGCGGCAGGCGCGGCGGTCGATTTCCTCGCAGGCGCGGAATTGCAGGTCCTTGTTCATGCAGATCCGCACCTCGCTGAGCCTGGTCCGGTCGCAGATCACCGCGATCGCGGAATGGCTGAGGCCCGGATTGTCCTTGATGAAGGCCTCCTCGATGGCGTCGGGCGCAATGCTCTTCGGCGCCGTAAGATCGAGGAATTCCGCAGGAATCGTCACCGCGGCGCGCGCTTTGCGGACCGTCTCGAAATAGGCCTGCGCGCCGAGCCCCGAGCAGGTGCCGTGCTTGTCCCACTCGCTGTAGATCAGACCGGGGGCCGGCATCAGGTCCAGCATCGAGGACATGATACGGCGATCGAGCCGCGGCGCGGGGCGCTCGCAATAATCCGGAAAGCCGTGCTCGTATTGCGGCCAAAGGCCGTGCACCACGAAAGCGAACGGCCGCCCGCCGCACTGGGCCTGCTGCGACCGGCTGGTGTTGCCGCGCTCCGCAGCAGTCGCGCAGAACGACGGCGACCATGACAGCGACAGCACATAGAAATCGAATGCGCCCGGCGCGTTCTGGCGATGGTCCTTTGCCGCCGCGCCACCCGACCACCCCGCGAGCAGGATCAGCCACGACAGAACAGGCGCGGCCACCGCGCGAGACACCCACCTCATAAAGCCCAACTCCCAGCCCGGCCGAAATCCGGCCCCGCGCAAGACCCTTTCAAAAACAACAGATCAGCCAACTATAACATAGCGGACCGAAGCGGCCGGAAAAAGCTCTCAAGGCTGCGCGGCGCGGCAACCCGGGTTGTAGGCCCAGTTGCGATCGAGGCCGATCACGCACCACTCGACGCCCTGCCCCATGCTGGCAAACCCGCCATCCTCGATGATCGAATAATGCACGGTGCGGACCTTGCCGTCGCTGATCATCGCGTCGGCGGTGCAGTAACGGCGCGGGATGTTGTCGGACTGCCGGGGCCGGAACGCCGTTTCATGGACGTTGCCATAGGCCGTGATCCGCAGCGGGGAATTCCAGAAGGTGCTTTCCTTCTCCCAGAATTCCGATGTGATGGTCGGCAGCCCGGCCTCGCAACTCGCCACCCGTCCCTCATAGCCCGGTCCGAACAGAGGGAAATTGACGGCCTGCGCCGCCGGCATGGCGGCGAATAGCCCCAACGCCGCGCCGAGTGCCGCGGCAAAGCCGGCTTTCTTCAAGGATGTGATAAGGTTGCGCATGGAGCATCCGCCGGTGATCCGAGCATGGACGGTGCCGCGAAGCCAGCGCAAGGTCAAGTGCGGCAGAGCAACACCCACCGCCTAACTCCATAATGACCGGCTTGCCGTTCTTTTCATGGCCCGCGCGGCGTTCTAAGGTTTGAATCGCAACGATGGAGATGACAATGAAATTGCTCGGAGCGGCTTTGCTGGCGGCAATGACCGGCGTGCTGGTTTGCGGACCGGCGCAGGCCGACTGGGTGCCGCCGGTCAAGGGCAACGACACCGGCGGAATCATCTCCTATTCGGTGGCGCATCAGGCCGATGTCCGCACCATCGCGGTCGACCACTGCGCGCGCTACGGCAAGGTGGCGAAATTCCTCGGCGTCCAGGCCTATCCGGGCGGCTACATCTCGTTCGCGTGCCGCTGGGTGCCCTATGGCCCCGACCAGCCGCCGCTGCGGACCCGCTACTGAGCAGCAACGCTGTTCCAACCGACGGAGCCTGCGATGCGACGGCCTCTTCGCTTCTCGATTCTCCTCCTGCCGCTGGTCCTGCTGTGCATCGCGCCGGCGTTGGCGGAGGTGCAATTGCCGCTGCGCAAGGCCGGACTGTGGGACATCACGATGGACCACGAGGGCGCCGGAATGCCGAGGGTGACGGTCCAGCAATGCACCAGCCAGGCCGTGGACCGCGAGTTCACCTCGGAATTCGCACCCTCCGCCAAACAGAACTGCTCGAAAACCGACATCCAGAAAACCGCAACCGGCTACGTTATGGATTCGGTCTGCACCATGGCCGGCGCGACCGTGACATCGCATGCCGAGACCACAGGCGATTTCAACTCCGCCTACACGGTGAAGGTCACCTCGCGCAGCGAGGGCGGCAGGCTCGGAACCCGCGACAGCAAGATCACCATGGCGGCGAAATGGACCGGCCCCTGCAAGGAGGGTCAGAAGCCCGGCGATGTCGTGATGCCCGGCGGCTTCAAGATGAACATGCGCGACCTCGAAAAATTCAAGGCGATGGTGCCGAAGTAGCGCAAGCGCGCTCTTCCCTCTCCCCTTGTGGGAGAGGGTGGTTTCGAGCGAAGCGAGAAACCGGGTGAGGGGTTACCTCACGCCATGGCGCGCGAGCAACTTTTGCACCGCCGCGACAAGCTCGCCTTCGCCGACCTCGATCTGCGCCTCGGCCTGCTTCTTCAGATATTCGCCCCGGTCCTCGATCGACGTCAGCCCGGCGCCCGCGATCAGGTCCTTGATCTGGACTTTGCCGTTGGCTTTTTCGTCGCTGCCCTGAATGATGGCGCACGGCGAATGGCGCTTGTCGGCGTATTTCATCTGCTGGCCGAGCGAATGCTTGGGGTTGCCGAGATAGAGTTCGGCGCGGATGCCTGCATTGCGGAGAGTGGCGACCATTGTCTGATAGCCCGCGATATCGCCGCCGAACACGGTGACGACCACAGGACCCGCCTGCGGCTTGGTGTCGAGCTTGCCGAGCATGGTGAGCGCGGCCTGCAACCGCGACACGCCGATGGAGAAACCCGTCGCCGGGACAGGTTCTCCGCGGAAGCGGGAGACGAGGCCGTCATAACGCCCGCCGCCGCCGACCGAGCCGAAGCGCACCGGGCGGCCCTTTTCGTCCTTGGTTTCGAGCAGCAGTTCAACTTCGTAGACGGGACCGGTGTAATATTCGAGGCCGCGCACGACGGAGGGGTCGATGCGGATGCGATCTTCGTAACCGGCGGAGGAAACAAGCTCTGATATATCGTCTAGCTCTTGAACTCCCCGCGTTCCAATAACAGAACCTGCGACAGCGCCCCAAAGCGTATGCAGCACTTCTGATCTGTTGCTGTCGATTGGTGTGAAAAGACTGAGTATCCTGTCGATTTGCTTGGAATCGAGCAAAGCACCAGCCGTGAAATCACCGCTCGGATCCAAACGACCCTCCCCGAGCAACTGCCTCACACCTTCTTCGTCGAGTTTGTCTCGTTTATCTATTGCGCGCAGCACCGTGAGTTTTCGCTTTTCGTCGATAACACCGATCGACTCCATCACGCCATCGAGCACCTTGCGGTTGTTGACCTTCACCACATACTGGCCACGCTCAAAGCCAAGCTTCTCCATGGTGTCGGCGGCCATCATGCACATCTCGGCGTCGGCGGCGGGTGAGGCGCTGCCGACCGTGTCAGCATCGAACTGCATGAACTGGCGAAAACGCCCCGGCCCCGGCTTCTCGTTGCGGAACACGTAGCCGGCGCGATAGCTGCGATAGGGCAGCGCGAGGTTCTGGAAATTTTCCGCCACATAGCGCGCCAGCGGAGCGGTCAGATCGTAGCGCAACGAAATCCACTGCTCGTCGTCGTCCTGGAACGAGAACACGCCCTCGTTGGGCCGATCCTGATCGGGCAGGAATTTGCCGAGCGCGTCGGTGTATTCAAAAGCGGGCGTTTCGACGGGCTCGAAGCCGTAGCGCTCATAGACCGCGCGGATTTTTTCCACCATCTGCCGCGTGGCGGCGATGGCGGCGGGACCGCGATCCTCCAACCCGCGCGGCAGGCGGGCGCGGAGTTTTTGCGGCTTTTTCGGTTTCTTGTCGGACATGGCCTCACACCGGCGGTGGGTTGACAAATAGCATTTGTGCAAATTGTCAACGAACAGCGACACGGGTTATCAGCCGAGGCGCAGACGGGCAAGGCGGGCTTTCTTCCTCTCCCCTTGCGGGAGCCGAGACGAGCGAAGCTCGCTCTTGAGGTGGCGAAATCGAGAGAAGCGAGATTGAGCCGGGTGAGAGGGGTTCTGCGAAAAGCCCCTCACCCGCCCTCGCCTTGCTCGGACACCCTCTCCCGCAAGGGGAGAGGGAAAAACACGCATACGCCTTTCAATTCACCAGCACCGCGCCGTCGCAGCGGACGCCCGAAACCCAGACATCCGCCTGCCCGATGCCGATGCCGAGCGTCGCCAGAACCTGCGCCAGCACCTGATCGATCGACGCCGTGGCGCCGCCGATGATTCCGGTCACAACCGGTCCAAGGCCGGGGATCGGCAGGCCCAGCGGCCCCACCTTCACCTTGAGCGAGAGATCGCCGAGCAGGCTCGCGGTCAGCGACGAGGTGAAATCGGTGGTGGTCACGGTCTTCTTGGTCTGCGCGGCGATATCGGCATAGCTGAAGGCAACCGAGGTCGGCGTGGTGTTGCCCATGCCGGCATGGGCGCGGCCGGTCACCGTGACCGCGCCGAGATTGACCAGCGTCGCCGCGCCCGGATCGGGCTTGCTGGTGAAGTTGGTCATCTCAGTCGCCGACACATCGCCGATCCAGGCATCGACGATGCCGGGTGTGACGCCGAGCGTGACGCTGGACGTTGTGACGTCGGGGCGGCCGCAACTCACGCCATCGAGCGTCGCGGTGCCCGAGGCGACCTCGACATAGAGCGGGAGATTGACGGCCGACACCGAACCGCTGCCGAGCAGCTTGATCGACAGCAGCACGCGGGTCTGGGCGGTGTGCACGCTCGCGCCTTCGGTCCCGACCGTCATCCAGCTTGTCCCTTGCGGATGCTCGCCGACCGTTGCCCTGACGGAGACGCTGGCGATACCGGGCAGACCGAGGTCGACCGAGGCCGCGATCTGGTTGGTGCCGTTGGCGATCGCGCCCGTCGCCGAGAGCAGATCGAACACCGCGACGCTGACGCCGGTTTTCGGTTTTGAGCCGACCGTCATCGCCTTATAGGGGCCGGCATCGATCAGCGCCCCCGGCACGATGGTGGTGGTCAGCCCGGCAAGCGCCAGCGAGACGTTCGACAGCGCCGTCGTCGCAGCGTTCAGACCGTTCGCCGCCTGCTGCGCGCTCAGCATCGCCGCGACGATGTCGGCGACCTTCACGTTGCCCGACAGCACGGAGTCGTAGGTGACGCCGGTCAGATCGAGCCGCGTCGCCAGCGCGTTCAGGAAATCGAAGGCATCGATATGGGCGTCGATCAGCGCCTGATAGTCCATCGCCGACAGCGACAATGTCGTTCCCAACATGCGGCCGAGGATCGCATTGAGCAGGCCACCGTTGAGCGCCAGTAGCCGCGAGCCGATCGCGAACGAAGCGATGGCGGTGCTCGCCGCCGTTGCCCTGGTGGTGATGTCGAAGTGGCTGCGACCCCCGGCGAACATGCGCGCGAAATAGAGCGGCGTCTCGGTGCGCAGCGTCACCCGCGCCGCGTTGGCTGTGCCGGTCGCGGGCGTCACGAAACGCGCCTCCGGCGCCAGCGCGGCGTTCGCGGTGTAGGTGCCGGGTTCGACCGAAACCAGCACGCTCGCCGGATAGCCGTTGGCCGTCACGGTGGCGGTTGCGGCGCCGGTGGCGTTACTGATGTTGCCGGCGGCCACGATAGCCGCGAGGTCGGCGGCGCTCTGCGACTTGCGGCGGTCGGCATAGATCGAGCCGACATCGACACCGAGCGCGGCGCAGCCGAGCACCAGCACCATGGACCCGGCCCCCATGATCACGAAATTGCCGCGCGTATCCGAGATGAAGCGCCGAAGCAGGTTTCGCACAGCAAGCCTCCCTCAAAAGCCGCCGAACGGGATCGCCGCCGAGCGCGCGATGCTCGAGGTCGGCGCCGGCACGAACGGCAGCGCATAAATGAAGTTGTCCGAGGCGTCGTAGTTGACTGTGACGACGAAGACGTCGCTGCCTGACGTCGCCGCGCTCACCGTGAGATGGCTGGGCTGCAACAGCGGATACGACCCGGCGTTCGCGGTGACGTAGTTTTCGGCAAGACTGACGCGCTCGGTCTCGCTCAGGCCCGCAACCGAGGAGCGCGCCGCTTCTGCGGCAAGTTGCTGCACGCCGTGCACCATTGTGAGGTAGGCGCCGAACACGACGATGCCGAACACCAGCACCAGGAACAACGGCAGCAACATCGCGAACTCGACCGCGGACGCGCCGCGCCGGCAACGCGCGAACAGCCGAAGATCAATAAAAGGCGGACGTGGTGCAAAGCCTGTCATGCGACTTACTGAGCCACACAACCATTAAGTGCATATTAAATTTCATATACACCAAAGGTGGTATATATTTCCGGCTGCATTTGCGGGCCGCCGTCGCTGCTGACGCCGTTGCGCGTACGACCCGTGCTTGCAACACAATTCGTTCAAACCGCGGACGTAAACGCAATCAACGGTGCAAACCGCATTCCGCAGGCGTGTAAAAGGTTCTAGGTTGTGTGGACCCGTTCGCGCCGCCCGTCCGCGATACATCGAAAAAAATAATGAGGGACCCCCGATGTTAGACAAGAGTTCCGCCCTCAACGTGCCGAACGATCTCGCCGCGTTCTGGATGCCGTTCACCGCCAACCGCGCCTTCAAGAGCGCGCCGCGGCTGCTCGCGGGCGCCAAGGACATGCACTATTTCACCACCGACGGCCGCAAGGTCATCGACGGCGCCGCCGGCATGTGGTGCTGCAACGCCGGCCACGGCCGCGACCAGATCGCGAGCGCGATCGCCAGACAGGCCGAGACGCTGGACTTCGCGCCGCCGTTCCAGTTCGGCATTCCGCAGGCGTTCGAACTGGCAAGCCGCATCGCGGAGCTTGCGCCGAAGGGGCTCGATCATGTGTTCTTCTGCAATTCGGGATCGGAGGCCGCGGACACCGCGCTGAAGATCGCGCTGGCCTATCACCAGATCAACGGCCAGGGCGGCCGCATCCGCCTGATCGGCCGCGAGCGCGGCTATCACGGCGTCGGCTTCGGCGGTACCTCGGTCGGCGGCATCGTCAGCAACCGCAAGATGTTCGGCACGCTGCTCACCGGCGTCGACCATATGCAATCCACCTACAACCGCGACAGGCAGGCGTTCAGCAAGGGCGAGCCGGAATGGGGCGCCGAACTTGCCGATGAGCTGGAGCGTCTTGTCAGCCTGCACGGCGCCAACACCATCGCCGCCGTGATCGTGGAGCCGATGGCCGGATCGACCGGCGTGCTGCCCACGCCGAAAGGTTATCTCAAGCGGCTGCGCGAGATCACCCAAAAGCACGGCATCCTCCTCATCTTCGACGAGGTCATCACCGGCTTCGGCCGCCTCGGTTACGCGTTCGCCGCCGAACGCTACGGCGTGCTGCCCGACATGATCACCTTCGCAAAGGGCGTGACCAACGGCGCTGCTCCGATGGGTGGCGTGCTGGTGCGCGACACCATCTTTGAGGCCTTCATGACCGGTCCGGCGAACGCCGTGGAGCTGTTCCACGGCTATACCTATTCGGCGCACCCGCTGGCCTGCGCCGCAGGCCTCGCCACCCTCGACATCTACCGCGACGAAAAGCTGTTCGAGCGCGCCAAAAACCTGGAGCCGAAATTCGCCGATGCGGTGATGAGCCTGCGCAACGAGCCTAATGTGGTGGATATCCGTACCGTCGGGATCACGGCAGGCATCGACCTCGCACCCAACGACAACGGCCCGGGCGACCGCGGCTTCGCGGCGCTGAAAAGCGGTTTCCACGACCACGACCTGATGATGCGCATCGCCGGCGACACGCTGGCGCTGACCCCGCCGCTGATCGTCAGCGAGGATCAGGTCGGCGAGATCATCGACAAGGTCGCCAGGGTGATTCGCGCCGTCGCCTGAACCACCGGTCCGATTTCGGCGGACAACGGTAGAAGACTGCCCGCCGAATCAGCGATAATGATAGTGTGACGGACCGGAAGCGCCGGAGACCGCTCCGCGCCGGAAACGTTCGCGCCAGATGATCCGAATTTCCACGATTTTCGTTGCCCTCTGCATGGTGCTGGTCTCCGGCTCGCTCGGCCTCGTGCTCTATTCTCTGACGGGCCTGCGCGCGTCGGAAGCCGCCGTCGTGGCACTGGCCACCCTGACCTGCCTCATTCTCTACAACGCAGTGTCGATGCGGATGCGCGAGCGCAGCGACGCCGATGGCCGGATCGCCGACCTGTCGCGCGGCATCGCCGACCTCGCCCGCCAGGTCTCTGATTTCGGACGCCGCCTCGCGGCGGCCGAAAGCAAGATCGTCTCGGCAAATTCCGCTGCATCGGACCGCACTCAATCGGGACTTCAGGCGGCGCTTGGCGAAATCAACGAGCTCGGCGGGCTGGTCAGGCAACTCGCCGCCACGGTTGCCGCCCATGACGACATGCTGGCGGCGTTGCCGTCCGCAGCAGTGGCGCCCACGGCCGAACCCGCGCAGAGCGCAAGGCCCATCGATCGCGCGCCCGCGATACCGGTTGCGGCCACGCCCGCTGCCGCTCGGCCGGCCGCGGCGAGCCCTGCCCCGGCCCGCAGCGATGCGCAGATCCTGACGACGATCAAGAACGCCGTCGACGCCAACGGCATCGATATTTTCCTGCAGCCGATCGTCACGTTGCCGCAGCGCAAGGTGCGCTACTACGAAGCGGTGACGCGGCTGCGTGATGCCCGCGGCGAAATCCTGACGGCCGGCGATTTCATTCCCGCCGCCGAAGCGGCCGGTCTGATGGGGCGCATCGACAATGTGGTCATGTTCCGCTGCGTGCAGGCGCTGCGCAGGCTTCAGGTACGCAACAAGGATGCCGGCGTGTTCTGCAACGTCGCCGCGGCGACGCTCAGTAATCCCGCGACGTTCGCGCAGTGCCTCGATTTTCTCGAAGCCAATCATGCGCTGGCGCCCTCGCTGATTCTCGAATTCAAGCACAGCACGCTACGCGCGCTCGGTACGACAGAGAGCGAGCATCTCGCGGCGCTGGCGCAGCGCGGCTACCGATTCTCCGTCGATCACGTAAAGGATTTGCGGATCGAGCCGCGCGAATTGGCCGACCGCGGCGTCCGCTTCATCAAGGTGCCCGCCTCGCTCCTGCTGGACCAGAAGCAGACCTCGACCTCCGATATCCATCCGGCCGACATCTCCGATCTGCTCGGACGCTTCGGGATCGACCTGATCGCGGAACGGATCGAAGACGAGCGAGCGGTGGTTGACCTGCTCGACTACGACGTCCACTTCGGTCAGGGTTTTCTGTTCGCCGCGCCGCGTCCGTTGCGACAGGATGCGGCACGAGATACCGCCGACAAGGCGAAGCCCGGCGCCAATGGCGCGGCCGGACCCGGCTGGACCGATGCAACCGGGGCCGACCCGATGAAGGCTGGCGCAATCAAGCCCGAACGTCAGCCCCGCATGACCGGTAACGCTGCCCTCGTGCGCCGTGCCGGCGGCACCGCCTGAAAGCATCCGACCGCGATGACAGCCCTCCGTTTCATCGAGCATCTGCGCGACCTCGCGACCGGGAGGGATGTCGTGCTCAGCGACATCTGGGGCGTCGTCCACAACGGCCTCGTGTCGTTTCCCGAGGCTTGCGCCGCGCTGAAAACGTTCCGCATTCGGGGCGGCACCGTCATCCTCATCACCAATGCGCCGCGCCCGGCCGACGCCGTGCAGCGGCAGTTGCGCAAGTTCGGCGTTCCCGAGGACAGCTATGACGGCATCGCTTCATCCGGCGATCTAACGCGCAGCTACGTCGCCGCGCATCCGGCCAAGGCGATTTTCTGGCTCGGGCCCGAGCGCGACGGCTCCATCCACAGCGGCCTCGATCCGGTATTCGCGCCGATCGAGCGCGCCGATTACATCATCTGCACCGGTCCGTTCGACGACGAGACCGAAACCGCCGAGGACTATCGCGCCATGATGATGCAGGCGCGCGAGCGCAAGCTACCACTGATCTGCGCCAATCCCGATATCGTCGTCGAGAGCGGCGACCGGCTGCTTTATTGCGCCGGCGCCATCGCCGAACTCTATCGCGAACTCGGCGGCGAGGTGATCTTCTACGGCAAGCCGCACCGGCCGATCTACGAGCGCGCCATGGCGCTGGCGCGGGAGCAGCGCGGCAAGGACACGCCGCTGAACCGGGTGCTGGCCATCGGCGATTCCGTGCGCACCGACCTCATGGGCGCCCACGCCTTCGGCATCGACCTGCTGTTTTTGACGCGCGGCATCCATTCCGAGGAATTCGCGGGCATAGACCAACTCGATCCGGCCTCGGTCAAGGAACTGTTCGGCCGTCCGCCGCTGGCGCTGATGCGCGAGCTGAAGTGGTGAATACCGACGTGTTTTCCACGCCCCGCGCTTGCGGGACGAGGTGAAGAAGCGCCGTTTTATGCCGGAACGTTGTCAGGGAACACCGCTTCGATCTTGGTCTTCAGCGTCGCCGCGTTGAACGGCTTGACGATATAGTTGTTCACCCCGGCCTTTTTAGCGGCGATGACGTTCTCGGTCTTGGACTCCGCCGTAATCATGATGAACCGCGTCATCGCCAGATTGGGATCGGCGCGGACTTCCTTGAGCAGGTCGTAGCCGGTCATCGGCTCCATATTCCAGTCGGAGATCACGAGACCGTATTTTTTGGTGCGCATCTTGTTCAGCGCCGCCGAACCGTCGCTGGCATCGTCGATGTTCTCGAACCCAAGCTGCTTGAGCAGATTCCGGATAATGCGGATCATCGTGTTGTAGTCGTCCACCACCAGAACCGACATCGACAAATCAACCGCCATCTTGAGCCCCCTGCACGCCACATTCTATGTGTGCCGAAAATCGGCCAAAACCCGCCGAAGCGGGCCGTCCTCGAAGCAACCGCCGGCATTCCACCGGTCGTTCGCCTCTCGGGTCTGCCTTTACCAATAGCATCAGCCGTTAAACAGCGCGTTAACCCGGGAGCAGACGCCGACGTCCTGCGCCGCAAAGGCTCGACAGGCCGCGCTTGACTTCAATCGGGACCCCACCCATCAACGAAATCGTGATGACCTCCCGATTTACCATCATCCGCGACACCACCCCTGCCGCCGCGATCCCCAAGGGGTCGGTGGTGGCGATGGGCAATTTTGACGGCGTTCACCTCGGCCACCGCGCGGTGATCGCAGCCGCGCTCGATATGTCCCGCGCCCGCGGCAAGCCGGCATTCGCGGTCACCTTCGAGCCGCACCCGCGAAAGTTCTTCAGCCCGAACACTCCGCAATTCCGCCTGACCGACGAGACCAACAAGCTACGACTGCTGGCCGGCACGGGCCTCGCCGGTGCCGTGGTCATGACCTTCGACACTGCCCGCGCCGGCACCACGGCGCAGGATTTCATTCACCATGATCTGATCGCCCGGCTCAACGTCAGCGGCATCGCCGTCGGCTACGATTTCCATTTCGGCAAGGGCCGGGTCGGCTCGCCGAGCCTTTTGGTGAGCGAGGCGCCGCTGCTCGGTATCGAGGTCGACGTGCAGCCGCATGTCGATATCGACGAGCGCCCGGTCTCCTCCAGCGCGATCCGCACGGCGCTGGCGGAGGGCCAGATCGCGGATGCCACCGCCATGCTCGGCGGGCCGTGGTTCGTGACCGGCGAGGTGATCCACGGCGAGAAGCGCGGCCGCGACCTCGGCTATCCCACCGCCAATATCCGCCTCGACAAGGATTGCGGGCTCAAGCACGGCATCTATGCGGTGCGGGTCGGCCGCGGCCAGGGAAAGGACCACCGGCGCTTCGACGGCGTTGCGAGCTTCGGCCGCCGTCCGACCTTCGACAACGGCGCGCCGCTGCTCGAAGTGTTCCTGTTCGACTTCAAGGGCGACCTCTACGGGACCACGCTGGACGTGGCCTTCATCGGCTTCATCCGCGACGAACTGAAGTTCGATGGTGTCGAGACGCTGGTTCGCCAGATGGACGATGACAGCGCCCGCGCTCGAACCCAACTCGCGGCCGCCCCCGGCGCATTCCCGAAGCTGGGAGAAATCGGGTGAGTTGCACTTCTTCCCTCTCTCCCTTGCGAGAGAGGGAAAGACGCTCAAACCGGGTTTCCCCTTCCCGTCAAAACACGCTATTCACCCCGCCATGACCAACAAGCCCCAGACGACCGACGCCCCCGATTACGCCAAGACCCTCTATCTGCCGCAGACGGAATTTCCGATGCGCGCCGGGCTGCCGCAGCGAGAGCCGGAAATTCTGGCGCGCTGGACCGACATCGATCTCTACGGACAGCTCCGCAAGCGCGCCAAGGGGCGGCCGAAGTTCGTGCTGCACGACGGCCCGCCTTACGCCAACGGCAGCATCCATATCGGCCACGCGCTCAACAAGATCCTCAAGGATGTGGTGACCAGGAGCCAGCAGATGCTGGGGCACGATTCCAACTACGTACCGGGCTGGGATTGCCACGGCCTGCCGATCGAATGGAAGATCGAGGAAGAGAACTACCGCTCCAAGGGCAAGACGAAGCCGAACTTCAAGGACCCAGCGGCGATGGTGGCGTTCCGCAAGGAGTGCCGCGCCTATGCCGAGAAGTGGCTCAACGTGCAGCGCGAGGAGTTCAAGCGGCTCGGCATCATCGGCGACTGGGATCATCCCTACGCCACCATGACTTTTCCGGCCGAAGCGCAGATCGCGCGCGAGTTGATGAAGTTCGCCGCCAACGGTACACTGTATCGCGGCTCCAAGCCGGTGATGTGGAGCGTGGTCGAGAAGACCGCGCTGGCGGAGGCCGAGGTCGAGTATGAGGACCACACCAGCGACACGGTGTGGGTGAAGTTTCCGGTGACATCGCCGGCACACGGCGCGCTGGCGCAGGCGAGCGTGGTGATCTGGACCACGACGCCTTGGACGCTGCCGGGCAACCGCGCCATCAGCTTCTCGAACAGGATCGCCTATGGCCTGTACAAGATCATCGATGCGCCCGCCGACAACTGGGCCAAAACCGGCGATCTGCTGATCCTTGCGGACAACCTCGCCGCTGAGGTGTTCAAGCAAGCGCGCGTGACTGCTTACGAGAAGGTCCGCGACATCCCCGCCGACACGCTTGATGCGGTGGAGTGCGCGCATCCACTGAAAAGCCTGTCTGGTGGCTACGAATTCACCGTGCCGCTGCTGGAAGGCGATCACGTCACCGACGATACCGGCACCGGCTTCGTCCACACCGCGCCTAGCCACGGCCGCGAGGATTTCGACATCTGGACTCACCACGCGCGCGATCTCGAAACGCGCGGCATCAGTTCCACAATTCCCTACACCGTCGACGAGAACGGCGCGCTGACCGTGCAGGCTCCCGGCTTCGAGGGCAAGCGCGTCATCGACGACAAGGGCAACAAGGGCGACGCCAATCAGGCGGTCATCGAGGCGCTGGTCGAACGCAACATGCTGCTCGCGCGCGGCCGTTTGAAACATCAATATCCGCATTCGTGGCGCTCGAAGAAGCCGGTGATCTTCCGCAACACGCCGCAGTGGTTCATCGCGATGGACAAGGAGATCGCCGACCGCGGTCAGGCCAAGAGCGGCGACACCCTCCGCGCCCGCGCGCTGCAGGCGATCTCGGTGACGCAGTGGGTGCCGCCGGCCGGCGAGAGGCGCATCACCGGCATGATCGCCAACCGCCCGGACTGGGTGATCTCGCGGCAGCGCGCCTGGGGCGTGCCGATCGCGGTGTTCGTGCGCGAAAAGGGCGACGGCTCCGCCGAAATCCTGATCGACGACGCCGTCAACAAACGGATCACCGACGCCTTCGAGACGGAAGGCGCCGATGCCTGGTACACCGACGGCGCGCGCGAGCGTTTTCTTGGGCCGCGTGCCGGCGAGGACTGGAGCAAGGTCGACGACATCCTCGACGTCTGGTTCGACTCCGGCTCGACGCACGCCTTCGTGCTGGAAGACCCCGTGCATTTCCCAGGACTCAAAGGAATCAAGCGCAAGGTCGATGGCGGCGGGGATACCGTGATGTATCTGGAAGGAAGCGATCAGCATCGCGGCTGGTTCCATTCCTCGCTGCTGGAAAGCTGCGGCACCCGCGGCCGCGCGCCCTATGACGTGGTGCTGACGCACGGCTTCACCCTCGACGAGAACGGCCGCAAGATGTCGAAATCGCTCGGCAACACGGTCGACCCGCAGAAGGTCATCAAGGATTCCGGCGCCGACATCCTGCGACTGTGGGTCTGCGCGACCGACTATGCCGACGACCAGCGCATCGGCCCCGAAATCCTCAAGAACACCGTCGAGACCTATCGCAAGCTGCGCAACACCATCCGCTGGATGCTCGGCACGCTGCATCACTTCAAGCGCGACGATGATGTCGCGTTCAAAGACGTGCCCGAACTGGAGCAACTGATGCTGCATCAGTTGGCCGTGCAGAGCGTGGTGGTGCGCAAGGCCTACGCGGATTTCGATTACAAGACCGTGGTCGCCAGTCTCGCGGCCTTCATGAACACCGAGCTCTCGGCGTTCTATTTCGATATCCGGAAAGACACGCTGTACTGCGACCCGCCGTCGTCGTCGGCGCGCAAGGCGGCGCTCACCGTGATCGATTTGCTGTGCGATGCGGTCCTGAAATGGCTGGCGCCGATACTATCGTTCACCACTGAAGAAGCATGGCGGCAATACCGGCCGGATGCGGAGCCGTCGGTGCATCTGACGCTGTTTCCGGAGAGTATCGAAATGTTTCGCGACGACGCCTTGGCCGCGAAGTGGGAGATCATCCGCGCCGTGCGCAGCGTCGTCACCGGCGCGCTGGAACGCGAGCGCGCCGCCAAGCGGATCGGCTCCTCGCTCGAAGCCTCGCCGATCGTCTATGTCGCCGACCGCGCGATGCTCGCAACGTTGTTCGACGTCGATCTTGCCGAGGTCTGCATCACCTCGAACTACGAAGTTCGCGAGGGCGAGGCGCCGGCCGACGCGTTCCGTTTGCCGAACGTCCCAGGCGTGGCCGTGGTGGTCGAGAAAGCCGCGGGCACCAAGTGCGCCCGATCGTGGAAGATCCTGCCGACCGTCGGCAGCGACAAGGAGTATCCCGACGTGTCGCCGCGCGACGCGCAGGCCCTGCGGGAATGGAAGGCGCTGGGAGTTTCCATCTAACGTCGTCCCCGCGCAGGCGGGGACTCATAGCCCCTGGCGTTCGAGAATTGAAGGATCCGATGACCGAGTCTTCGGCCAAACTCAAAGGACACGGCGTATGGATCCCCGCCTGCGCGGGGACGACGCCTCGTTATCGATTAGGCCCGGTAAAACGTCTCGAGCGCCAGATCCTGCCATGACCCCTCTCTGGCGCTCTGGACTATTGGCCGCACTGGCGGCGCTGATTGCCGACCAGGCCTCCAAGCTCTGGCTATTGTTCGTGTTCGACATCGGTCATCGCGGCGCCGTCAGGGTTACGCCGTTTTTCGACCTGGTGCTGGCCTGGAACACCGGCATCAGCTACGGCTGGTTCCAGACCGACAGCCAGGCGGGCGCCACGATTCTGCTCGCGATCAAGGCCGCCGCGGTGGTCCTGCTTGCGATCTGGATGGCGCGGTCGCATACCCGCATGGCGACCATCGGCCTCGGCCTCATCATCGGCGGCGCTATCGGCAACGCCATCGACCGCTTCGCATATGGCGCGGTGGTGGATTTCGCGCTGTTTCACGCCCAGTTCGCGGGCAAAACCTATAGCTGGTACGTGTTCAACCTTGCCGATGTGGCGATCGTTGCCGGGGTGATAGCCCTGTTGTATGATTCCTTCCTCGGGCATCCGCCGCAAAAGCGCCCTGATCCCGGACGATAGGGGCTGCTCGGAATGCGTGCGGCTTTCCGGCCGCGATCCTTTGAAAAAATGAACAGGATGAACGCGATGCGCAAGACCGGACGGAACGGTTGGGAGGTACTCAAGGCTTCGGAAATGCTCCTGCGCGGCGCTCGCCTCGCCGCGGTTGCCGCCGGTATCGCCGTCGTGCTGTCGTCCGGCGCGGCTCGCGCCCAGGACGACGATGATGACTCCTCCTTCGAGGAGAAAATCATCAAGAACCTCATGAGCGGCATCGGCGCCACCAACATGGAAAGCAAGGGCATCGAGTATCGCGAGCGGTCGCCGCTGGTGATTCCCCCCAAGATCGAGTTGCCGCCGCCGGGCTCGGCCGCGGCCGAAATCAGGGACCCGAACTGGCCGAAGGATCCCGACGTTGAGCGCCACAGGGAAGCGGTCGCCGCCCGCAAGCAAAGGAAACCGACGTCCGAGGAAAACGGCCGCTCGATTTTGCCGAGCAAGCTCGCGGTGCACGGTTCCGGCACCACCTCACGACGGGCCGAGACGGAAGAGCCGGGCAAACCGCAAAACGATAATCCGTCGCTCAGCCCCTCGCAACTCGGCTTCACCGGAAAACTCGGCAATCTGTTCGGCGGCAACAAGACCCAGACCGCGCCGTTCACGGGTGAGCCGGAACGGGAAACACTGACGCAACCCCCGGCTGGCTATCAGACCCCGTCACCGAACTTCGCTTATGGCACCGGACCGAAGGAAGCCCTCGGCAACACCTATATCGATATCAACAGCGGTAAAGAGCGTACTAACTAACGGTCGCGGCGGCCATCGGGACCACGCGACCGGGCGGCCACCATCTTTCTTGCCCGGATCCGCAATATGATGCGGGTTGCCTTCGGTGCTCGTCAGGGAGCAGACGACGACATCCCGGAATGACTGAATTCGCTCCAGCAGAGGACTGACGGCAATCCGTAACGACTCAGACAAATTGCCGCCGGTGCACGCCATGACAGCAGTGCGACGATTGAGCGCCCTCGCGGCGCTGGCCCTGTGCCTTGCGCTCCTACTTGCCTTCCCGGCAGCCCAGGCGCAGACCGTCACCTCTCAGCCTCCCGCCACGTTTACCCTGGCCAACGGGCTCGCGGTCGTGATCATCCCCGATCACCGGACGCCCGTGGTCACGCAGATGATCTGGTACAAGGTCGGCTCGGCGGACGAAACGCCGGGCAAATCGGGACTGGCGCATTTTCTTGAGCATCTGATGTTCAAGGGTACCGCCAAGCATCCTGCCGGCGAGTTTTCCCAGACCGTGCTGCGCGTCGGCGGCGAGGAGAATGCCTTCACCAACTTCGACTACACCGGCTACTACCAGCGCGTGCCGCGCGATCAACTCGCGACGATGATGGCATTCGAGGCCGACCGCATGACCGGCCTGGTGCTGAAGGACGAAAACGTGCTGCCCGAGCGCGACGTGGTGCTCGAGGAATACAACATGCGGGTCGCCAACAATCCCGACGCCCGGCTGACCGAACAGATCATGGCCGCGCTGTATCTCAACCATCCCTACGGCCGGCCGGTGATCGGCTGGCACCATGAGATCGAGAAGCTCACCCGCGAGGATGCGCTTGCCTTCTACAAACGGTTTTATGCGCCCAACAATGCAACGCTGGTGATCGCAGGCGACGTCGACGCGCAGACGATACGTCCCGAGATCGAAAAAACCTTCGGCCAGGTGCCGCCGCAGCCCGCCATTCCGGCCGTCCGCATCCGTCCGCAGGAACCGCGGCCGATCGCATCGCGGACGGTCACGCTCGCGGACCCCCGCGTCGAGCAGCCGATGCTGCGGCGCTATTATCTCGTACCCTCCGCAACCACTGCCGCCGCCGGCGAAAGCGCCGCGCTGGATGTGCTTGCGCAATTGATGGGCGACGGCAGCAACGCCTATCTCTATCGTGCGCTGGTCGTCGACAAGCCGCTCGCCGTCAACACCAACGCAACCTATCAAGGCACCGCGGTCGATCCGAGCCAGTTTTCGATCGCGGTGGCGCCGAAGCCGGGCGTCGGTTTTCCCGAGATCGAGCAGGCCATCGACGCTGTGATCGCAAATCTCGCCAAAAACCCGATCCCCGCGGAAGACCTCGAACGCGTGAAGACGCAGTTGATTGCGCAGGCGATCTACGCCCAGGATAGTCAGACGACGCTGGCGCGCTGGTACGGCGCGGGCATGACGGTCGGATTGAGCGTCGACGAGATCAGAAGCTGGCCGGACCGCATCCGCGCAGTGACCGCCGAGCAGGTTCGCGAGGCCGCGCAAAAGTGGCTGGTCAAGACGCGATCGGTCACGGGATATCTGATCAAGGACACTACGCCGGCGCACGGGGAGAAGCGGTCGTGAGATGCACCCGGACCGGCGCGGCGCGCCGCCTGCTCGCCGCCGTATGCTTCGCTTTGACCTCCCTCACTGCTGTTCCGTCGTTCGCGGCGACAAAAATCCAGCATCTGGTGACGCCGGGAGGGATCGAGGCCTGGTTCGTTCAGGATGCGACAGTGCCGCTGGTGGCGATGGAATATGCGTTCGCGGGCGGCGCGGCACAGGACCCGGCCGACAAGCCGGGCGTCGGCTACATGGTCGCCAGCCTGCTCGACGAAGGCGCCGCCGATCTCGACTCCAGGACCTTCCATGAGCGGCTCGACCGCCGCGCCATCGAGCTGAGCTTTACGATCCAACGCGACCGGCTTCGCGGCTCGTTGCGGATGCTCAAGGAGCATAGCGACGAAGCGTTCGGCCTGCTGCGGCTCGCCCTGACTGCGCCGCGCTTCGACAGCAGCGACGTCGAGCGCATCCGTTCGCAGATCATGTCCAACCTGCGTCGCAACTCGACCAATCCCAACGCGCTCGCCGGCCGCAATTTCCTCAAGCTCGCATTCGGCGATCATCCCTACGGCCGCCCGTCGCACGGCACGCTCGAAAGCATTCCGACGATCAAGACCGACGACCTCAGGACTTACGTGCGCCACGTGCTGGCGCGGGACAAGTTGAAGATCGCGGTCGTGGGCGACATCGAGCCGGCGGCTCTCGCAAAACTGCTGGATCAGACTTTTGGAGACCTGCCCGCGAAGGGCGACCTCACACCCGTTGCCGACGTCGTCGCTACGAAGCCGCCGAAACGCGTGTTGGTTCCGCTCGACGTGCCGCAAACCGTGGTCATGTTCGGCGGCCCCGGCATCAAGCGTCACGATCCGGATTTCATGGCGGCCTACATCGACAATCACATTCTCGGCGGCGGCTCGCTGTCGTCCCGGCTCTATAGGGATGTTCGCGAAAAGCGCGGCCTCGCCTATTCCATCTCGGAATCGCTGTTGTGGATGGATCACTCGGCGCTGTTTGCCGGCACCACCGGAACCCGCGCCGACCGGGTCAGCGAGAGCATCGATGCCATCAATAAGGAAATCCAGCGCTTTGCCGAAAGCGGTCCGACCCAGAAGGAGCTTGATGACGCCAAGTCCTACCTGAAGGGATCGCAGATGCTGGAACTCGACACCTCCTCGAAGCTCGCCACCGGCCTGTTGCAGTATCAGACCGACGATCTACCCATCGACTACATCGAGAAACGCAATTCCATTGTCGATGCCGTCACCCTCGACCAAGCCAGGCAGGTCGCGAAGCGGCTGTGGGGACAGGGGCTTCTGACCGTGATCGTGGGACGCACGCCGCAGGCGGCAGCGCAACCGGCGGCGGTCCAGCCAGCGGCGGCCCCGCCCGTGCCTCCTCAACCCGCCGCGCATTAGAACCTTTCCGCTTCTGATGGAATCAGAAGCGGGCCTCTGTGATTTTGATTTGACGCGTTTTCTTCACGCGAACCGGTCTCGACCCCAGGGTCAAGCCCGAGGGCATGCTTCACCCGAAAGCGCTCTGACGGCGGGGGGCAGGCACAATCGCGCGAACCGGTTATGGTGCGTGGCCTGATTCCCGCTGCGGGACAGGCGAACCCCCGGTGACTGCCATGGTGCGGATTACGCGCGATATCGTGATCGACGAAGACGACATCGAGATCAGCTTCATTCGCGCCTCCGGACCGGGCGGCCAGAACGTCAACAAGCTCTCGACCGCGGCGCAATTGCGCTTCGACACCCGCCGCCTGACGCTCGCCCCTGACGTCGCGGCGCGGCTCGCCCGGCTCGCCGGGCAGCGCCTGACCAAGGACGGCGTGATCGTGATCCATGCCCAGCGCTTCCGCACCCAGGAGCGCAACCGCGCCGACGCCACCGACCGCCTGATCGAATTGCTGCGCGAGGCCGCGATCCGGCCAACGCCACGCCGCGCGACGAAACCAACGTTCGGCTCGAAACAGCGCCGCCTTGAGACCAAGAAGCGCCGCGCCAACGTCAAGGCAAAGCGCGGATCGACCGGATTCGAGGACTAGAATTCAGCAAAAGCGGATACCGTTTTGCCACCACGCCAAATAGACTGCGCCAAGGCTCGAATCGACTCGAATAACGGCCAAACGCGCATGCCCGTCCGCCAGCTTCCCGAGACCGTCGTCAACCGCATCGCCGCCGGCGAAGTGGTCGAGCGTCCGGCGAGCGTCGTCAAGGAACTGGTGGAGAATGCCATCGATGCCGGCGCGGGCCGCATCGACATCTTCACCGACGGCGGGGGACGGCGGCGGATCGGCATCACCGACGACGGCGGCGGCATGACAAAGGACGACCTCGCGCTCGCGGTGGATCGCCACGCCACCTCGAAACTCGACGACGAGGATTTGCTGCGCATCCGCACGCTTGGCTTTCGCGGCGAAGCGCTGCCGTCGATCGGCGCGGTGGCTAAACTTGGCATCACCACGCGCCACGTTGGCGAGCCGCATGCGTGGTCGCTCAACGTCGAGGGCGGACAGAAGTCCGCGATCGTGCCGGCGGCATTAACGCAAGGCACGCGCGTCGAGGTCAGCGATCTCTTTTATGCGACGCCCGCGCGCCTGAAATTTCTCAAGACCGACCGCACCGAGGCCGAGGCGATCCGCGAGGTGGTGCGGCGGCTGGCGATGGCGCGACCCGATATCGCTTTCACGCTCGCCGGTGAAGAACGCGCGCCCGTGACGTGGACGGCCGCCCTGCCCGGCGCTGCGGGACGATTGACGCGGCTCGGCGATATTCTCGGCGCGGACTTTCGCGGCAGCGCCATCGCGGTGCGCGCCGAACGCGACGGCGTGATCGTGGAGGGCTTTGCCGCCGCGCCGTCGCTGACCCGTGCCAACGCGCTCGGTCAGTACCTGTTCGTCAACGGCCGCCCGGTGCGCGACAAGCTTATTCTCGGCGCGGTGCGCGCGGCCTATTCCGATTATCTGCCGCGCGACCGTCATCCGGTGGTGGCGTTGTTTGTCACAACGGCTCCGCAGGAGGTCGATGCCAACGTGCACCCCGCCAAGACGGAAGTGCGCTTCCGTAACGCCGGGCTGGTGCGGGCGCTGATCGTGCACGCGCTGAAGGAAGGTCTGGCGCGCGAGGGCAAGCGCACGGCGGCAAACAGCGACGGCGCGGTGCTCACGGCATTCCGTCCCGCGGTAACCCCGCGCCCGGCCAACTGGGACTGGCGGCAATCGCCCGCCTCGCCTGTCGGCGCGCGGCCATGGTCCGGCGGCGGCGCCGCGACCGTATTCGCCGAGTCCGGACAAACCGCGTTCGACGTCGGCGCGCCCAGCGCGGATGTGCGATCCGATCCCAATCCCGTGACCGATCTGATCGACCGGCCGCTCGGCGCGGCACGCACCCAGATTCACGAGACTTATATCGTGACACAAACCCGCGATGGTTTGATCGTGGTGGATCAACATGCCGCGCACGAACGCATCGTCTACGAGAAATTGAAGGCGGCGCTGGAGCGCGACCGCGTGCAGCGGCAGATTCTTCTGATTCCCGATATCGTCGAACTTGACGAGGCCACCGTCGAAAAGCTAATCGACCGTGCGTCTGAGCTGGAAAAATTCGGCCTCGCCATCGAGTCCTTCGGACCCGGCGCGGTCGCGGTGCGCGAGACGCCGTCGCTGCTCGGCAGGGCCAACGCGGCGGCGCTGTTGCGCGATCTCGCCGAGCACATGGCGGAATGGGACGAAGCGCTTCCGCTCGAACGTCGGCTGATGCATGTCGCGGCCACGATGGCCTGTCACGGCTCGGTGCGCGCCGGGCGCATCCTCAAGCCGGAGGAAATGAACGCGCTGCTGCGCGAGATGGAAGACACGCCCAATTCAGGCCAGTGCAACCACGGCCGCCCGACCTATGTGGAGCTGAAGCTCGCCGACATCGAGAAGCTGTTCGGGCGGCGGTAGGCGGGAAGAAGCTCGACCATTCCACGTCATTGCGAGCGGAGCGAAGCAATCCAGCTTTGATGTGCAGGTTATGGATTGCTTCGCTCCGCTCGCAATGACGGACCTTCACTTGTATTTCGCGTCGCGCTCACGCGCTCCGTAGAAATACGAACTCGGTATCGTCATAGGCGCGGCGTTCGAGCTGCTCAAAGCCCTCCGGCGCAGCGAAGGCGGCGGCCTTCGCCTCCTCGACGACGAGGAGCGCCTTGTCGGTCAGCCATTGCCCCTCACGCAGCGAGGCCAGCGCCTTGTCCGCCAGACCTTTGCCATAGGGCGGATCGAGGAACACCAGCGAGAACGGCTCCATCGGATGCGCAGGCCCGAGATCGGTCGCGTCGCGACGATAGACTTTCGTGACGCCGCCGAGCCCGAGCGCCTCGACATTGTTGCGCAGCAGCGCGCGCGCCTCGGCGCCGTTGTCCACAAATAGCGCGAATTTAGCCCCGCGCGACACCGCCTCGATGCCGAGCGCGCCGGTGCCCGCAAACAGATCGAGCACGCGCGCATCCGCGATCGGATCGTCATAGGCGTGAGCGAGGATATTGAACAGCGCCTCGCGCAGGCGATCGGCCGTCGGGCGGATCTGCTGCGTCGATGGCGACGCGAGGTTGCGGCCTTTCAGCCGCCCGCCGACGACGCGCATCATCAATCCCGTGGCGTCAGATCGCGCTTGCCGTGATAGCCGCGCTTGGGCCGGCGCGGCGGACCGTAGCCATTGGCTTCGGCTTCGTTGCGCGCCCGCGCCTCGTCGCTGCCGGTTCGCTGCACCACCACGTTGCGGCCCTTGCGATCCTCGATCAGCGAGCGCTTCGCTCTCGCCTTGTTGTCCTTCTTCGAGCGTAACGGCGTGCCGTCGCGGCCGAGCTTTGGTTCGGTCTCGGCTTCGGCAGCCGTGCCAGCGAAATTCGCATTGGCGAGCGCGGCGATTTTATCGCCGAGTTGCTCGCGCAGCACGCGGGTCTTGACCTCCTCGACCTGTCCTTCCGCGATCTCGGCCAGTTGGAACGGTCCATAGGAGACGCGGATCAGCCGGTTCACCTCGAGTCCGAGATGCGCCATCACGTTGCGCACCTCGCGGTTCTTGCCCTCACGGATCGCGAACACCAGCCAGACATTGGCGCCCTGGTCGCGCTCCAGCGTGGCGTCGATCGAGCCATACTTGACGCCGTCGACCTCGACGCCGTTCTTCAGCGCATCGAGTTGCGCCTGCGTCACCTCGCCGTGGGCGCGGACGCGATAGCGCCGCAGCCAACCGGTGTCGGGCAGTTCCAGTGCGCGCGCCAGACCGCCGTCATTGGTCAGCAGCAGCAACCCTTCGGTATTGAAATCGAGCCGACCGATGCTGATCAGGCGCGGCAGGCCTTCGGGCAGATTGTCGAACACGGTCGGCCGCCCTTCGGGATCGGCGTGGGTCGTCATCAGGCCGCGCGGCTTGTGATAGAGGAACAATCTCGTGCGCTCGCGCTCCGGCAACGGCTGGCCGTCGATCGTGATGACATCGCGCGAGGTGACATCGAGCGCCGGCGAGTTGATGACGCGACCGTTGACGGCGACGCGGCCCTGCGTGACCCATTCCTCGGCGTCACGGCGCGAGGCGACGCCGGCGCGCGCCATCACCTTCGCGATGCGCTCGCCGGCCTTTTTCGGCTTCGGCTCGGGCCGTGCGCTGCGCCGATCGTCGACAGGCTTGCGTTCGCGATAAGCGCCGCGTCCTCCGAACGCCGGACGTTTGGCGAAAACCCTGCTGTCGTCCTCATTGTCGCGACGCGGACGCTCGTCGCCTCCCTCATGGCGCGGGCGATCCTGCCGCGGGCGGTCGAAGCGAGGACGGTCGCCTTGCGGACGGTCGAACTTGCGCGGGCCACGATCGGCGCCTGCAGCACGCTCCGGACGATCCTCACGTGGTTTCGAGAATCGCGGACGCCCGGCGCCGCCGCGATCATCACGCGGGCCGGCCTCACGCTTCTCCCACGGCTTGGATTCGCCGCGATCCGCACGATCGCCGAACTCCTTGCGCGGACCGCGCGAACCACGGTCCGGCGCACCGCGTGAAAACTTCTTGTCACCGAAGGGACGATCTCCGCGTGGCGCATACGGACGCTTCTCGCCACCACCCTCGCGCGGCGGACGCGCGCTATAAGGCCGATCACCTTGCGGCCGCGCACGCTGCGGACGGTCGCCGTCTTTCCGAAAACCCTCGCCTCCCGGCGTGTAGGAGCGCTTCTCGCCGAACTTCTTGTCGGCAGAGCGCCCTGTCGGACGCGTATCGCCACGGTCACCGCGCGGCGTGTACGCACGCTTCTCGCCGCCGCCGTCGCGATCGAAACGGGGCCGCGCCGCATCGCTATCGCGCTTGCCCGCGTAGGGTTTGCCTGCACCCGCATACGGCTTCTTGGCGTAAGACTTCTTGGCATAGGGCTTCGTGCCATCGGGCTTGCCGGCATAGGGCCGCTTGTCGCCGTCGCCTCTGTCGGTCTTGCCGGCAAAGCCGCGCTTGGCGAACTTCTTTTCCGGCCCGCGCGCCGCGCCGGAACGGCCCTTGCCGCCGGAGGGCCGATCACGCCGGCCGCGCGAGGATGCATTGTCTTTGTCGTTATCGCGGGGCATGAATGATCTCGCTACAGGCATTGGAAACGGCGGCCGCGCCGGCGTGGAGGGGTAGCATGACGAGGTCGCGCCCGCCTCTTACTCAGAGCGCATTCTCACGCAAAACCGGCATCCACTTTTGCTGAAGGCGCCCTCTTAACAGAGTTCTCACCAGAGCGCGATCAGCAAAAGCGGATGCCGGTTTTGGGTCCGAACGCTATCCAAGATATTGATATGGCGCATGATCTGATCGCCAAACCGCTTACGCTTTGGCGGATCATGCGCCGAGAAACGAGGCATGACCGCACCATCTTTCATGGATTTGGCGCTTGAAGCCGCCAAAAACGCCGGAAAATCGGGCGAGGTACCGATCGGCTGCGTGATCGTGCGTGACGGCGAGGTCATCGCCGCCGCCGGAAACCGCACCCTGACCGACCGCGATCCCACCGCCCATGCCGAGGTTCTGGCGCTGCGGGCCGCCGCACACGCCATCGGCAGCGAACGGCTGACCGACTGCGATCTCTATGTGACGCTGGAACCCTGCACCATGTGCGCGGGCGCGATCTCGTTCGCGCGGATCCGGCGGCTCTACTACGGAGCGCCCGACCCCAAAGGCGGCGCGGTGGATTCCGGCGTCCGTTTCTTTGCCGCACCAACCTGCCATCACCGGCCGGAGGTGTATCCATCGGTCGGGGAGAGCGAGGCGGCGACGCTGCTGCGGGAATTCTTCAAGGCGCGGCGGTGAAGATTCGCTTCTATCCGCCCTTCTCCCGCTCCACCGCCTGCCAGCCGATGTCGCGGCGGCAGAAGCCTTCAGGCCAGTTGATGCGATCGACGGCCTCGTAGGCGCGGGCTTGCGCCTCGGCGACGGTCTTGCCGGACGCGCAGACGTTCAGCACGCGGCCGCCATTGGCGAGAATCTGTCCGCCCTCCTCCCTGGTGCCCGCATGGAAAATCTCCACGCCCTCCACCTTGGCGGCATTGTCGAGCCCGTCGATGCGCGTCCCCCTGGCGTAGTCGCCGGGATACCCCTTCGCCGCCATCACCACGGTCAACGCCGGATCGGGGAACCAGCGCAGGTCGAAATGCTTCAGCTCTTCGTCGCAGGCCGCGAACAGCGCCGGCACGATGTCCGACATCATCCGCAGCATCAGCACCTGGCATTCCGGATCGCCGAAGCGGACGTTGTATTCGATCAGCTTCGGTCCCTGTTCCGTGACCATCAGGCCGGCGAACAGCACGCCCTTGAACGGCGTTCCCCGCGCGCGCATCGCCCGCAATGTCGGAACGATGATCTCATTCATGGTGCGGCGACACATCCCGGCGGTCATCACGGGGGCCGGAGAACAGGCGCCCATGCCGCCCGTGTTCGGCCCCTTGTCGCCATCGAACGCGCGCTTGTGGTCCTGCGCCGTCGCCAGCGCCAGCGCGTCCTTACCGTCGCACAGCGCGAAGAACGAGGCCTCCTCGCCCTGCATGAACTCCTCGACCACGACCTGCGCGCCAGCGCTGCCGAACCCGCCGTCGAACATCATGTCGACCGCCGCCAGCGCTTCGTCGAGCGTCATCGCGACGACGACGCCCTTCCCCGCAGCAAGCCCATCGGCCTTGATGACGATCGGCGCGCCGTGGGCGCAGATATAGGCCTTCGCCGCCGTGGCATCGCTGAAGCGCTCGTAGGCCGCGGTGGGAATAGCGTTGTCGCGGCACAACTCCTTGGTGAAGCCTTTTGAACTCTCCAGTTGCGCGGCGGCTTTACTCGGCCCGAGCGCCTTGAGGCCCGCGGCCGCGAGGTCGTCGACAATGCCGGCGGCGAGCGGCGCTTCCGGCCCGACCACGACCAGATCGACCTTGTTGGTTTTGCAGAACGCGACCACCGCAGCATGATCGGCTACATTGAGCGTCACACATTCGGCCTCGCGCGCGATTCCGGCATTGCCCGGCGCGCACCACAGTTTCGTGAGCAGCGGAGAGCCGGCGATTTTCCAGGCCAGCGCATGTTCGCGGCCGCCGGAACCGAGCAGAAGAATGTTCATGAATGACTGCCGATCCAGGGTTTCCGGTGGTTTCGGAGCGGTTTAGCATGGTAAGGCGGAGGCGCAACAGAAGTGAGCGTGATGCCCGCAAATCCTGCACAGCTCCTGGCGAACGCGTCGGAATATACCGTCTCCGAGTTGTCCTCGGCGCTGAAGCGCACCGTGGAGAACGCCTACGGCCATGTGCGGGTTCGCGGCGAGATATCCGGCTTTCGCGGCCCGCACGCCTCCGGTCACTGCTACTTCGCGCTGAAGGACGAGAGCGCCAAGATCGAGGCGGTGATCTGGAAAGGCGTCCATGGCCGGATGCGGTTCAAGCCACAGGAGGGCCTCGAGGTCATCGCCACCGGCAAGCTGACCACCTATCCGGGCTCGTCGAAATACCAGATCGTGATCGAGGCGCTGGAGCCCGCCGGCATCGGCGCGCTGATGGCGCTGATGGAGGAACGCAAGAAGAAGCTCGCGGCGGAAGGCCTGTTCGACGAAGCGCGCAAGCAACTGCTGCCCTGGCTGCCGGAGGTGATCGGCGTCGTGACCTCGCCGACCGGCGCGGTGATCCGCGACATCCTGCATCGGCTGGAGGATCGTTTCCCGCGCCGTGTGCTGGTGTGGCCGGTGCGGGTGCAGGGCGAAGGCTCGGCGGAACAGATCGCCGCCGCCATCGACGGCTTCAATACGCTGCCGGAGGGCGGACACATTCCGCGCCCCGACCTCCTGATCGTCGCGCGCGGCGGCGGCTCGCTCGAAGACCTGTGGTCCTTCAACGAGGAGATCGTGGTCCGCGCAGCCGCTGGCAGCATGATCCCGCTGATCTCGGCGGTCGGTCACGAGACCGACGTGACGCTGATCGATTTCGCCGCCGACAAGCGCGCGCCTACTCCGACCGCCGCCGCTGAAATGGCGGTGCCGGTCCGCACTGAGCTGTTGGTTGAAGTCTCCGGCCTCGCGGCCCGCGCCATCGTCGCATGGCGGCGCGGCCACGACGACCGGCGCACCGAATTGCGCTCCGCCGCCCGCGCGCTGCCGGAAGCCGGTGAGTTGCTCGCGATCCCCCGCCAGAAGCTCGACGGCGCCGCCGCCGCGTTGCCGCGCGCCTTGCGCGCAAGCACGCACCTGCATCATCGCCGCTTTACGCGGATCGCCGGCGGACTCACGCTGCGCGTGTTGCGCGCACAGGTCGCGCACGCAAAACAGTCCGTCGCCGCGACCGGCGCGCGGCTTGCGCACGGCACGCAGGTCGTGCTGCGTCACCGCCGCGATCGCTTCGCGGGGCTGGCGGTCCGGCTCAAGGCCTCGCGACTGGCCAACGCACAGGCACAACGCGACCGGATCGCGCGCGCGAATGAGCGCACCCAAAGGCTCGCCGAGCGGGCGCGGCGGGCGCTGACCACCTTGCTGCAGCGGCATGATGCGCGCATCGTGCATTCCGGCCAGTTGCTGGCGGCGTTGTCCTATCGCGGCGTGCTGGCACGCGGCTTTGCGCTGGTCCGCGACGACGCCGGACAGGCGTTGCGAAACGCATCGGCGATTGGTCCCGGCGCACGACTCACACTGGAGTTCGCCGACGGACGGGTAGCCGCAACCGCCGACAACGATCGACCCGCAGCGACATCGTCCGGTCCGACAGGGTCCAGTCCGAGAGGCCAGCCCAAACCGGCATCCGGCAAGCGTGCATCCAAGCCCGCCGATCAGGGGAACCTGTTCTAGTCTAGACAGACCCTATAAGCGCCCCGGTTACCACGAGCCGCGCATTTTGCACCGATACGAGACCGCGTCACGCTTTTAAGGCTACTCGCCCCAGGCGGCGAAAGCCTCGTTGAAGGCGCGCTCGCCGGGCGCCCCCTTCTCGATGGCGATGATGGCACGGCGCTGGTTGGTATAGACCAAAGGCACGTCGAACCACGAGCGCTCCTTCAGGAGCTGGAGATTGCGCGAGCGGTCGGCCTCGACATTGGACAGTCCGACAAGGAAGAAGCCATCGGTGACCTTGACGGCGAGTCCAGCCAGCGGCGTGCCGCGCGCCTGTTCGCTGGACTTCATCAGAATGCCCGGCACGTTGGACACGCCGCCGCCTTCAAAATCCTGCGGCAGTACGAAGGTCAATTCCGCGGTGTGACTCGCCGGCAGCGAGGTGTCGGTGTTGCGGCGGAACGACATCGTCATCTTGAACTTGCGTTCGGGGATGTCGATGTCGGCGCGCACGGCGATCTCCGGCGTCTTACCGGCTACGCCCTTCACCTCCTCAATGCGCCACACCACCGATCCGACATACTGCTTGCCCTTGGGGTCGGACGGGTCCTCGTCATACAGCACGACGCGCTGCGCCACCGGCGCCACCGTTTCGGATGACGGCGGCTGACCGACCCGATCGGTAATCTTCGGTTTCGGCCCCGGTGTCGCCGGTTTCGGTATCCCGGTGGTCTGGTCCGGCGACGAACTGAACAGCCCGCGCACCGCCGAGACCGCCTTCGGACCCCAGACGATCCCGGCCCCCGCAAGGATCAGCACGAGGCCGACGGCGATCGCGCTCTTGAACGGAAAGCCGCCGCCGAACACGCGCTTCGGCTTGTCGCGGCCAGGTTGCGGCCACGACCGCGGCAGGGGCGGCGGCTGATCGTCCGCGGTCTCGCCGGATGATTCATCGTAACGATACGACCCCTCGAACGCGCCGCGATCCTCAAGGCTCGGCTCCAGCCGGTCGAATTGGGGTGACGGCGAGGGCACGTTGGCGTAGGTGCGGCGGGCCGAGCGGTTGGCCTGCGCCGCGGCGCGACCGAGATCGTCGGCGTCCGCGGTGACATCGCGGAAGCCCGGGACCGGAAGCGGCGGCGGACGATCGGACTCGGGATTGCGGCGCGGCTGGCCCTGGCCCTGCCGCTCCCGGGTGGGCGGCGGCGCATCCTGCACAGGAATCGGCGGCGCGGGCGGCCGCCACGATGGCGGCGGCGCGGGGGGCTGTTCGGCGCGCAGGTTGCGCGGTTGAGGCGTCACATTGGCGCGCGGGCGGAGATGCGGCGGCGGCGCGGCCGTGTCCTGCGACTTCATCGCCGCGCGAGTCGAGGCGCGGAAGGCATCGCCGGAGCGCGAACCGCTGCCACGCGAGGCGTCGCGGGCACGCTGGGCGGCCTCGGACTCGACCTTGCGCACAGCCTCTTCCAGCGACAGCCGTTCGCGGGTGATCTCGGATTCGCTTAAAGGCGGTTCGACACCGCGGAGCTGCGCGATCAGCGCGGTCCGTGCCCGCTCATAGAGCGCGCGCCGCTGCTCGCCGGGCGCACTGACGTCCAGTCCGGCGATGGCGCGCGCGATCAGCGGGTAATAATCAGCCATATCTCCTCGATGCCGCAAACATTAACCTTGAACGCATTCCCGTAACATCATCTCGTTAAGCCTCGAACGGGTTCTGCACCAGAATGGTGTCCTCGCGCTCGGGGCTGGTGGAGAGCAGAGCCACCGGACACCCAACCAGTTCCTCGATCCGGCGGACATATTTGATGGCCTGGGCCGGCAGGTCAGCCCATGAGCGAGCGTTGGCGGTCGGCTCCTTCCAGCCCTCGATAGTCTCGTAGACCGGCTCGATGCGAGCCTGCGCCCCCTCTCCGGCCGGCAGATGGTCGATCTCCTTGCCGTCGAGCCTGTAGCCGGTGCAGACCTCGATGGTGTCGAAGCCGTCGAGGATATCGAGCTTTGTCAGTGCCAGGCCGTGGATGCCGCTGGTACGGACAGTCTGCCGCACCAGCATGGCGTCGAACCAGCCGCAGCGCCGCTTGCGCCCGGTGTTGACGCCGAATTCCTTGCCGCGCTGACCGATCAGTTCGCCGATCTCGTCCTTGAGTTCGGTCGGAAACGGCCCCTGGCCGACGCGCGTGGTGTAGGACTTGCAAATGCCGAGCACGTAGCCGAGCGCGCTCGGCCCCATGCCGGTGCCGGTGGCGGCCTGGGCGGCGACCGTGTTGGAGGAGGTGACGTAGGGGTAGGTGCCGTGATCGACATCCAGCAACGCGCCTTGCGCGCCTTCGAACAGGATACGCTTGCCTTCGCGGCGCTTGTGATCGAGCAGGTTCCACACGCTGTCAGCATAGGGCAGCACCCGCGGCGCAATTGCGGCGAGATCCTTCAGCAACGCGCCGCTATCCACTTCCGCGATGCCGTGGCCGCGGCGCAGCGCGTTGTGATGTGTAAGCAGCCGCTCGATCTTGTGCGGCAGGGTCTGCGGGTCGGCGAGGTCCATCAGGCGGATGGCGCGGCGGCCGACCTTGTCCTCATAGGCCGGACCGATGCCGCGCTGGGTGGTGCCGATCGCCGTCGCCGCGCTGGCGTTCTCTCGCAGTGAGTCCAGCTCGCGATGCAGCGGCAGGATCAGCGTGACGTTCTCGGCGACGCGCAGGTTGTCGGGGCTGATTTTGACACCTTGCCCTTTGAGCTTCTCGACCTCGTCGACGAAGGCCTGCGGATCAAACACCACGCCGTTGCCGATGATCGACAGCTTCGACGAGCGCACGACGCCCGAAGGCAGCAGCGCCAGCTTGTAGGTGTTGCCGTCGATGACGAGCGTATGACCGGCATTGTGGCCGCCCTGGAAGCGGACGACGATATCCGCCTGCTCCGACAACCAGTCGACGATCTTGCCCTTTCCCTCGTCGCCCCATTGGGCGCCGACGACGACAACGTTGGTCATTTCCGCTGGTATTCCTTGCAAATCTGAAGTGCGCCAAGCACCGAAACAAGACAGATTAAAAACGGACGTTGCCGCTCGCATGCGAGGCGTCCCACCGGATAAAGGATGCGTGCGGTGGACGCAAGCCGGAACGGTCGCCAAATGGCCCGACACCGCATCCAAACCATTGATTCGCCCTGAAAATCCATCCTCTGTTCGGGCCGTAGCCTGCGACTCCCGCCCGGTCCGGCGGCGACGGCACGAAGATATCGCGGGCCTGAAAATCCGCGCATCCTCACCGTCGCACGTTCTCCGCGCACGGACCCGACGTTATAGGCCGCTTGCACAGGGTCCCGTGCCCGCCACAGTTTCAGGCAACGCTTGACGGTCAAGGCTTGGGGCCTCCGCTCAAACGGCCACACGACAACAGGAGTAGCAGCAGATGCTCGGCCCACTGTCCCGCCACGCCAGCGTCGGAGCGATGCTGCTGGCGATGCTGCTTGCCTCCGCCGCCCACGCCGACGACGCCGCACCCGGCGCGCCATCGCATCAGGTAGAGGCGAAGCAGTCCGGTCCGAAGGGCAGCGGCGACAGCGCGCACGACGGTCCTGTCGCAACCGCGACCGACCATCGCCGTCTGCCGCCGGACTCCACCACCAGGCATAAGCTGGCGCTGCCTGGCCGCACGCTGGCCTTCACCGCAACCGCGGGCGCGATTCGAATTTTCGACGACAAGGGCGAACCGCAGGCGGACATCGCCACCACGGCCTATCAGCTCGACGGCGCCGATCCCCGCAGCCGCCCGGTGACCTTCGTGTTCAACGGCGGTCCCGGCGCGTCGTCGGCGTGGCTGCAATTCGGCAGCAACGGCCCATGGCGCATCGCATTGGACCGCGCGACCGCCGGTTCCTCCGTTCCGCCGGCGCTGGAACCGAACGCGGAAACCTGGCTCGACTTCACCGACCTTGTTTTCATCGATCCGCTCGGCACCGGCTACAGCCGCATGGTTGCGAGCGGCGACGAGGCGCGAAAGCACTTCTTCACGGTCGATGGCGACGTGGCTTCGATCGCGCTGGTGATCCGGCGCTGGCTGGAGAAAGCCGATCGGATGCAGTCGCCGAAATTCATCACCGGCGAAAGCTATGGCGGCATTCGCGGACCGAAGATCGTCCGCAACCTGCAGACACGACAAGGCGTCGCCGTCAACGGACTGGTTCTGATCTCGCCGGCGCTGGACTTCGGCGACGTGCTGGGCACCGGGCTGACCCGGTTCGTGGCGAGCCTTCCGAGCATGGCGGCGGTCGCACGGGAGCAAGAAAAAGAGAAGAAGAAGAACGGAACGCTGACCCGCGCAGACATGGCCGACGTCGAAGCCTACGCACGGGGCGAATTCCTGACCGACCTCGTCAAGGGGCAGGCCGATGCGGAGGCGACGCAGCGGCTTGCCGACCGCTTCGCGGCGTTGACAGGAATCGACCAGGCGGAGAGCCGCCGCCTCGCCGGGCGATTCGATGTCAGCGAATTCCGCCGTGCCTTCGACCGCCGCAACGGCAAGGTGACCGGACGCTACGACGCGTCGGTACTCGGGTTCGATCCCTACCCGGACTCAAGTGCCAGCGACTTCGACGATCCCTCGGAGGAGCCGCTGCTGGCCGCACTGACATCGGCGGCGTTCGAACTTTATGCACACAAGCTGAACTGGCGGCCGCAGGGTTCCTATGAACTGCTCAGCCGCAGCGTCAACCGGGCATGGGATTTCGGCAAGCACCGCAATTCCGTCGAGTCAGTATCCGACATCCGCGAACTGCTCGCTGGGGATCCCAAGTTCAAACTGCTGGTCGCGCACGGATTGTTCGATCTGGCGACGCCCTATTTCGCCAGCAAAATCCGCCTCGATCAACTGCCGACCTTCGGCTCGCGCGACCGCGTCAAGCTCGTGGTCTATCCCGGCGGCCATATGTTCTATTCGCGCGACGGTTCGCGGCGGGCGCTGCGCGACGAGGTTCGCGCGCTGATGAAGTGATATGCCCGTCGGGCACGAGGACGGCCGCCTTATCGCGCGGGCACGTCGATCGGTTCGCAATTGGATCGGCCCGACATTACGCAGTCCTGGATTTTGCTCGCTGACCTCAATTCGTGCGCGAGCCAGAGGCCGACCACCAGCAGCACGACGACAATGACCAGCCCGGCCAGCGCGCCGCGGCGGCTTCCGCCCGGCTCGGGATCGTTTTGCGGCGCGGACTTGTCCATCAGACAACCTGTTCGCGGATCGAGCGTCGCCTGAGGCAAGGTTTGTTGCATGTCCTTTTCATGGCAAAAACGACCGTCGTAAATGTCTCGCCCCATCCGGCGGCGATGACATCAGGATCAGGCCACGATGTCAAAAACCACGCGCGCGACCCAGGCGCTGACGAAGCTCGGCGTGGCCTTCACGCTGCACAGCTACGACTACGATCCGGACGCCGACAGCATCGGCCTGCAGGCGGCGCAGGCCCTGGGCGCCGAACCACGCCGCGTGCTGAAAACGCTGATGGCCGAGGTTGACGGCAAGCCCGTCTGCGTCATCGCTCCGTCCGATTGCGAAATCAGCATGAAGAAGCTGGCGGCTGCGTTCGAAGGCAAGACCGCAAGGATGATGCGCCCCGCCGACGCCGAACGGCTCACCGGCTACCATGTCGGCGGCATCAGTCCGTTCGGGCAGAAGAAGCGTGTACCGACCGCGATCGAATCGGCGGCGCTCGGCGAGGCAAAGGTCTTCATCAACGGCGGGCAGCGCGGCTTGCAGATCCAGCTTGATCCCGTTGAGGCCCGCGCGGCGCTGAAGGCCATCGCGGGACCGCTTGTGGCCTGACGCTGTCAGAACGTCAGCGCCTTCACCTGCTTGACCTGCGGCAACGCCTGCACCTTGGCGAGTACGTCCGGGGGCACCGCGCCATCGACCTCGACCAGCGCGATGGCGTCGCCGCCTTGCTTGTTGCGGCCGAGATTGAAGGTCGCGATGTTGACCTTGGCGTCGCCCAGCAGGCCCGCGAACTTGCCGATAAAACCGGGCTTATCCTCGTTGGTGATGTAGACCATCGACTTGCCGAACTCGGCATCGACACGGATGCCCTTGATGTCGACAAGGCGCGGCTTGCCGTCGGCGTAGACCGTTCCCGACACCGAACGCTCCTGCCGCTCGGTGAATACGGTGACCGTGATCAGGCTTTCGTAGTCGCTCTGCGCGGCGCGCACGACCTCATCCACCACCATGCCGCGCTCCTTGGCGACGACGGGCGCGGACACGACGTTGACGTCGCCCAGCATCGGCCGCAGCAGGCCCGACAGCGCCGCCGAGGTCAGCGCCTTGATCTTCATTTCGGCGACCTGGCCCTCATAGGTAATGGTCACCTTGGAGATGCCAGTCTCCGTAAGCTGACCGGCGAACGAGCCGAGCTTTTCCGCAAGCTCGACGAACGGCTTCAGCTTCGGTGCTTCTTCCGCCGTGATCGAGGGAAAGTTGAGCGCGTTGGTGATCGCACCGGTGAGCAGATAGTCCGACATCTGCTCGGCGACCTGCAGCGCGACGTTCTCCTGTGCTTCCGAGGTGGAAGCGCCAAGATGCGGCGTGCAGATCACGTTGGGGTGACCGAACAGCACATTCTTGGTCGCCGGCTCCTCGACAAACACGTCGAAGGCTGCGCCGGCGACATGCTTGGCATTGAGCGCATCGGCCAGCGCCTGCTCGTCAACCAGGCCGCCGCGCGCGCAGTTGATGATGCGCACGCCCTTCTTCATTTTGGCGATGGCGGCAGCGTCGACGATATTGCGGGTCTTGTCGGTCAGCGGCGTATGCAGCGTGATGAAATCGGCGCGCTTGAACAGGTCTTCAAGCTCGACCTTGTCAACGCCAAGATCCTTGGCGCGCTCCGGCGACAGGAACGGATCAAATGCGATCACCTTCATCTTCAGGCCGAGCGCACGGTCTGCGACGATCGAGCCGATGTTGCCGCAGCCGATGATGCCGAGAATCTTGTTGGTGATCTCGACGCCCATGAAGCGGTTCTTCTCCCACTTGCCGGCCTGGGTCGAGGCATCGGCGGCGGGAATTTCGCGCGCCAGCGCCAGCATCAAGGTGATCGCATGTTCGGCGGTCGTGATCGAATTGCCGAACGGCGTGTTCATCACGATGATGCCCTTGGCGGTCGCGGCCGGAATCTCGACGTTGTCGACGCCGATGCCGGCGCGGCCGATCACCTTCAGCTTCTTGGCATTGGCGAGAATCTTCGCGGTGGCCTTGGTGGCTGAACGGATGGCAAGGCCGTCGTAGTTGCCGATGATCTCGGCGAGCTTGTCCTTGTCCTTGCCGAGTGTTGGCTGGAAATCGACCTCGACGCCGCGATCCTTGAAGATCTGCACGGCGGCCGGGCTGAGCGCATCGGAAATCAGAACTTTGGGTTTGGTCATTTTGAGTTTCCTGCAACAACGTGAGGAACGGATGTGCTGCGAACCCTCTCCCCTTGCGAAAGAGGGTGGCGAGATCGAGTGAAGCGAGATCGAGCCGGGTGAGGGGTGAAGCGGCGGGATATTGAACCCCTCACCCGCTTCGCGGCTCCGCCGCTCAGCACCCTCTCCCGCAAGGGGAGAGGGAAAAAGAAAAACTACGCGGCCTTGGCGAGAGAGGCTTTGGCCTCGGCGAAGGCCCAGTCGATCCACTGCGGCAGCAGCGCGACGTCGCTCGCCTCCACCGTGGCGCCGCACCAGATGCGCAGGCCCGGCGGCGCATCGCGGTAGTGCCCGAAATCGTAGCCCGCGCCTTCCTTCTCAACCGCGGCAACGAGTTTCTTGGCGAAATCGGCTTGCGCTTCCGCAGGCAACGACGTGATCGCGGGGTCGATGACCTTCAGGCACACCGAGGTATTGGAGCGGATCGCCGGATCGGCCGCGAGGAAATCGATCCACGGCGTTTTCGCCACCCAGTCGCTGAGCGCCCTGGCGTTGGCGTCGGCGCGCGCGATCATGCCCTTGAGGCCGCCGACCGACTTGGCCCAGTTCAGCGCATCGAGATAGTCCTCGACGCACAGCATCGATGGCGTGTTGATGGTCTCGCCAACGAAGATGCCGTCGATCAGCTTGCCGCCCTTGGTCATGCGGAAGATCTTCGGCATCGGCCACGGCGGCGTGTAGCTTTCCAGCCGCGCCACGGCGCGCGGCGACAGGATCAGCATCCCGTGCGCGCCCTCGCCGCCCAGCGCCTTCTGCCAGGAGAAGGTGACGACATCGAGCTTGGCCCAGTCGAGCGGCTGCGCGAAAGCGGCTGAGGTCGCGTCGCAGATAGTGAGGCCTTCGCGGCTCGCACTGATCCAGTTGGCGTTCGGCACGCGCACGCCGGAGGTGGTGCCGTTCCAGGTGAAGACGATATCGGACTTCGGGTCGGCGCTGGCGAGATCGGGAATTTCGCCGTAGCCCGCGGTGAGCGTGGTGACGTCCTTGAGCTTCAACTGTTTGACGACATCGGTGACCCAGCCTTCACCGAAGGATTCCCAGGCGACCATGGTGACGGGGCGGCTACCTAACAACGACCACAGCGCCATCTCGACCGCGCCGGTATCCGACGCCGGCACGATGCCGATCTTGTAGTCAGCCGGGATTTCCAGAACCTCGCGCGTCAGATCGATCGCGAGTTTCAGGCGCGCCTTGCCGATCTTCGCGCGATGCGAACGACCAAGAGCTGCGTCCTTGAGATTTTGCGGGGTCCAGCCGGGGCGCTTGGCACAGGGGCCGGATGAGAAATGCGGCACGGTCGGCCGCGAAGCGGGCTTCGCAACGGTCATGATCTATCCTTCCAGATAGCAAGCCTCCCGTTGGGGGGAGGTGTCCCGCCAGTGGAGATATGGGAAACACCCGATTTCGTCAAGAATATTCCTGACGATCACGCGCGATTGACGATGCGTCCGCTCGCCGATGCCGCTGTCCACGACCGGAAGATGAGATCAAGAGTTTGACAGGCGTCCCCCAGTTGAGACCGGTGCCCGTCGTAATGTCTGACGACCCGTTCAGACCGGCGCCTGGGTGTCGGTGATTGAGGACCCGTCTCCGGTCGTACCAGCGTCACCTACACCTGCGGCATAGGCGCTCAGTGCAAGCAAGCTAATGACGGTCGCTGCGACAAGTGCGAAAAAGGTCGGTCTGGTATGCATGCGTTGCTCCATCGTTATTGACGGAATCAACGGGCGGCAGTCACCACCGTTCCGGTTCCCTTACCGCAAAAACAGACGCACGATCCGGGAGCGCAGGGAACACGCTTGGCACCGCAATGTCATCCCGACGTGGCTCGCTACGAATCCGAGCTGCGCAGGCGACGGCCTCGAACGCGGGGAGCAGCGACGTCCTCGTGCGTGTTCACGATCAGAATTTGTAGCCGACGCCGGCGCGAACCGTGTTGACATTTGTGTCGATCGAGGAGGTAAAGCGGATGTACTCCCATTCGACGCGCGCGAACAGGCCGCCAATCAGATTGACGTCGAGGCCTAGACCCGCCGAATAGCCGTAGATCAGATGACTGTATTTGCCATCGGTGGCACTGACATCAAAGGGCACGTTCGTGAAACCGGGCGCAGCCGCCGGATTGACTTGTGTCCCGAAGATATGTGCGCTGCGGACGATATCGGCTTGGCCGAGCGCGACGCCGCCGAACATATAAGGAAGGAAAGCACCAACAACATATCCAGCGCGGGCGCGCAGCGTTCCCATGTCCGAAATCGACATGGCCGCTTTGCTTTCATAGGTCACGCCATCGGTATACCCAAGAGAATCGGTAAAAAAGCGGGACATCGAGTCGGTTCGGCTGCCGCCAAACTTGCCGTGCATGTAATTGGCTTCAACACCGATGACGACATCATCCCACTGGCTGTTGTAACCGACGAATCCTCCCCAGCCGTCGCCCCGGATCGAGGACTTGCCTCCCAGCGGCCACGACGAGACCTGCCCTGAATTTTCTATGGCCGTACCGCTGAGCAGCCGTGCTGCAACACTCCGGGTCGCACCGGTGAAATTCATGTCGGATTCACCGACACCGGCCTGCCCGCCGATGTAATAGCCCTCCCACACCGTCCGTACCGTGCTGAAGCCATCGGACAGCGATCCGCGCAGAACCGGAAGGTCGGGCATGTCGGCTGCGTATGCGCCCTGCGCCGTCCCGAAGATCATCGCCGCCAATATAAGTCTACGCATCGGAACCGCTCCATCGACACAACCTGATTACGCAGCAATCATCGCCTGTTAACCTTAACCAACCGTTGTCGCGCGGTACGATTGATCCACATTCTCGACAAAATCCTGACATGCTCCAACGCGTCGCAGCCGTCGAAAACCGACCGCAAAAAAGCAAACGGCGCGAGAAAACTCCCGCGCCGTTAAGAACCGTTAAGAGATGGCAGGCTCAGCCCTTGGTGATCAGCGGCGGCGCATAGACCGGTGGGCTGTTGAGATTCCAGCGCACGCCGAGTTTCACGTCATGCGAAGTGATGTCGTGGAACCGCATCGGAACGCCGCGTGTGAAGCCCGTGTAATCGGAAACCGCACCCGTCGTTCCCGAACCGAGGTCAACGTAGCTATAGGCCAGTTCAATCGTGAGACCAGGATTGACCTGGTAGGCCAAACCGGCGTGCGCCGCCCAGGCAAAATTCCATTTCGACGCAGCCGGCGCGCTCGCATAGCTCGGGAACGCGCCGAAGCCGAAGCCATCGTTATTAACCGAACCGGTGTCGGTGTAATTCGCGATGCTCACGCGTGCCATGCCGACGCCGGCGCCGACGAACGGCGTGATGCACCACCAGGTGCCGAGATCAACATAGCCATTGGCCATCACGAGCCATTCCGACTTGGTGGCGTTGTAGTTATTGATTCCGTTTCCGACGACACCACCGCCAGCCGGATAGGTCAGCAAATCGGTGCCCTTGAAATTCGAATTACCGCGATACTGACCGGTGATATCTCCACGGAACCAGTTGTTGAACTGATAACCGATGCCGACGCCGTAGATACCTGCGGCATCGAAAGCGGTCGTCTCGTTCAGCGAGAGCAGTTGGGCGTTACGGCCATCCGCCATCGCAATGTTCTTCACGCGCTGATTGCTGAAGCCGATATCGCCCCGCAGATACCAGCCGCCGAAATCCGCGGCCGGCGGCGGAGCATAATACTGCGGCGGTGGCGCGATGGGCATGTCGGCGGCGAATGCGGCCGATGACAACAGTGATGCCGCTCCGGCGGCGACGAGAAATTTAACGCTACGCATCGGCTTCGTCCTTTTGTCCGGTGAGGCAGACGAGGCCCCACTCCCGAAATCGGAAGCACGATGACACCAAATACTTAAGCGCCGCTTAACCCTAATTTTTAAGGTTGATATTCGGTGAGCTTTTTTTCGAGCAGCGAGAGCGGCGATGCAAACCGCCGCGAACTCGTCACACATGCTAACAGTTCGTTGACAAAGCGGCCGTGACCGCGGCGATTATCCGTGCCGGATTTTCGGCATCTTCGGCAGGAACATCGCAAGCAGGCCGATCGCCGGCAGGAACGCGCAGGCGTGATAGACGAACTCGATTCCCTTCGCGTCCGCGACCTCACCAAGCAACGCCGCTCCAAGTCCTCCGGCGCCGAACGCAAAGCCAAAGAACATCCCCGAGATCATGCCGAAACGATGCGGCATCAGTTCCTGCGCGAACACAATGATCGCTGGCATCGCCGAGGAGATGACAAAGCCGATGACGATGCTCAGCATCGCGGTCCAGAACAGGTTGGCGAACGGCAGCAACAGGGTGAACGGCAGCACTCCAAGGATCGAGAACCAGATCACATAGCGACGGCCGATCCGGTCGCCGATCGGGCCGCCGAAATAGGTGCCGACCGCGGTTGCGGCGAGGAACATGAACAGGAATATCTGCGACGTCTGGGTCGAAACGCCGAACTTGTGAATCAGGAAGAACGTGTAGTAGCTGGTCAGGCTCGCCATGTAGATGAACTTGGAAAATACCAGCACGATCAGGATGGTGATCGCCAGCGCTGTGCGCCGCGGTGACGGCGCGTTGGGCTGGCGCGCCACCGCCTTGCTGACGCGTGAGGCGATCAGCGGCTTGTACCAGCGCCCGATTCGCCAAAGGATCAGGATCGCGGTTGCCGCGATCACCGAGAACCAGGCGATGCTCGGCTGGCCGAACGGCACCACGATCAGCGCCGCCAGCATCGGCCCCATCGCCGAGCCGAAATTTCCGCCGACCTGGAACACCGCTTGGGCATATCCATAACGTCCGCCCGACGCCATTCGCGCGATGCGCGAGGACTCCGGATGGAACACCGCGGAGCCCAGACCGACGAGTCCGGCGGAAACAAGGATCATCCCGTAGACATGCGCCACGCTCAGCAGCAGCAACCCGACGAAAGTAGAACCCATGCCGATGGCGAGCGAGAACGGCTGAGCCTTCTTGTCGGTGACATAGCCGACCACGGGTTGCAGCAGCGACGCCGTCACCTGAAATGCCAGCGTGATCATTCCGATCTGGGCGAAGTCGAGCGCGTAGTTCTCCTTCAGGAGCGGATAGACCGAGGGAATCAGCGACTGCATGGTGTCGTTGAGAAAATGCGAGAAGCTGATGCCGCCGAGCACGAGATAGACGGGACCGAGGGCCGCCTTTTCGGCGACCCCTGGAACCACGACCGGCGCGACCTGCGTTTCCTCGAAGGCGATGACGGGCTTGTCCACGAACGGATTCCAGGTTGTTTCGACCGGCGCCTGTTACGATGCAAGCGCCCGGCCGACCAGCAACAATAGATTATAGCAGGGATGCAGCGGGAGTTGTTCGCGAAGGACTCACGATCTCAAGGCTCTATCGGCGGTTTCACGCCGCCGCCGGGCCGCCCAGCGCAGAAACGATCGTGTCCACGACCTCCTCGACCAGGATACGGTCGTCGCCCTCGCCCATCACGCGGATCACCGGCTCGGTTCCGGAGGAACGGACCAGCAGGCGGCCATGGCCGTTGAGACGCTTCTCGCCCGCGGTGATCGCCGACTTGACCTCGGCACGATCCAGCGGCTTGCCGCTGCGATAACGGAAGTTCTTCAGAATCTGCGGCAGCGGCTCGAACTTGTGGCAGACCTCGGAAACCGGGCGGCCCAGCTTCTGCACCACAGCGAGCACCTGAAGCGCGGACACAAAGCCGTCTCCGGTGGTCGCATAGTCCGACAGAATAATGTGGCCCGATTGCTCGCCGCCGAGATTGTAGCCATGTTTCAGCATCTGCTCGAGTACGTAGCGATCGCCGACCGGAGTCCGAACCAGCGACAACTCTTGCCCTTCGAGGAAGCGCTCCAGACCGAGATTCGACATCACGGTGGCGACGATTCCCGGCTTGGTCAGCCGGCCGTCTTCCTTCCAGCTTTCCGCGATCACGGCGAGAAGCTGATCGCCGTCGACCACATGGCCGTGCTCATCGACGATGATGACGCGATCCGCGTCGCCGTCGAGCGCGATGCCGATATCGCCGCGCATTTCTCGGACCTTGCGGCACAGCGCCTCCGGCGCGGTGGAGCCGCATTCCTTGTTGATATTGAAGCCGTCTGGCTCGACGCCGATCGGAACGACGTCCGCGCCCAGTTCCCACAGCGCCTCAGGCACCACCCTGTAGGCGGCACCGTTGGCGCAATCGACCACCACCCGCAACCCGTCGAGGCTGAGTTCGCGGGGCAGCGTGCGCTTGGCGAATTCGATATAGCGATCGTGCACGCCGTCGATGCGGCGGGCGCGGCCGAGGCCCGCGCTCTGCGCCAGTTTCCTGTCGAGGTTTTCCTCGAGCAACTGTTCAATCTGCTTTTCGACGACGTCGGACAGCTTGAAGCCCCGGGGGCCGAACATTTTGATCCCGTTGTCCTCGAACAGGTTGTGCGAAGCGGAGATCATGACGCCGAGGTCGGCGCGCATCGACTTGGTCAGCATCGCCACCGCCGGCGTCGGTATCGGACCGAGCAGCAGCACATCCATGCCGACCGAGGTGAAGCCCGCGACCAGCGCATACTCGATCATATAGCCGGAGAGTCGGGTATCCTTTCCGATCACGACGCGATGACGGTACTCGCCGCGCTGGAATACCAGCCCGGCGGCCTGCCCCACCTTCATCGCAAGTTCCGACGTGATCAGGCCATTGGCGCGGCCACGGATGCCGTCGGTTCCGAAATACTTGCGGCTCATTCTAACCCCCACGGCGCCCTTAAAATGCTCGCCGCCGCGCTTGAAACCGTCAAGCGTAGAGCGAAGCCGCTTATAACGCCCCTGAACCTGAGACGACTTCAAAAAATATAATGAACCGTTACCGGCATCTGGCGGCAAAAAAGATCGCGTTCCATTGAAAAGATGGATTAATCCCCAGTTTCGAGAGCCTGGAGTTTTGAGAACCCGGCCGTTTCGGGACCCTGGCCTTGGCCCGCCCGGCTGCCCGATGCGAACGATTCCAACGCGTATTCCGCAGAAGCGGATACCGTTTTGCGATCAGAATACGCAAGTTATTGATGGAGAGCATCCACGCGAACCGGATGATAAAGGCTCTAATGACGGTCCGCCTTGTTTTTTGCCGCCTTATTCTTTGGCGGCTTTCCGGGCGCCGGCTGGGTGACGCTCACCGGGTCCGAGCCGGGAAACGATCCCTGCAGGCCGCGATCGAGTTCCTCATCCAGTTCCCTTTTTGTCTTTTGCGTCCGGTCATCCTGCGCAGCGTGAATCCTCGGCATGGCATTCTCCCACTACCAAATGCAACGCGCCCATGCCGCGTTCCGTTCCTCCCGAGACGTGAGATCAGGCCGGATTTTGCGGATGGCCCATCCATGCTACGTGAGTTTTCGGATTCCGACGGCGTGAACCCGAGGGTGGGCGATACCCGCCCAATACACCAAGGTCCGGACATGTCGATGGATCGCATCACCTGCATCGAGGATCTGCGCGACGTCCACAAGCGCCGCGTGCCGAAGGCTTTCTTCGACTACGTCGATCGCGGCTCCTATTCCGAGCAGACGTACCGCGCTAACCACGAAGACCTGCAGGCGATCAGGTTTCGCCAGCGGATTCTGGTCGATATCTCGAAGCGCGATCTGGCGACCACCATCCTGGGCGAGAAGGCGAACCTGCCGCTGATCCTGGCGCCGGTGGGCTCGACCGGAATGCAGTACAGTGACGGCGAGATCCACGCCTGCCGCGCCGCGCAGGCCGCCGGCATCCCTTATACGCTGAGCACGATGTCGATCAATTCGATCGAGGACGTGGCGGAGAGTGTCAAGAAGCCGTTCTGGTTTCAGCTCTACGTCATGAAGGATCGCGGCTTCGTCAGGGAATTGATCCAGCGCGCCATGGCGGCGAAATGCAGCGCGCTGGTGCTGACGGTGGATCTGCAGGTGCTGGGCCAGCGCCATGCCGACATCAAGAACGGCCTGTCGGTGCCGCCGCAACTGTTCAGCCTCGCCAACATGATCGACTTCATGAGCAAGCCGTCATGGCTAATCGGCACGCTGCGCGCCAGGCGGCGGAATTTCGGCAACATCGCGGGACACCTCAAAGGCGTCGACGATCTCGGATCGGTGGCGGGCTGGGTCGCCGAGCAGTTCGACACCACGCTGAACTGGAGGGACGTCGACTGGATCCGCAGCATCTGGCCCGGCAAGCTGGTCATCAAGGGCATCCTCGACGTCGCCGACGCCAGGGAAGCGGCGAAGATCGGCGCACAAGCGCTGGTGGTGTCCAACCATGGCGGCCGTCAGCTCGACGGCGCGCAATCCTCGATCGAGGTGCTGCCAGCGATCGTCGATGCGGTCGGCTCGACGATCGAGGTGCTGTTCGACAGCGGCATCCGCTCGGGCCAGGACGTGATGCGCGCGCTCGCGCTTGGCGCGAAATCCTGCATGATCGGCCGCGCCTATGTCTACGGCCTCGGCGCGTTCGGCAGCCCAGGCGTCACCAAGGCACTCGAGATCATCGCCAGGGAACTGAGCGTGACCATGGGCCTGTGCGGGGTCAACACGATTGCCGAAATCGACGAGCATATCCTCGCGGTGTGAGGTCAGCCCCAACCCAGCGCGAGCGCAATGCGGTAGGTCACGAACGCGGCCAGATAGGCCATCGCCAGCATGTAGAAGAATGTAATCAGCACCCAGCGCCACCCGCCGGTCTCGCGCTTGATGACAGCGAGCGTCGAGGCACATTGCGGCGCAAAGACATACCAGGCGAGAAACGCCAGCGCGGTCGCCAGACTCCATTGTCCGGCCAGCATGTGACCGACCTGGTCCGTCGCCTCCTTGCCGCCCTCGATCGCATAGACGGTGCCGAGCGAAGCCACCGCCACCTCGCGCGCCGCCATGCCGGGAATCAGCGCGACGCTGATCTGCCAGTTGAAGCCGATCGGCGCGAGCAGCGGCTCGATCCAGCGGCCGATCATGGCTGCAAGACTGAAATCGATCGCAGGTTCGGTAGCGCCCATCGGCGGACGCGGGAATGACGCCAGAAACCAGATCAGAACCATCATGGAAAAGATCGTGGTGCCGGCGCGCTTCAGAAACGCCATCGCGCGCTGGTAGAGATTCATCAGCACGCTGCGCAATTGCGGCAGCTTGTAATCCGGCAGTTCCAGCATGAAGGGCGGCGTCGCGCTGTCACGCCAGAAAAAACGATTGGCCACGAACGACACCGCGAGCGCGCTGAAGATGCCTGTCGCATAGAGCCCGAACATCACGAGCCCCTGCAATCCGAGAATGCCAAACACTGGCCGGTTCGGCACGAAGGCCGCGATAATCAGCGTATAGACCGGGATGCGCGCCGAGCAGGTCATCAGCGGCGCGACCATGATGGTGGTCAGCCGGTCGCGCTTGTTATCGATCACTCGCGTCGCCATGATCCCCGGAATCGCACAGGCAAAGCTCGACAGCAGCGGGATGAAGGCGCGGCCGTGCAATCCGGCGCCGCCCATAATGCGATCCATCAGGAAGGCCGCGCGCGCCATATAGCCGAGATCTTCGAGCAGCAGAATGAAGAGAAACAGGACGAGGATCTGCGGGAGAAATACGATGACGCTGCCGACGCCGGAGAGCACGCCGTTCTGGACGAAGCTCTGCAGCAACCCTTCCGGCAGCACGATCGCCGATAACGCGCCGAGCGCATCGAAACCCCGGGTGATGAGTTCCATCGCCGGTTCAGCCCAGGCGAACACGGCCTGGAACATCACGAACAGCAGCAGGAGCAGCGCGATCATGCCCCACACCGGATGCAGCAGCACGGCGTCCACGCGCGTGGTCCACGTATCGGGCTTGGCCGGCTCGCTGACCGAAGCGCGGATCACGCGATCGGCCTCGCGCTGCGCCGTACGCAGGTCGGACACGGCCGGCGTCGTCCACTCGCTCGCGACAATGGCCTCGGTCGGCTTGCCGGCGACGTCGTCGATCCGCCGCAGCAGATCGTCGATGCCGCCGCGCCGCACGGCGGTCGATGTAACAACCGGCACGCCAAGTTCGGCGGAGAGCTTGTCGAGATCAATGTCGACGCCGCGCCGCCGCGCGATGTCGATCATGTTCAGCACCAAAAGCATCGGCCGGTGAACGCGCTTCAATTCGATGACGAGGCGCATCGCCACGCGAAGATTGGTGGCGTCGGCCACGCAGAGCAAAAAGTCCGGTGGACTTTCGCTCGCGAACTTGCCGAGAATAACGTCGCGGGTGATGTCCTCGTCGGGGCTGCGGCCCCGCAATGAATAGGTCCCCGGCAGGTCGATCAGGTTGACCCGGTGGCCGGATGCGGTTTGCAAAACCCCCGACTTTCGCTCCACCGTGACGCCGGCGTAGTTGGCCACCTTCTGTCGGCTGCCCGTAAGCGCATTGAACAAGGCGGTCTTGCCGCTGTTCGGCGTTCCAACCAGGGCGATGCGCCAGTCATTGACCTCGATCGCAGTCATTCAGCGGCATCCGCCGACGGACCATGATCGCCAACGATAATCGCCATGGCTTCACACCGGCGCAGCGCGATTGTCGTGCCGTTGACCCGGACCGCGATCGGATCCCGGCGGATCGGCCCTTCATGCAGGATCTGCACCGACACGCCTTCGACGATGCCAAATTCAAGAAGGCGTCGTTCGATCTCCATCGCCGACACGCCAAGGCGGTCGCCGTCGACCATGATGGCGCTTACCCGGCCGCGAAAGCCGCGCCGGGCGAGACCGAGCGGCGTGGTCCGCGTAGCTTCAGGGATACTGGTATCGAGATCGGACATAAGGATCGCTTCAAGGTGACGGTCTACCAACTGGATCATGCTTTCCTGGGGGTCAAGACAAAGAGGGTTGATTGGTCGCCAGATTAGAATGGTTAAAAATACTGGGCGCGAATCTCATGTCGCGGGATGAGGCATCCGGAGATCGGCCTCGACCAGCGCGCGCAATTCCGGCGACACTGCGGGACGCTGCCCGAACCACAGCTCAAATCCGCGCACGGCCTGATGCAGCAGCATCCCGAGGCCGTCGGCGGTTCTGAGGCCCCGCGCCCTCGCCGCCGCGAGCAGCGGCGTTTCCAGCGGAACATAGACCAGATCAGCAACCACCGCATCCGGCGGCAGCAGCGGCAGTTCGATATCCAGCGGCGGCTGCCCCTTCATGCCGAGCGAGGTGGTATTCACGAGCAGACCGGCGCGCGGCAGCACGTCGCCGAGCCCGCTCCAGGCCAACGGCATAACCGTTGCGCCGAATTGATCCGCGAGCGCCCGCGCCCGCTCCATTGTGCGGTTGGCGAGATGGATGCGCTTGATGCCGCGTTCGATCAGGCCGAACACCACGGCCCGGGACGATCCGCCGGCGCCAAGCACCAGCGCATCCCCGGTGCGATCCCAGCCCGGCGCAGCGGCATCCAGATTGCCGATGAATCCCTCGACGTCGGTATTGGTGGACCGCAGGTTGGTGCCGTCATAATAGAGCGTGTTGGCGGCGCCGACCGCTGTGGCGCGCTCGTCGGGCGCGGTCAGTTGCAGCGCCCGCTCCTTGTGCGGGATCGTGACGTTGGCGCCGACGAAGCCGTGCGTCGACAGATGCATGATGAATTCGGCAAGGCCCTCGGGCGGAATCGCCTCGATGTTGTAGCCGCCCGCGATTCCGTGCACGCGCAGCCAGTAGTGATGGATCAGCGGCGAGCGCGAATGCGCCGCGGGCCATCCGATCAGGCAGGCGGCGCGACCTTTGGTCTCGGCTGTCATCATGGGTTCCGTCGCATGACGCGCCCGACAATCAGGCGGCACGGCCGGATGAGATCATGCAAGCCGCGGCCCCTGTCAATGCCGCCGGCGCAATCGCCGGCGCCGCGGCACCGCAAGCCTCCCGATGCTCATCTCGCAGTTTCCCTCGCATCGCGCGATCACGGGACAACGCGAAGCCGCGATGATCTCAAACAGCCGGGCGGCGCGACGGCGATCCGGGTTGCTTCAGGCGAACGCCGCGCCCGCCGCCGTCGCTACGGGCGTGTTCGCCGATCAATTCGACGCCGGCACGCTCGAACGCGTCGACCACCTTCACCAGCGTATCGATAACGCCTCGCACCCGCCCCTCGCTCGCCTCCATCCGCTGGACGGTCGGCAAGGACACCCCGGCCAGTGCGGCGAGCGTTTTCTGGTCGATGCCCAAGAGCGCACGCGCTGCCCGCATCTGAAAGGATGTGATCAACGCTCGATCTCCATATTTATGATACTAAAAATGATGTATAAAACAATTATAATGATGTATAATGCATAACTCGGTCATCAAAACTCGGCATCCCCTTTTGCGAAATGCGCGCTACGCCGCGGCCCGATGCGCGGCGATGATCTGGTCGGCGGCCCGGCCGTTGACTTCTGCCATGCGATCGAACTGCCGGGTAAAACTGCCCGCTCCCGCCGTCGCCGACCTGAGTTCGACGATGAGATCGCCGATCTCGGCTTCCGGCATCATGGCGCGCACGCAATCCCAGCCGGTCCAGCCCTCGCGGGTGTCGAAGCCGAGAATCTGGCCGCGCCGTGCCGACAGGATGGCATTGACCTTCGCCGTCGCATCGCTCGGGCAAACAATCTCGACCACATGGATCGGCTCCAGCAGCACCGGTTGGCATTGCGGCAAGGCTTCGGCGACCCCCATGCGCGCCGCCGTGCGGAATGCCTGATCCGAGGAGTCGACGCTGTGATAGGAGCCGTCGGTCAGCGTCGCCTGCACATCGACTACCGGAAAGCCAAGCGGGCCGCGCGCAAGTCCGTCCACCACGCCCTCCTCCACCGCGCCGATATAGTTGCGCGGCACCGCGCCGCCGACGATCTTGTCAACGAAGACGAAGCCAGAGCCGCGCGGCAGCGGGTGGATCTCCAGCACCACGTCGCCGAACTGGCCGTGGCCGCCGGACTGCTTCTTATGGCGCCCGCGCTGGGTAACGGGCTTGCGGATGGTTTCCTGATAGCCGATCGCCGGCACATGTGATTTCACGTTGACGCCGAAGCGATCGTGCAGCCGCTCCAGCGCAACGCGCAGATGCATCTCGCCCTGTCCCCACAGCACGGTATCGTGGGTCTGCGCATTGTGAACGACAGCGAGCGAGGGGTCTTCCTCGTTGAGCTTGATCAGAGCCTGTCCAAGCTTGACATCGTCCTTGCGGTCTCCGGCCGCAAGCGCCATCGCCAGCACCGGCGCAGCCGGCGCAATGCCGGCCAGCGAGGGCGGCGCCATCCTGGCGGTCGTCAGCGTATCGCCGGTGTTCACGGCGTCGAGCTTGCCGAGCGCTACCGTGTCACCGGCTTCGGCAGACGCCCGCTTGGTCTCCTGCGCGCCGGTGGCGGCGAGAACGCCGGAAATTTTTCCGGCTTCGCCCGACGACGCCTGCACCGCCGCGCCATCGTCGAAACGACCCGTCAGCACCCGCGCCAGCGACAGCTTGCCGCCATGCTGAAGGTACAGGGTCTTGAATACGTAGGCCAGCGCCTCCTTGCTGTCAGCCACGCCTATGCGCTTCGCCGTCTCGCCGATGCCGGGCGCTTCGTGCCGCAGCGCCTTCATCAGCCGCAGCACGCCGTTCGCACGCGCGGCCGAGCCGAGCAGCACCGGACAAATCCGGCCTTCGCGCAGTTCGCGGGCGAGATCGTCGAACACCGCATCGCGCGGCGGCGCAATATCCTCGAGCAACTGCTCCATCAGCGCGTCGTCGTGATCGGCAAGTTTCTCCAGCATCGAGAACCGCGCTTCCTTCTCGCGGTCGAGATCGCCGCTGTCCAGTTGGACGACCTCGGAGGCCAGATGCTCGCGATAGACAAAGGCACGCTCCAGCGCGAGATCAACGAACCCAGCGATCAAATCGCCGTTCCAGAGCGGAATCTGCCGCAGCACCAGCGGGGTCCGGGAGGCCGGCTGCAACGTCGCCAACGTTTCGCGGACGCGGTTGTTCGCCTTGTCGATCTTGTTGAGAAACAGAAAGCGCGGAATGTTCAAATCTTCCAGCTCGCGCAGGATGATCTGCAACTGCGGCAGCTTGCGCTCGTCGGCTTCGCACACCACCACCGCGGCATCGACCGCGGGAATCGCCGCGCGCATATCGTGCGCGAATTCGATCGAACCCGGACAGTCGATGAAGGTATAGGTTTCGCCCATGAAGCTGGTGGTGACCGGGGTCAGCCCGACACCCATTTTGTGCTGGCGGGCTTCAGGACTGGCGTCACCGACGCTGGTTCCTTGATCGACGCTGCCTGTTTTGGGAATTGCGTCTGTACGCGCGAGAATGGCTTCGAGAAGTGTGGTTTTACCGCTCTGGAACGGGCCCACCAGCGCAATGCACCGGGGACCCGATGCTAGACTGCCTTGAGGTGTGCCTTGGGGGCTTCTGAGCTCTTGTCCCACCGCCGCCTCCTGATCTGGAAGTCGGCCCATGATTGGGTCGGCGTAACGATGCTCCTCCCACCGCCTGAATTTGGCAAGCGGGAAACGTATGGCCATGCAATAAAGCCTTCAAGCCCCGCGCCTCATTTGACGGATTTGCCCGTCGTCTCGCTATGTAACAATTGTACAAATCGGGCGGAACGGAAAGCCTATGCGAGACGGAAGCAAACCTGCTGCCTGGTTGCGCGGCATTCCCGTACCGATCTGGACGCTCGGTTTCGTTTCGATGTTCATGGACATCTCCTCGGAGATGATCCACGCGCTGTTGCCCGCCTATCTCGTCGGTGTCGTCGGTGCGTCGGCGCTTACCGTCGGGATCATTGAGGGCGTCGCCGAGGCGACGGCCTCGATCGTCAAGCTCTTTTCAGGCGCCCTTTCGGATTGGCTCGGCAAGCGCAAGGTGCTGGCCGTTGCCGGCTATGGCCTCGCAGCCCTGACCAAACCGATCTTCCCGCTGGCATCGACGATCGGCTGGATCGCGGCTGCGCGTTTCCTGGACCGTGTGGGCAAGGGCGTTCGCGGCGCCCCCCGCGATGCGCTGGTGGCTGATCTCGCGCCAATTTCCCTGCGCGGCGCGAGCTTCGGGCTACGGCAATCGCTCGACACCGTGGGCGCATTCGCCGGGCCTAGCCTCGCGATCGCACTGATGTGGATCACATCCGATCACTATCAGTTGGTATTCTGGATTGCCGTCATTCCCGCCATCATCGCGGTCGCGCTTCTGCAGTTCGGTGTGCAAGAGCCGGAACGCACGGAGCCGGCGCAAGCGCCGCGCTGGCCTTTGCGCCTCGTTGGACTGAAGCGCCTCGGCGGCACGTTCTGGCTGGTGACTGGCGTCGCTATGCTATTGACGCTGGCGCGCTTCAGCGAGGCGTTCCTGTTGCTGCGAGCGCAAGGCGCCGGCCTGTCCGTGACGCTGGTGCCGGGCGTGCTGGTTGTCATGAACCTGGTCTATATGCTCGTCGCCTATCCCGCGGGGCTGTTGTCCGACCGCACTAACAGAATCAATGTGCTGGCGGCCGGGATGATGCTTCTGATCCTCGCCGACCTTTTTCTGGCAATCGACGGCGGACTCACCGTCGTCGTCGCAGGCGTCGCGCTATGGGGCGCCCACCTGGGATTCACACAGGGGCTTTTGTCCGCGCTGCTCGCGGACGCCGCGCCGGTTGAACTGCGCGGCACGGCTTTTGGCATCTTCAACCTGGTCAGCGGCGTGGCGCTTCTGATTGCCAGCGTCGTTGCCGGCGTGTTGTGGGAACGCTACGGCCCGCCCGCCACCTTCGCTTCCGGAGCGGCGCTTACGGTCGTCGCCTTGCTATCGCTCGCCGCGATCCGCCGCCGCGTGTCAGGTCAGAACACCGCATCGCCGGCCCAGGTCAGCGGCCCGGACGCAGTTCAAGCGCCGCGAGACCGGCCGCAACGCTGAGGCCGACCTGGCCCTGCACGCTGAGCGGTTGCAGGGCGATCGAATTGGCGGAGCCGCCGATCAGAACGTTGCCGCCAAGGCCGATGCCGATCGAGGCGCTGCCTTGCGCGCCTGCGTAGTCGCCGGAGAGATCGCCAGGTCCGAGGCGCGCCACCGGCGCGTAGACGCCCCAGGCCAGCGCCGATTCCTGCGTGATGCCGAGATCGACGCCGACCTTTCGGATCGTGGCGACATAGCGATCTTCCGGCAGGCCGTCCGCGTGAAACACGCAGCCGAGATTGGTCACCGAGCCGACGATAAACCCGACACTGGCTCCGCCGCGGCATTCGAGAACGCCAACCTTGGCGCGCTGCGCGGGCTGCTGCGCAAGGGCGCCAGCGAGCGACACGATCAGCACCGCTGCGGCGCCCGCCAGAACTGGAATACCGCGCATGAAAAGCTCCGAATTCGAAACTGCGATGCAGAAACGGACCGCCACAATTATGGCTGCGCATTTTATGGCACACCGGACCGGGTCTCACCAGACGCGACGCCGCGGTCATAAACACCAAAAAAGAGGCCCGCTGTCGCGGGCCTCGTTGGTCGTCCGATCCGATCAGCGTGAGTGCTTATGATGATGCCGATGATGATGATGACGGCGATGGTGATGCCGATGCCGCTTGTAGCGCGGCGCCGCACGCACATTTGCCGGGCGCAGATCGACATCGACGATGCCGGCCACGGCGCTCAGGCCGGTCTGGCCCTGCAGGCTCAGCGGCTGTAGCGAAATCGAATTGTCGGACCCGCCGACCAGCAGGTTGGCGCCGAAGCCGACACCGACCGTGGCGTTGGCGCCGACCCCGCCGTAGTGACCGGCCAGCGCGCCGCTGCCAAGCCGATAGCTCGGCGCATTGACCGCCCAGGCGAACCCGGTCTGCGACGTCACGCCGAGATCAAGGCCGAAGCGCTGGACGCGCGCGATATAGGGCTGCGGCGGCGCTCCGGAGTTGCTGTGGAAGACGCACTGTAGTTCCGTCGTCGAGCCGACCACATAGCCCACGTTCTGGCCGCCCTCGCATTCGAGGATACCGGCCTGAACCTGATGCTGCTGGGCATGGGCAACCGCAAACGACGCCACCAGCGTCGCTGCGGCCGCAGCGAGAAGTCTTGGGAAGTGCATGAGTCGATCTCCGCTTGGGGGGATTAAGAAAGGCGGCTGGACATGATGGAACCGCCGTGTCCAAAACAAGGCAGCCGTCATATCAAGGCATCAAAATGCCGGGAACGTTGCTAAAACATGATGAACGCTACTACGGCACGGCTAGGGACGAAACGATCCGCAACGAAACGACCCGAAGCAAAACTGTTCGGTCTAACCGGGCCGAATAACCATTGCTGTCGTCCGCGCGAAAACGGGGCTCATAACCCTGACATCGGCGATAAGTCACGTCTTCGTCTCAACGGCGGGGGACACGGCGTACGGGTCCCCGCCTGCGCAGGGACGACATCCGGTCAATGACCCGACGCCGCAGCCCGCTCCGTCAGCGCAGGTTGCCGCAGAAACGCTGGATGCGCTTGCAGGCCTCCTCGAGGTCCGAGGTTTTCGTGGCATAGGAGATGCGGAACGCCGGTCCGAGGCCGAACGCCGACCCCTGCACCACCGCGACGCCTTCGGCCTCCAGTAGTTCGGTGACAAAATCCTCGTCGGTCTCGAGCTTCTTGCCCGACGGCGTGGTCTTGCCGATGGTCCCGGCGCAGGACGGGTAGACGTAGAACGCGCCCTCCGGTCGCGAGCAATCGATGCCCTTGGCCTGGTTCAGCATCGCCACCACGAGGTCGCGACGCTCCTTGAACACCTTGTTGTTCGCGCCGATGAACTCCTGCGGACCGTTCAACGCCTCCACCGCCGCCCATTGCGAGATCGACGAGGGGTTCGAGGTCGATTGCGACTGGATGGTCGCCATCGCCTTGATGAGTGGCGCGGGACCACCGGCATAGCCGATGCGCCAGCCGGTCATGCAGTAGGCCTTCGACACGCCGTTCACCGTCAGGGTGCGGTTCAGCAGTTGCGGCTCGACCTGCGCCGGCGTGGTGAATTCGAAGTCGTCATAGATCAGATGCTCGTACATGTCGTCGGTCATGACCCAGACGTGCGGATGCTTCACCAGCACGTCGGTCAGCGCTTTCAGTTCGGCGCGCGTATAGGCCGCGCCGGTCGGGTTCGACGGCGAGTTGAGGATGACCCACTTCGTCTTCGGCGTGATCGCCTTCTCCAGCGCGTCGGACTGCAGCTTGAAGCCGGATTCCGCCGGGCACACGACAGGAACGGATTCGCCGCCCGCCAGCGCGACCATCTCGGGATAGCTGACCCAGTACGGCGCGGGAATGATCACCTCGTCGCCTGGATTAATCGTCGCCATCAACGCATTGTAGAGCACCTGCTTGCCGCCGGTGCCGACGATGACCTGGTTCGGCTTGTAGGTCAGGCCGTTCTCGCGCTGGAATTTGGCGACAATCGCTTCCTTCAGCTCGGGGATGCCGTCGACCGCCGTATACTTGGTCTTGCCGGCCTCAATCGCATGGACCGCGGCGAGCTTGATGTTGGCCGGGGTATCGAAATCCGGTTCGCCCGCGCCGAGGCCGATGACGTTCCGCCCCTCCGCTTTGAGCCGACGCGCTTTATCCGTGACCGCGATGGTCGCGGACGGCTTCACACGGTCGAGCGCAGCGGACAGGAACGACATCGTCATCTCCTAGCAAGCGTGGTTGATCGCCAAGTCCACGCGGTTTCATTGAACGGGATCGCGGCACATTAGTAGTGTGCGTTACGCTGCACCGCAAGAAGCTTGCGATAACTGTTCCGCGACAGTGCCGTTTCAGGGAAAATTAAACGGAGGCACCTAACCTGCAACCTTGCACTCACTCCCGCAGTCACGGGCCGATGATATCTTCCTGGCGACAATTTCAGAGTGGCGAGTGGCTGACGGTGGCGCGCCTGCGAGCCTATAGCCTGATTCTGCTGACCCTTTACGCGCTCGCCATAGTCACCTGGATTGCCCTGTCCCATGGCCTGTCGGACGCCAACAGCAAGCCGCTCGGCACCGATTTCGCCAGTTTCTATGCCGCGGGATCATTGGTGCTCGATGGTCGCGCAGCCAGCGTCTACGACATGGCGGCCCACTATGCCCGCGAACAACTGTTCTTCGGGGCGCACACCCCCTATTATGCGTGGTTCTATCCGCCCTTCTTTCTGCTGATCGCAGCACCGCTAGCGGCGTTTCCCTATCTGCCGGCGCTGGCGATCTGGCAGTTCGTCACGTTTGCGGGCTATTTCGCCGTAATGCGCGCCATCTTGCTGACGGCTCCATTGACGCGCAACCAAACCGTTCTCGGCCTGCTGGCGACGGCGGCGTTTCCGGCGGTCTTCATCAACCTGGGCCACGGTCAGAATGGCTTCCTGACGGCAGCGCTGTTGGGCGGGGCGTTGATCGCACTGCCGCGCCGTCCGATTCTGGCCGGCGTATTGTTCGGCCTGCTGGCCTACAAACCGCAATTCGGGCTGGTGATCCCCGTCGCCCTGCTCGCAGCCGGCCAGTGGCGGAGCATCGGCGCGGCAGCGATGACGGTGGCAGCGTTGGCGCTGGGAACGGCGGCGTTATTCGGGCTGGATATCTGGACAGCTTTCGCGGCATCGACCGAACTGTCGCGCAAGATGCTGTTGCAGGATGGCGACGTGGGTTTCGAAAAGCTGCAAAGCGTCTTTGCCGCCGTACGAATGTGGGGCGGCAGCGTATCGTTCGCCTATGCGATGCAAGGCTTGGTCTCGGCTGTTGTCGTCGGTAGTGTGGCGTGGGTCTGGCGCAGGTCGCGCGACGATTGCGCCAAGGCTGCGACACTGAGCGCCGCCACTGCGTTGGCGTCGCCGCACATCCTTGATTACGACCTGATGATCCTGGGGCCGACGATTGCCTTCATGACAGTCGCCATCGCCAGACGCGGCGCGAAAAGTTACGAGATCAGTGTACTGGCGGCAGCGTGGCTGGTGCCGCTGATAACGCGCGGGATCACCGGCGCGACCGGCATTCCGCTCGCACTGGTGACGATGATCGCGCTTTACGGGGTCATTCAATATCACGCGGCCAAAGGAGACAGCCCGAATTGGGGGTAGTCTTCAACGCAACGTGATCCGACGACGCTTTGCAGACGGGATGATTTTCCGAAAAACCATCGGATAACGGCAGTTTCCGGCTATTCGTGCGGCGCAACGTGTCCCCACCTCAATATGTTCCAGAGTTGAGGCCTTGCGGCAGTTCGATGCCATCCTCATTGTCAGATCGCGCAATCGGCAGCCTTACCGCGCGGCAACGGGATCCAACGACGCGAATGTACAAGCTCTATTCGATGCAGCGCTCGGGAAACAGCTATAAGGTTCGCCTTGCGCTGGCCTTCCTTGGCGCGCCTTATCATGCCGTCGAGGTCGATATCCTGCGCGGCGAAAGTCGCACGCCGGATTTTCTCGCGAAGAATCCGAGCGGCCAGGTGCCGCTGCTCGAGGTGGCGGAGGGCCGCTACCTCGCGGAGTCCAATGCGATCCTGTGGTATGTCGCGATGGGAACATCGCTGGCGCCGGAATCCCGGATCGAGCGCGCCGAGGCGCTGCAATGGATGTTCTTCGAACAGCACGCGCTGGAACCCAACATCGGCGCGGCCTATTTCTGGCTCTCGCTGGTCAAGGGCGGCCGCGATCTGCAGACCCATGCGCTGGAAGACTGGATGGAGCGCGGCTATGCGGCGCTTCAGGTCATGGAGAATCATCTCAGGACCCACAATTTCTTCGCCGCCGGCCAGCTCACCATCGCCGACATCGCGCTTTATGCCTACACCCATGTCGCCGACCAGTGCGACTTCGACCTCACGGCGTTCCCCTCGATCCGGGCCTGGCTGCGGCGGATCGAACAGGAAACCGGCTTCGTGAGCATGGACGGGCGTGCGGCTCCCTCAGGCAATGCCGCGGCCAGCATCGCCGCCGGGACCTGATCCGCGCGTGTCAGGCGGCGGGTGAGGACCGCGGCCTTCGGCAGGGGCTCAGCATGGATTAAGGGAAATGCGGGGACACGCTATTTCGCCTCGCTTTGGACGTCTTTCAAGTGGGCTGCCGCCCCAATGCTGCCCGCGCTTGGTGGAAGATTGTGGCGGTGCGGGTGATTCGCCCGTCTTTGAAGGATTGATTTGCGATGCGATCGCAAGGCACGAGCGGAGGGTTCGGAGGACGCGTCACACGCGTCGCTTCCGCACGCCTGACCAAAGCGGTTGCCGCCTCACTGGCAATCGCCGCCTTCGCCATCTGCCTCTCTTTGGCGTTCGCGGTGATGTCGATCAGGGTCGCGATGGCTATGCCGATCCTCGCCTGAACCGGTTATTTAAGTCCTCGCAGCCTCCGGTCCGCCTCGCGATTTTGTGACGGGCGCCCGCGTTTGCCTGTGTGACCATCCGCTCGACGACAGGAGCGATTGATGACAACACCGATGGTGTGGGCTACGGCCACCCTGAGCGCGGCCATAGTGCTGACGGCCTCCTCCGTCATCGCGACCGGCGCGTGCGGCGCAGGCACGTCGTTCACATCGTCGGCCGGGCAACTCCAGGTCAAAACCGTCGCCAGCGGCCTCAATCATCCGTGGAGCCTCGCCTTCCTACCGGACGGGCGGATGCTGGTGACCGAACGTCCGGGGCGCATCCGCATCGTCACTCCGGACGGGGCGTTGTCGCCACCTTTGAAGGGCGTGCCGAAGCCCTATGTTGAGGGACAGGCGGGTCTGCTCGACGTGGCGCTCGACCGCAACTTTGCGGCCAATCGCACGCTTTATCTCTGTTACTCCGCAGATAGCGGCGGCAACGCCGCTATCGCGCGGGCACGGCTGAAAGAGGATGCCACCGCGCTTGATGGGGTGAAGGTGATCTTCACGCAAGCCGGTCCCGGCGGCCATGCCAATCATGGTTGCCGCATTGCGCAAAGCGCGCGCGACGGCGATCTTTACATCACGCTCGGCGATCATTTCGGGCCGCGCGACCAGGCGCAGAACCTTGGCGTCGATAACGGCAAGATCGCCCGGATCGCGCCCGACGGATCGGTGCCTCCCGACAATCCCTTCGTCGGCCGCGACGGCGCGCGTCCGGAAATCTGGAGCTACGGCCACCGCAACGGACAAGGCCTCGCATTCAATCCCGCGACCGGGGACCTCTGGGAAATCGAGCATGGCCCGCGCGGCGGCGACGAGGTCAACATCATCAGCAAGGGCAAGAATTACGGCTGGCCAGTGATTGGCTATGGCATCGATTACAACGGCGCAAAGATTCACGACAGCACGTCGAAGTCCGGCATGGAGCAGCCGATCAAGTACTGGGTGCCGTCGATCGCGCCGTCCGGCATGGCGTTCTATACCGGCAAGCTGTTTCCGAAGTGGGACGGCAGCCTGTTCACTGGCGCGCTGGCGGGCAAGATGCTGGTGCGACTTTCGCTTAACGGCAACAGCGTGACCGGCGAGGAGCGACTGCTGCGAAATCTCAACGAGCGCATCCGCGACGTCAGGCAAGGACCGGACGGCGCGCTGTGGCTTTTGACCGATAGCTCGGCCGGACAGATCTTACGGGTATCGCCGGCCGTGAAATGATTCGTCGCGCTGTGATCGCGGTGCCGCGGGTCACTCGAGCCTTTTCGCTTCTGATGGAATCAGAAGCGAGGCTCTATGATTTTGATTTGACGCGTTTTCTTCACGCGAACCGGTGCCCATCCTCGGGTCAAGCCCGAGGACATGCTTCGCTCGAAAACGCTCTAATTCCTGAGCGCTGCGAACAGCGCGAAGCCGAACAGCACGACGACGCCGGCGACAAATCCGAACGCGAAGGTCCAGAGGCCGCGGCGGCGCGGCTTCTCCTTCGCCTCCGCTTGCTCCGGCAGCAGCGGCGTCGCCGCCAGCGCCCGCTCGCGCTCGATCATGCGGCGGGCGACATAATCCGTGACGGCATTGACGATCGCGGCCGCGTCATAGGATTCCGCGAGCACGATCCGGCCATGGCGGGTGTCCTGCACAAAACGGTACATGCGCTTGTCGCGGCCCATCAGGATGTGCGCCACTATGTCGATCCACAACCGCGGTGTGTCTCCTTGGCTGATACCCCGATCGAACAGGTCGACCTGATCGGGCACCTGCGCGAACAGCGGATCGAGCGCCTCGTTCAAAATCTCTAGCCGCGCCACCTCCGCATCGCGCAGATCGACGACGACGCCGGTGCGATCGGCGGCCTCGATCCGCGCCTGCCGCAGCGCATCGCGCAGCCGCACCGGCTTCGCGGTTTCCGCCACGCCCGTTCCCATTCTCGGTGCGTCCGACATCGGTCGCCTTCCCCGCAGATCCGGCCGCCGTTAACCTGGCGGTAACCATGTAACCTAGCAGCAACACTGTTCCGCGCAAAGGCCGTTTAGTTCCAAAGGCTTATAATGCGCCGCCCACTCCGGACCCGGCCCGCAAATCACTGCCTCCAAACGAACAAACGGCCCCGCCCGATCTCCCGGGCAGGGCCGTCCGTTTCCTTGGACGCTTCTTCTAGGTCAACTCAGGTCAGGGCACCCCGTCATTGCGAGCGGAGCGAAGTAATCCAGGAGACTCTGAAAGACCGGATTGCTTCGTCGCTATCGCTCCTCGCAATGACGAAACGATACGGTAGCCTTCACCCATGGGAAGTTCTTCGATCGGTCAGCTCGCCATGCGGTTCGGCTCTTCCACGATGGAGAAGCGCACGCCGGCGCGGTGGCGGTTTTCCTCGGACACCACCCTCCAGGCGTCCTCGGCTTCCTTCCGCGTCTTGAACGGACCCTGCACCTGGGCCGATCCTTCCACGAGCTTGTGGAAATTCATCGAACCGAATTCGCCGCCAATCACCCAGAAATTGCTGCCGGTCATGAGAGCCTCCTTTTATTCAGCCGCTTTTATTCAGCCGCCTGAACCCTGATCTGTGACCCTTGCGACTTGAACTGCGCGGCCTCTGTCGAGTCGTGAAGCGCGGTGGTCGACGACTGGCCGCCGGTGATTGTGGTCGAGACCAGATCGAAGTAGCCGGTGCCGACCTCGCGCTGATGGCGCGTCGCCGAGTAGCCGAACTTCTCCGAGGCGAACTCGGCCTGCTGCAAGCGGGAATACGCCGCCATGCCCTCGGCCTTGTAGCCGCGCGCCAGCTCGAACATGCCGTGGTTGAGCGAGTGGAAGCCCGCCAGCGTCACGAACTGGAACTTGTAGCCCATGGCACCGATCTCGCGCTGGAACTTGGCGATGGTGTCTTTGTCGATGTTGGCTTCCCAGTTGAACGAGGGCGAGCAGTTGTAGGCCAGCATCTTGTTCGGGTAGACCTTCTTCACCGCTTCCGCGAACTTGCGGGCGCCGTCGAGATCCGGCTTCGAGGTCTCCCACCACAACAGGTCGGCATACCTGGCGAAGGCCAAACCGCGCTTGATGCAGTGATCGAGGCCGGTGCCGGGCTTGAGCCGATGGAAGCCTTCCGCCGTGCGTTCGCCGGTGATGAACTCGTGATCGCGCTCGTCGATGTCCGAGGTGATGAGTTTTGCGCTCTCCGCATCGGTGCGCGCCAGCACAAATGTTGGGGTGCCGCAGACGTCGGCGGCGAGCCGCGCCGCGATCAGGTTGCGCTCATGCGCCGCGGTCGGGATCAGCACCTTGCCGCCCATGTGGCCGCACTTCTTTTCCGACGCGAGCTGGTCCTCGAAGTGGACGCCGGCCGCGCCCGCCTCGATATAGGCCTTCATGATCTCGAACGAGTTGAGCGGACCGCCGAAGCCCGCTTCGGCGTCGGCCACGACCGGCACGAACCAGTCGATCTTGGCGCCGCCTTCGGAATGCTCGATCTGGTCGGCGCGCTGGAAGGTGCGGTTGATGCGGCGGCACAGTTCAGGACCGGCGTTGGCCGGATAGAGACTCTGGTCGGGATACATCGTGCCCGCGGTGTTGGCGTCGGCGGCGACCTGCCAGCCCGAGAGATAGATCGCGGGCAGACCGGCGCGCGCCTGCTGCATCGCCTGGTTGCCGGTGACGGCGCCGAGCGAATTCACGTATGGCTCCGTCTTGAGCGATTCCCAGAGACGGTTCGCGCCCTTTTCGGCCAGCGTGTATTTGATCTCCACCGAGCCGCGCAGCCGTTCGACGTCCGCCGGGCTGTAGGGACGGCTGATCCCCTCAAAACGGCCCTTCGGGGCGGGAACGAGCTGCTCAAAGGTCTTGGACATCATTATCTCCAGTCCACATCTATGACATTGCATTGCAACATGTTGCCTTAGATAACGCCAAACCGATCAATACGTATAGGTGTCTTGCTTTCAAATGATGATGTCATGTAACATATATACATGTCATAGTTGTTATGTTGTAATTTTTGTCACAAAAGAGAGCGGACATGGCCACCAATTCAGGCAAAAAGCTCTTCGTCGGGCCGCGTTTCCGTCGCATCCGCCAGCAGCTCGGGCTGTCGCAGACCCAGATCGCGGAGGGGCTCGGCATCTCGCCGAGCTACGTCAACCTGATCGAGCGCAACCAGCGGCCGGTCACCGCGCAGATCCTTCTCCGCCTCGCCGAGACCTACGACCTCGATCTGCGCGACCTCGCCACCGCCGACGAGGACCGCTTTTTCGCCGAGTTGAATGAGGTCTTTTCCGATCCGTTGTTTCGCCAGATCGACGTGCCGAAGCAGGAGCTGCGCGATCTGGCCGAACTCTGCCCAGCCGTGACTCATGCGCTGCAGCGCCTCTATGCCGCCTACACCGAGGCGCGGCGCGGCGAGACGCTGGCGGCCGCGCAGTTCGCCGACCGCGACGAGAGCACCGGCGCGCGCTTCGAGGCCAATCCGATCGAACGCGTCCGCGACCTGATCGATACCAGCCGCAATTATTTTCCCGAACTGGAGCAGGCGGCGGAAACCCTGCGCGACGAGATCAACGCTCCCGCGCAGGACCTGTTCGCCGCGTTGAGCGCGCGGTTGCGGGAAAAGCATTCGATTCAGACCCGCATCATGCCGGTGGATGTGATGCGCGAGACGCTGCGGCGCTTCGACCGTCACCGCCGCCAGCTTCTGATCTCCGAACTAGTGGACGGCCCCGGCCGCGCCTTCCAGCTTGCGTTCCAGATCGGGCTCGCCGAATGCACGCCCGGCTTCGAGGCGATCATCGCACGCGCCGGCGCGCTCGACGACACCTCGCGTCAGCTCTACCGCATCACGCTCGCCAACTATTTCGCCGGCTGCGTGCTGATGCCCTACCAGACCTTCCATGCCGCCGCGGAATCGCTCGGCTACGACATCCACGTGCTGGCGCAGCGCTTCAACACCGGCTTCGAGCAGGTGTGCCACCGCCTGACCACGCTGCAACGGCCGAACGCGCGCGGCGTGCCGTTCTTCATGCTGCGCGTCGACAACGCCGGCAACGTCTCCAAGCGGTTTTCATCCGGCACGTTTCCGTTCTCGAAGTTCGGCGGCACCTGCCCGCTGTGGAACGTGCACTCGACGTTCGACACGCCGGATCGTCTGTTGAAGCAGGTGATCGAGCTGCCGGACGGCAGCCGCTACTTCTCGATTGCGCAGATGGTGCGCCGCCCCGTCGCGCCGCATCCGCAGGCGCAGCCGCGCTTCGCCATCGGGTTGGGTTGCGAAATCCGCCACGCGTCCAAACTCGTTTATGCGGCGGGCATGGACCTTGCGACTGTGGAGGGCACGCCGATCGGCGTCAACTGCCGGCTGTGCGAGCGCGAGAACTGCGCCCAGCGCGCCGAGCCGCCGATCACGCGCACGCTGATCCTGGACGAGAACACCCGACGGGTGACGAGCTTCGCGTTTTCAAATGCAAGGGAGGTGTGAGCAAATCGCAGTTCAAGAATCGTCTCCCATCGAACATGCAATCAGAAATCTTGAGCTGCGTTTCGAGCGATAGCTTCCGGATGCCACGCGGCGTTATGGCCCTCCCGGCCATCCACGCCTGTTTTCTTCGACCAAGAAAAGACGTGGATGCCCGGCACAAGGCCGGGCATGACGCAGCGGCGACTCTTCAGCACTCGAACATCTCCGTTACGGTGGTCATTTGTTCTTGAAGTAGAATGAACTTTCTATCGACCACCGATGCGTGAATTTCATCTGTAGAGTTGAAGCTCAGGCCGGGGGTCAGAAATAAAGCCGTCCCTGTTGGGCATCATCACCTTTGGCAAGGTCTTCGCATCCATGACCTCAGTCGGTTTAATGATCTTGGCTTGCGACAGGATATAGGCGACCAGCGCATACACGTCGTCATCCTTGAGCGAACCAGGCGAGTCGAAGGGCATCGCCCGCTTGATGTAATCGAACAAGGTTGTTGCGTATGGCCAGTAACTCTCCACCGTCTTGACCGGAGTCTTGCTGGCAAGCGAACCCCGGCCGCCGAGCAGACGATCGCCGCCTATGCCCTTAGCCGGATTGCCTTGCATTTTGTCGCCATGGCAGGCTGCACAACTGTTGGCAAAAACCTCTGCACCCGCTTTTGCCGTACCGCTCCCAGGCGGAAGTCCTTCGCCCGAAGGCGGGATCGAGAAGTATTTGGCCATCTCATCCGCCGTCGCGACCCGGCCGACACCGAAGTGATCAATCCTCGTTTGAGCGATTGCGCTGCCGGAGAACAAGAAGATGCCGATCACGAAGGCGAAGCATGTTTTATGCATGGACATTGGTGACATCTCCCGCCTCGCTGACCGCCCAGCTCTGAATCGCATTGAGGTGATAGATCGAACCGAACGGTCCGTTATCGCCGCGGATTGCGATGAGCTGCTTGAGGGTGGGCTGGACATAACCGGTCTCGTCGGTGCAGCGACTTTGCAGGACCGCAGACTTTCCCTCCCACATCCACGGGAAACTGAAGCGCACCGTGCACATCGGCTCGGGGACCGATTCCAGTCGCGCCGGATACCAGGTCTTTCCTGAATCGACCGAGACATCGACAGACTGGATCCGTCCGCGCCCTGTCCATGCAAGGCCCGTGATGTCGTAGTAACCCGGACCCGGCAGTTTCATGTCTCCCGATGGAAACGTGATGACCGACTTGGCGTCCATGTCGAGCGTGAATATGCGCGCCTTACCGTTTCCGAGAAGATCGGTATACTTCGAGGTCTCCTCGCGCGTCATGAACGGCTTGTCGCTGACCTGCAGCCTTCGAAGCCATTTGATGTGGGTATTTCCTTCATAACCGGGAAGAAGAAGCCGCAAGGGATAGCCTTGCTCGGGACGTATCGCTTCACCGTTTTGTCCGTAAACGATAAGGGCATCCTTCAGCATTTTCTCCATGGGAATGCTGCGCGTCATGACGGCGGCATCGGCGCCTTCGGCCAGCACCCAGGCCGCCCCCTCCTTAAATCCGGTCTCGCGCGCGAACGTCGCGAACTGAACGCCGGTCCATTCGGATGTGCTGAGCAGTCCGTGCGTTCCCTGCACGGTCTTCATGGTCGGCTTGTTCCACTCCGTCAGACCGTTGCCGGAACACTCGATGAAATGCTTGCGAGTCACGGAGGGCAGCCGCTTGATATCGGCCATTGAGAACGTCATCGGGCGATCCACCATACCGTGGATCAACAGGTTATGCTTCGCCGGGTCGATCGTCGGGATTCCGCCGTGATGACGTTCGAAGTGAAGCCCTGATGGCGTGATGTTGCCGAGTCCCGTGCCGAGCGGAGTCAGACTCCAGGAGGTGTTCGCGTTGGGTGTTGGGTAACGCACGCGAACTTCGGTCTCGAATTGAGACCTCGTTCCATAGCTTTCATCGGCGACAGGCCGTCCCTGTTCTTTGGTCGGGTCGGCAGGAACATCGTACAGGACTGCCCCGGGCGGAGCCTTCGGCGATTCAGCGCGAGCGATCCTGGATGCGCCCGCTACTCCAACTATTGAACTCGCTGCAAACAAAAAGCCGCGCCGGCTCGATATCGCGCGGCGTGGAAACATTCCTTCCTTGCATTCGCAATCTTCTTGCAGACGCTGAACGATATGGCGCTGTTCGGCCAAAACCATCTGCTCGAACATCCGGCGAGCCTGGTCGTCATAGACGACCTTTTCATCGCTATTCAAGTTTCTCTCCTTAAGAGATTCCACAATCAATTGAGGAACTCCACTACGCCTAGTGAAGCCTCAATTTGACGTTCAACTCGAAATTCATCGCAGCGCAAACTTCCGCGATATGTCCGTAAACTGGCGTGCGCCCGCTTGGTTCCCTGCAATCCTTTCAAGCATGGATCATACTTTCGTACGACGTCGCCATGCAGTTCGCTCGTTCAGCGCAAAATGACCGTGTCAGTTTTGCACGAACTCGCACCCACAGCGACAAATGCCGAGCGCTTGCGCTGGGAATGACGAAAAAGTGCGTGTATCAATTCGCTTCCGTCGTTGGCAGGCTTGACCCAGCAATCCATCCAAACAAAAGTCGCACAGCAGATTTTCAGCCAGCCGAAACATCTTCGCGAAGCGCGCTTCGCGCTTTTGTCCGGCCATGACGCACCGGGATTCACAATGCTTTCTCGCTTTTCTCCGTTCGCCGTCGTCCCTGCGTTGCTCGCCACCATCGCTTTCGCCTCCCCCGCGCTCGCCCAGCGCGGCGCGTCGTGCCACAACGGCATGAGCTTTCCGCAATTTCTGCGCAGTCTCGAACAAGACGCGCAAAAGGCCGGCGTGTCGCAGCGCGCGATCAGCGCGGCCGCGCCTTACATGGTCTACGATCAGGGCATCGTGAACCGCGACCGCGGTCAGCGCGTGTTCGGGCAACTGTTCACGCAGTTCGCCGGCCGCATGGCCTCGGAAGCGCGGCGGGTGCGCGGGCAGAAGCTCATCAGGCAGCACGCACAGGCATTCGCGCGCGCCGAGAAGCAATACGGCGTGCCTGCGGCGGTGATCACCGCGTTCTGGGCGCTGGAGAGCGACTTCGGCGCAGTGCAGGGCAAGCTGTCGACGCTGCGCTCGCTGGTATCGCTGGCCTATGACTGCCGCCGCGCCGAGATGTTCCATGACGAGACCATCGCCGCGCTGAAGATCATCGACCGCGGCGATCTCACACCGTCTGAAATGATCGGCTCGTGGGCCGGCGAACTTGGCCAGACGCAATTCCTGCCGCGACATTACTACGACTACGCCGTCGACTACGACGGCGACGGCCGCCGCGATCTGATCCACAGCGCCGCCGACGTGATCGGCTCGACCGCGAACTACATCGCGACGGGACTGAAATGGAAACGCGGCGAACCATGGCTGCAGGAGGTGCGGGTATCGCCGAACGCGCCTTCACATTTTCCCTGGGACCAGGCCGATCTCGCCATCAAGCATCCGCGCAGCCAGTGGGCGGCATGGGGCGTCGCTTTCGCCGACGGCAAGCCGCTGCCGAACGACCGGCTTCCGGCCTCGCTGCTGCTGCCGATGGGACGCAACGGCCCGGCGTTTCTGGCTTACGACAACTTCGCTGCGTACACGGAGTGGAACAACTCGCTGATCTATTCCACCACCGCCGCCTATCTCGCCACGCGCATCGCAGGAGCCGCGCCGATGCGAAAGCCGTCGGCACGGGTGGCGCAACTCACCTTCGAGCAGATCAAGCAATTGCAGCGGTTGCTGGTGAAGGCTGGCTACGATGTCGGCAAGATCGACGGCGTGCTCGGCCAGCAGACCCGCAGCGCGGTCAAGGCGATGCAGATCAGGTACGGCCAGCCTGCGGATTCCTGGCCGACCGCCGAACTGCTGGCGCGGATGCGCGGCCACGCCGCGCCCACGGCCGGTGCGGCCGAGGCGACGGCCGTGCCGCGTCCGGTTCAGCCGCATCGTTAAGCGTAGCGGCATTACGGAAAGCGAAAATTCTTCAGCACGCGGTTGTCTTACGCGGCCCGTGTCCCCACTTGCAGGCGGCAGCGTGTTTTCTTCCCTCCCGCCGCTGCAGATGATCCATTCCCGACCTCGCATCGCAGAGAGCACCCCATGTCATTTTACGATTCCGCCGTCCCGGCCTTCCTGCAAACGCTTGGCGCCCTCTCCGACATTCTCAGGAAAGCCGAAGCCCATGCCGCCGCGCGGAAAATCGCGCCTGAAACGCTGCTGACCGCGCGGCTCTATCCGGACATGCTGCCGCTGACACGCCAGATCCAGATCGCCTGCGATTTCGCCGTGAAGACCTGCGCGCGGCTGAGCAGTTCGGAGGTGCCGAGCACGCCGGATACGGAAAAGACCTTTGACGAGTTGCAGCAGCGCCTCTCCAAAGCGGTGGATTACGTGAAGAACACAGCACCGGCCAAATTCGAAGGCGCGGAAAATCGCGATGTGACCTTTCCCGCAGGCCCCGACAAGACGATGACGCTGAAGGGCCAGCAATATCTCAGCCACTTCGCTTTGCCGAACTTTTACTTCCACGCAACCACCGCATACGACATCCTGCGCCACAACGGCCTCGAGATCGGCAAGCGAGACTTCATGGGCGTGAAATAAGGATCGCCCGGCGGTGCAAGGGGCTATACCGACTATCCGGCACTCAACGGCAAAACGCAGGCGGCGGAGCAGCCGCAACACCTTCGACCACGCGCGTGACCTGGTCGAGCATGACCGTCATGACCGCGCTCCCGCTTCCCTCGGGGGACGCCCGGTCTGCGTACGGTTTGCGGCGAGCCAGTCTTCGAGCGCTGCGATCTCGGCCGCCGACATCCGCAACCCCAGCTTGGAGCGCCGCCAGATGATGTCGTCTGCAGTGCAGGCCCATTCGTAGGAGATCAGATAGCGGACCTCACGCTCGGTCAGCGTACCGCCGAATCCCCGACCGAGATCGGCCATGGATTGCGCCACGCCCAGCACCTTTGCCGCGCGGGTGCCATAGGCGTGCGCGAGACGGTTGGCGTGCGCCGGCGCGAGGTAAGGATAGTCTTGCATCAACTCCGCCGTCAGCGTCGCGACCGCCGACACGGCCATGTCGCCTCCGGGCAGCGGCGCCTTCGCGGTCCAGCCCTCGCGCGCTTTCGTGCCCTTCAGATAGGACGACAGCTTTTCCAGCGCTTCTTCTGCGAGTCGGCGATGGGTCGTGATCTTGCCGCCGTAGACCGAGAGCAGCGGCGTGCCGCCGGGCGTGTCGAGTTCAAATGCGTATTCGCGGGTGGCGGCCTTGGCCTCGCTGGCGCCGTCGTCGTAGAGCGGCCGCACGCCGGCATAGGTCCAGACCACGTCCTGCGGCTTCACCGGCTTCGCCAGATACTCGCTGACGGACGCGCAGAGATAGGCGACCTCCTCACCCGAGGCCTTCACCCTGGCGGGATCGCCGTCGTAATCGCGATCGGTGGTGCCGATCAGGGTGAAGTCGTCCTGATAGGGAATCGCGAACACGATCCGGCCGTCGCTGTTCTGGAAGATATAGGCGCGGTCGTGGTCGTAAAGCTTGCCGACCACGATGTGCGACCCTTGCACCAGCCGCACTCTTGCTCGGGTGTCGATGCCGGCGCCGAGCTGCAATACCTGTTCGACCCAGGGGCCGCCCGCGTTGACCAGCACCCGCGCCGCGATGGTGCTGCGTTCGCCGCTCAGCGTGTCCTCGACCGTGACGTGCCAGAGGCCGCCCGTCTGACGGGTCTCGACCGCGCGCGTCCGGGTCCGGATATCCGCGCCGCGATCGGCCGCATCGCGCGCGGTGAGGACGACGAGGCGGGCATCGTCGACGAAACAGTCCGAATATTCGAAACCCTTGCGGTAGCGGCCGGGAGCCAGCGGTTTGCCGACCTCGTCGCGGGCGAGATCGACCGAGCGCGCCGGCGGCAGCAGCTTTCGTCCGCCGATGTGGTCGTAAAGGAACAGGCCGAATCGCAGCAGCCATGTCGGCCGCAAGCCCGCGTGGTGCGGCAACACGAAGCGCAGCGGGCGGATGATGTGGGGCGCGATCCGCCAGAGGATTTCGCGCTCGATCAACGCCTCGCGAACCAGATGAAACTCGTAATATTCGAGATAGCGCAACCCGCCATGCACGAGCTTGGTCGACAGCGACGAGGTGCCGCTGGCCAGATCGTTCATTTCGCACAGAAAAACCGAATTTCCGCGCCCGGCCGCGTCGCGCGCAATCCCGCACCCGTTGATGCCGCCGCCAATGATAGCGAGGTCGAAAACCTGACCCACGGACGCACGCCCTCAATTTTTGTCGTAAATCACTGGTATAGAAATATGTTCAGGATTGCGATTGGAACAGGCATCGCCGCGCCGGGTGTAGATTCGTTCGAATTCACCAGGAAACGTGTCGCGGAAACGATCTGGAATGGTCGGGCCAAACAAGCATAGGTCGCTCCGCTGGAGGCCACCGAGGCAGTCCTCCGTACCGGGCCGCGCGCGGCAGCCTTTATAGGCCGAATGAGTGGCCAAGAGCCCGTGCCAATGAAAAGCCGGCACGGGTCAATGTTCCGTTATTGTAATTCTGGTCCCACTGGTTGATCACAAGCAGCACAATCGCCAAGGCAAAAATTATCTTCATGACGGTAGGTTGGCACCAGAGTCCTAATATTAAATTAGGGCAATCGCGAGTCAGGCGCCTGGGTAAGGGTCTAGCGGTAGGGAAGCCGGTGTGCGGAGGCTGCGTCACTAATGCTCTGCATTGAAACTGGTCCCTGCCGACATCCTGTCGTGCGATGTTGGCAGAAACGGTGAACGCAGTATTTTCAGCGTCGGGCTACGTCGGCATCAAAATCGAAATTTTGGTAGCGCCCGACGGAGCGATTTCACGAAATCGGGACACGCGGATTTCTGCGATAACGCGCGTTTCTTCGCGGCACGCTCCGCTTCACGGGCGCTGCGAAACAGCTTGCCGTCCAGGGAACTGAACCGCCGGGAGGCCGAAAAGAACCGGAACCCGGCGCGATCGCGCACCACAATGCCGGCGGATTCCGAACCGACTTCGATGATATAGGTATTCGACATGTCCCACTCGCATTTTTCCCGGCTGGGAGGCCGCGCAAATAACGGGCAACGGGAGAAAACGTTCCCTGTCGTTCCATCAGGATATGGACATGGTTCTCACGTACGCAACTAGAATCCGTCGAGGTTTGATGACTCGTCGGATTGCTGGATTCCGAATCGCCTTGCCGTGCAAGCCGTCCGGAATGACTTGAGTTAGAGAAGTGGATGCCGACTACGCCGAAACCGGCCGGTCGTCCTGCGGGACTTGCCGCGGCGGGACCTCCCGCGGGTTGCCCTGATCGTCGATCGCGACGTAGGTGAACTTGCCGTCGGTGACGAGGATGAACTGCATCTCCTTGCGGCGCATCACCCAGGCTTCCAGATGCACCGTGACCGAGGTCCTGCCGATGCGGACCAGCGTGGCGTGAACGGAGACGAGATCGCCGACATAGACCGGCTTGCGGAAATTCATGGCGTCGATCGCAACCGTCACGGTGCGCGACTTCGCAAGCTTGGATGCGAAGATGCCGCCGCCGATGTCCATCTGGCTGAGCAGCCAACCGCCGAAGATGTCGCCGTTCTGGTTGGTGTCCGCGGGCATCGCCAGCGTGCGCGTGCAAAGTTCGCCGAGCGGCACGGTCTCGGTGTTCGGCGGGGCGTGAACGGCCGTTGCGTCGGTCATGGGGGCATCCGTCATGGGGGCGTCCGTCAGCGGTCTGTCGAAGGCAATATCACGCGTTGCCTCACTTGAACGTATCCCAGCCGGGGTCCGGCGCAAAACGGACGCCGAATTTTTCCGCAAGCGCGCGCAAGTTGGCGGCGACATTCTCCGCGCCACGGGTGCGCGCATAGTTCAGCGGGCCGCCGCGGAACGGCGCGTAGCCGGTGCCGAAGATCATCGCACCATCGACCAGATCGGGATCGTCGACGATGCCTTCGCGCAGGCACGCGACGCAGACGTTCGACATCGGCAGCACCAGGCGGTCGATCATTTCCGGCGTGACCTGCGACCTGCTCGCGGTGCCCTTGTCGGCCTTGCCGTCGCGCCACGTATAAAAACCCTTGCCGGTCTTGCGGCCGAGTTCTCCCTTCGTCACCTTTTCGCGCAGCCAGTCCGGTGGCTGAGGAAGAGCTTCACCGAACTTCGAACGCAGTTCGTCGCCGACAGCGAGGCAGATGTCCAGCCCGACCTGGTCGGCGAGTTCGATCGGCCCCATCGGCATACCGAATTTTTCCGCCGCGGCATCGATCACGGTCTTGTCGATCTTCTCGTCGAGCATGACCATGGCTTCGAGCATGTACGGCGTCAGCGCGCGGTTGACGAGGAAACCCGACGAGCTTTGCACCGGCAGCGGCAGCCGGTCGATGGCGCCGACGAATGCCATTGCCTCTTTCAACACCTGCGGGTCGGCGGCATCGTGGCTGACTACCTCGACCAGTTGCAGTCGCGACACCGGATTGAAGAAGTGCAAACCCACCAGCCGCTCCGGATGCTGCAGCGTGGTGCGCAGTTCCTGCAGCGGAATGCTCGAGGTGTTGGTGGCGAGGATCGCGCCCGGCTTCATCCTCGGCTCGATACCGGCATAGACCTTCTGCTTCAGGTCGAGCTTTTCGGGCACCGCCTCGATGATGAGATCGGCATTGCGCACGCCCTCGCCGTTGAGATCGGGCATCAGGCGGTCGAGCGCGTCGCGGATCCCGGTGCGCTTGCGGGCGATCTTGCCGTAGAGGCCGGATGCGCGCTTCATCGCGCCGGCGATCGGCTCCGGCTTCATGTCCGCGAGCGTCACCCGGATGTCCTGATGCGCGCACCACGCGGCGATGTCGCCGCCCATGGCGCCGGCGCCGATGACGTGCAGATGCTTCACGACATTGCCGCCGCCGGCGAGCTTCTTCATCTGCTCGCGCAGGAAGAACACCCGGATCAGGTTCTGCGCCGTCGACGTCACCATCAGGCCGGCGAAGGAACGCTTTTCGGCCGCAAGCATCGCGGCCTTGCTGCCGCCATGCTTCTCCCAGAGATCGATCAGCGCATAGGGGGCCGGATAATGCTCTTGCGGTGCGGCCTTCTCCGCCTCCTGGCGCATCCGCTTGCTGAGAAAGCCGCGAACGGGACCGACGTTAAGCAGCCGATTGAGCGCACTTGGTCCGCCGCGCTTCAGCCGGCCGGCCACCACATCTTTCACCGCGTTGCGGACGTGGCGCTCCTGGGTCACGGCGTCGACAAGGCCGAGCGCACGCGCTTTCCGCGCGTCGACGGTCTTGCCGGTCAGCATCAGCGTCATCGCCTGCATCGGATTGACCAGTCTGGTGAACCGTGCGGTGCCGCCGAGTCCGGGATGCAGCCCGAGCATCACTTCCGGGAAACCGAACCGCGCATTGTCGATGGCGATCCTCGTCCGGCACGCCAGCGCCAGTTCGAGCCCGCCGCCGAGGCAGAAGCCGTGGATCACGGCGACGCTCGGAATCTTCAGCGCTTCCAGCCGGTCGATGATGCCGTGCGCGCGGCCGATCGTCGTTTCGACCTCGCCCGGATCGGCGGCGCCGCGGAACTCGTTGACATCGGCGCCGGCGATGAAACCGGACGTCTTCGCCGAGCGGATCACGACGCCGACGGGCGGCTGGCTTTCCAGCACGCTCACGATCGCGCCGAACTCCTCCATCACCTCCGACGACAGCGTGTTGGCGCTGGAATCGGCGCGGTCGAACAGCACCCACGCCACGCCGTCGGCGTCGCGCGTCAGCTTGAAGTTACGATAAGGGCCGCTTGCATCGGGTTTCGGCCCGAGTTCAAGCACACGATCCTTGAGAACGTCCAATACTTTCGAATCCATGACGCCCTCACACCATCTCGATCAGCATGGCACCGCCCTGTCCGCCACCGATGCATTCGCTGGCGATGCCGCGCCTGGTGCCGAGCCGCTTCATGGCATTGACGAGGTGCAGCACGATGCGGTTGCCCGAAGTGCCGACGGGATGACCGAGGCTCACCGCGCCGCCATCGACGTTGAGTCTGGCGCGGTCGACCATGCCGGCCGCACCATCGAGGTCGAGCACTTCGCGGCAGAATTTCTCGTCCTCCCACGCGGCAAGGCAGCCGAGCACCTGCGTGGCGAAGGCTTCGTTAAGCTCCCAGGTTTCGATGTCGTGGAGCGACAGCTTGTTGCGTTTCAACAGTTCGGTCGACGAGAGCACCGGGCCGATCCCCATGATCGAGGGATCGAGCGCCGACCACTGGCTGTCGATAATCATCGCCTTCGGCTTGAGGCCGTGTTTGATGACGGCATCCTCCGACGCGAGAATGGTCCAGCAGGCGCCGTCGGTGATCTGCGACGAATTCCCCGCGGTGACCTGGCCCCACGGCCGCTCGAACACCGGCTTCAGCTTCGCCAGCGTCTCCATCGAGGACTCCGGGCGCACACCGTCGTCGTGATCGTAGAATTTTCCGTCGCGCGCGAACGCGGTTTCCAGTTCGCCTTTGAGCCAGCCTTCGGCCTGCGCCTTCGCAAGCCGCTTGTGGCTTTCGACCGCGTAGGCGTCTGACTGTTCGCGGGTGATGCCGAAAAGATGGCCGACCACCTCGGCGGTCTGGCCCATATTGAGTTCGGTGATCGGGTCGGTCAGCCCGCGCTCAAGCCCGATGATCGGCTTGAAATAGGATGGCCGCGCTTTCGCGATCGCCTTGATTTTCGCAACAATGTCCTTGGCGCCGGCGACGCCTGCGAACCAGCGCACGCCCTGCTGCGGCCACACCAGTGGCGCATGGCTCAGCGCCTCGGCGCCGCCCGTCAGGATCAGGTTGGCGTTGCCGTCTCGGATATAGCGGTAGCCGGTGTCCATCGACTGCATGCCGGAGCCGCAGTTGATCTGCACCGTGAACGCCACCATTGCCTCGCCCATGCCGAGCCGCAGCGCGGCGACGCGGGCCGGGTTCATCTCGTCGGCAATGACGTTGACGCAGCCGAGGATGACCTGATCGAACGCGTCGGGCGCGAACGGCTGCCGCGCCAGCAACGGCCGCCCGCATTGCACCGCCAGATCGACCGGCGTGAACGGCCCCGGACCGCCGCGCGCTTTCAGGAAGGGGGTTCGGCTGCCGTCGATGATATAGACCGGACGCACCATCAGCCCACCGCCCTCGTCTCACTCAACTCCGGCACGAACTGATGCACACCGGCGGGCTTCTTGTAAATCGCGGACAGTGCCTCCGGCGCGAAGTCGTCGACCTCGACGACGCGGACCACCGCCTCGTGCGCCGCCTTGTATTGCTCGGCTTCGACCGGGGTGATGACGCCCTGCTTCACCGCCTCATCCGCATCGTGCAGACGCGCCGCGCGCATCCGCCTGAACACGTCCTCGGCGGCGGTCACCAGCAGAAACGCCTTTTCCAGCAGCGCCGGGCTACTGTCATCATCGACCTGCGAGAGTCCCGACGTCAGCCGGTCGCGCACGACAGAGGGCTCCAGCACCAGCTGCGCGCAGGCATGGACGACCGCGTCGCTCGGCCCGCGCGCCTGCGCGCCCAGCGGCTGGATCATGAATTTGAGCATGAACGCGACGGAGCGGTTCGGCAGGTTCGCCAGGATATCCGCAAACCGCTGCTCGATGGTGCGGAAACCGGTCGCCATGCACCATTCGACCGCCGGGAGATCGACCTCCTGACGGCCCTCGTCGTGCCAGCGCTTGAGGACGGCCGACAACAGATACAATTCGGAGAGAATGTCGCCAAACCGCGCCGACAGCATCTCCTTGCGCTTCAGCTTGCCGCCGAGCGTCAGGAGCGCCATGTCGGCGCACAATGCGAAGGCCGACGAATAGCGCGAGAGCTGACGGTAGAAGCCGGTCACCGCGCCCGCATTCTCCGGCGCGGGCGCGAACGTCCCGCCGCTCCAGCTTCTGCCCCAGGCGCGGAACAGCGTGGTGAAGCTGTGGGCGATATGAACCCAGAACGCCTTGTCGAAGGTATCGAGGCCCCTCGCCTTGTCGGTGTCGTTGAGCGCATTCATCTCCTGCAGCAGAAAGGGATGCGCGCGGATCGCGCCCTGCCCGAAGATGATGAGGTTGCGCGTCAAAATGTTGGCGCCTTCGACCGTGATCGAGACCGGCACCCCGCGATAGAGATTGCCGAGGTAATTTTGCGGTCCGTCGATCACGGCCTTGCCGCCATGGATGTCCATGGCGTCATCGATCACGGCGCGCAGCCGCTCGGTGGCGTGCAGCTTCATGATGCCGGAAATGACGGCGGGATGGTGGCCCTCGTTGAGCGCGGCGCAGGTCAGCCGCCGCGCCGCGTCGATCAGATAGGCGGTGGCGGCGATCCGCGCCAGCGGCTCCTCGATGCCCTCGAACTTGCCGATCGGAATGCCGAACTGCTCGCGGACGCGGGCATAGGCGCCTGTGGTGCGTGCCGCGAAGGCCGCGCCCGCCGCCGACAACGAGGGCAGCGAGATGCCGCGCCCGGCGGCCAGCGCCGTCATCAGCATCTTCCAGCCCTGACCCAGACGCTCCCGTCCACCGATGACGTAGTCGAGCGGGATGAAGACGTCCTTGCCCCAGTTCGGACCGTTCTGGAACACCTGCATCGCCGGCAGGTGGCGACGGCCGATCGACACCCCCGGCAGATCGGTCGGGATCAGCGCCACGGTGATGCCGAGGTCCTCCTGCGAGCCGACCAGATGATCCGGGTCGTAGGCCTTGAAGGCGAGGCCGAGCAGCGTCGCCACCGGGCCAAGCGTGATGTAGCGCTTGTGCCAGTTGAGCCTGAGCCCGATCACTTCGCGGCCCTCGAACATGCCCTTGCAGATGATGCCGCTGTCGACCATCGCCGCGGCGTCGGAGCCGGCTTCCGGACTAGTCAGGCCGAAGCACGGAACGTCGCGGCCGTCGGCGAGGCGCGGCAGCCATTTCCCCTGCTGGTCCCTGGTGCCGAAGCGCATCAGCAATTCGCCGGGGCCGAGCGAATTCGGCACCATCACCGTGACCGCGGCGGCCAGCGAGCGCGACGAAATCTTGCGCACCACTTCCGAATGCGCATAGGGCGAGAAGCCGAGTCCGCCGTACTCGGTCGGAATGATCATGCCGAAGATTTTTTTCTGCTTGATGAAACTCCAGACCTCGGGCGGCAGGTCGCGCCATTCCCAATTGATCTTCCAGTCGTCGAGCATGGCGCAGAGTTCGTCCACCGGGCCGTTGAGGAACGCCTCTTCCTCCGCGGTCAAAGTCGCCGACGAGGTCGCCAACAGCTTGGTCCAGTCCGGATTGCCGGTGAACAGGTCGGCGTCCCACCAGACGTCGCCGGCCTCCAGCGCCTCGCGCTCGGTATCCGACATCGACGGCAGCACGCGGCGCGCCCAGGAGAAGATCAGCTTGGAGATCACGTCACGGCGAAAACTCATCGCAATGTCCTCTTGTTCGGGTCCGCACGGGTCGATCGGTTGGGATTGCTACAGGCAATGACTTTACACCTATAAAGGCAAATATTCTTACTAAAGGGAAAACCGAGTTTCATTTCATGTTTCATAATTGAAAATTAAGCGAAAATGCGCGGCTGGAAGCCCGCTTACAACGACAGGATAGCGCAGGAGTTCCAAAAATGCGATTTGCGAAAACGTAATTGCCTTCGAATGATAGCCCTTGCAGGCGGCGTGATGCGGCTTATCGACCGCGCCGATTTGGTGAGGAAGCCCTATAGCGTCGTTGAGATTTTGCCAAAGGGATCGCGCTAGTGGAGTGAAAATTTGACTGCCGGTCTCGCCATCCATCCCTGATATTCTGCGCGCCTTGTTCTTGCTATTTGCGCGCCCCGCCGCGCGGCGCAAGACCGGCAAGCACGAAATCGATCATCTGATCGAGCGTCGGCCCCGGCTTGTCGACGCATTGCGCGATCATCTGCGGATGGAAAAAACGCATCATCGCCGTGCACGTACACAGCGACGCCAGCAGCACGTCCGGCGCCTCGAACTCGCCGTCCGCCGCGCCCTGGGCAATCACCTCGCCGATGGTCGCGGCGATATCTTCCATGTGCGCCTTGCAGACATCCCAGTTTTCTTCCATGGCGATGGCGACCATCTCGTGAAGCTTGGAATCGCCGACATAGCGCTCGCTGTTCATGTGATGGATGGTCGACAGCAATTCTCGCAGCCGCTGCGCGGCCGGACCGGGCGCGGCCCCGATCGCCTGCGCCGCGTCCTCGACCTCGCCCATCAGCCGCCGCGCCACGCCATGGTGGATCGCCTTCTTCGAATCGAAAAAGCGATAGACGTTGGCGGGCGACATCCGCAGCACTTTCGCGATATCGGCGACGGTGGTCTTCTGATAGCCGATCTCGCGGAACAGCTTCTCCGCCACCACCAGAATCCGGTGGCGCGTATCAGCCTCGGTGTTGTCTGTAACCATCGCCATGAGAGAACCAGTCTTCAATTATTCCGCGGCCTGGGCAAGCGGAAAAGCGAGCTGCGTTTCGTGCGGCACCGGCCCGGCCTGCTCTGACTCGCCGCCGCGCTCATTGAGGCTTTTCCTGAACCACAGCGCGTAGAGACCCGGCAGATACAATAGGGTCAGGAAGGTTGCAACGAACAACCCGCCCATGATGGTGATCGCCATCGGTCCCCAGAACGCCGAGCGCGACAGCGGGATCATCGCAAGGATCGCGGCCAGTGCCGTCAGCACCACCGGCCGCGCGCGGCGCACCGTCGCTTCGACGATCGCCTCGCCCCGGGTCAGGCCGTGCGCGACGTCGGCCTCGATCTGATCCACCAGAATGACCGCGTTGCGCATGATCATGCCGGCCAGCGCGATCAGGCCGAGCAGCGCCACGAAACCGAACGGCTGGTTCGCGACGTTGAGGCCGAGCGAAGCGCCGACGATGCCGAGCGGCGCCGTCAGGAACACCAGCGCGAGCCGCGAAAAACTCTGCAACTGGATCATCAGCAGCGTCAGCATCACGACGGCCATGAGCGGAAACAGCACGAAGATCGACGCATTGCCCTTGGCGGACTCCTCGAACGCGCCGCCTGCCTCGATCCGGTAGGCCGGCTGCAGGTGGTCGCGAATCTCCTGCAATTTCGGCCAGATCTGGTTGGTAACGTCGGGCGCCTGCACGCCGTCGACCACGTCGCCGCGCACCGTGATCGCCATGTCGCGGTTGCGTCGCCACAGGATCGGCTCCTCGTGGGCGTATTCGATCTTCGCGACCTGCGACAGCGGCACCGCGACGCCGTTGCGCGACGTCACGGTGAGATCGCCGACACCGGCGAGGTCGAGACGTTCCGACGGAATTGCACGCGCGACGACACCGACCTTCTCGATGCCGTCGCGGACCGTCGTCACCGGCACGCCCGAAATCAGCATGGCGAGCGCCTGCGAGACATCCTGCGGCGTCAGTCCCAGCGCACGGGCGCGATCCTGATCGACCACGAGCTTGAGATACGGCGTCTGTTCGTTCCAGTCGAGGTTCGGATCCTTCACGTTGGGATTGGCGCGCACCACGTCGCGCACCTTGTAGGCGATGTCACGCACCACCTTGGGATCGGGACCGATCACCCGGAATTGAACGGGGAAGCCGACCGGCGGACCGAAGTTGAAGCGGTCGACCCGGACCCGCGCCTCGGTTAGCGCGCCGTCATCGACCGCCTTCTCGATTCGAGCCTTGATGCGCTCGCGCGCCTCGACGTTCTTCGCCACGATCACGATCTCGGCGAAGGACTCGTTCGGCAGTTGCGGGTTGAGCCCGAGCCAGAAGCGCGGCGAGCCCTGGCCGACATAGGCGGTGTAGGTGGCGATGTCGTTATCGTTCTTCAGGAGCTTTTCGGCCTCTTTCACCGACTTCTCGGTGACGCCGAACGCCGTACCTTCCGGCAGCCGCAGTTGCAGAAACAGTTCGGGCCGCTCCGACAGCGGGAAGAACTGCTGCTGCACATGACCGAAGCCGACGACGGCGGCAACGAAGATGCCGGCGGTTGCCGCCACCACCTTGATGCGGTGGTTGACGCACCATTGGATCACAGCGCGCAAGGCTCGATAGGGTCGCGTCTCGTAGATCGCGTGCGGATCGTGGTTGTGGCCGACCTTGATGTCAGGCAGCAGCTTGACGCCGATGTAGGGCGTGAAGATCACCGCGACGAACCAGGACGCGACCAGCGCGATCGCCACGACCCAGAAGATGCCGCCGGCATATTCGCCCACGGCCGAATTGGCGAAGCCGATCGGCAGGAAGCCGGCCGCCGTCACCAGCGTGCCGGTCAGCATCGGAAATGCGGTGGACTCCCAGGCGAAGGACGCGGCGCGAAACCGGTCCCAGCCCTGCTCCATCTTCACCACCATCATCTCGACCGCGATGATGGCGTCGTCGACCAGAAGGCCGAGCGCGATGATTAGCGCGCCGAGCGTGATGCGATGGAGGTCGAGCGACATCGCATTCATGACGATGAAGACGATGCCGAGCACCAGCGGCACCGATAGCGCCACCACGATTCCGGTGCGCCAGCCCAATGCGACGAAGCTGACGAACAGCACGATTGCCAGCGCCTCGATGAAGGAATGCACGAACTCGCCGACCGCGTGCTCGACCACTTTCGGCTGATCGGCGATGCGCTCGATGTTGATGCCCTGCGGCACCGCCTGCATGAACTCGTCGGTGGCCCTGGTGACGTCCTCGCCGAGCTTGAGAATGTTGGCGCCCTTCGCGGTCACGACGCCGATGCCGAGCGCCGGCTTGCCCTCCTGCCGCACCTTGAATGTCGGCGGATCGACGAAGCCGTGGGTGACGGTCGCAATATCGCCGAGGCGAAACACACGCCCGTTGCTTTCGACCGGCGTCTCCGCCACCGCCCTGGCGCCATCGAGCGCGCCGGTGACGCGCAGCGCCACCCGCTGCGACGAGGTTTCGACGGTGCCGGCCGGCGTCACCGCGTTCTGTTTTGCAAGCGAATCGAAGATCGCCTGCGGCGCGATGCCCAGCGTCGCCAGCTTGGCGTGGGAGAACTCGACGTAGATGCGCTCGTCCTGGGTGCCGTAGAGGTTGACCTTGGTGACGCCGTCCACCCTCAACAGCCGCTGGCGCAGACCTTCGGCGACCTTTTTCAACTGCCGGTAATCCGCGCCGTCGCCGGTCAGCGTATAAAGAATGGAATCGACGTCGCTGAACTCGTCGTTGACCACCGGCCCGATGATTCCGGCCGGGAGGCTGCCCTGCGCATCGGCAAGCTTCTTGCGCAGCATATAGAACAGATAGGGCACCTGCTTGGGCGGGGCGGAGTCGCGGAAGGACACCTGCATCGCCGTGAACGCCGGCTTGGAATAGGTCTGCACCTTGTCGAAATACGGCAGTTCCTGCAGCTTCTTCTCGATGGGGTCGGCGACCTGGGTCTGCATTTCCTCCGCGGTCGCACCGGGCCACATCACCGAAACGTTCACCACCTTGACCGTGAAAGAGGGATCCTCCGCCCGGCCAAGATTCTCGTAGGAGAAGAAGCCGGCAACGCCGAGCGCGACGATCAGGAACAAGATCAGCGCCGGATGGCTCACCGCCCAGGCCGACAGGTTGAAGCGCTTCATGTCACTCTCCGCGTTCAGAACGACAGCGACGACACGACACGCACCTTCTGCGCCGGATCGAGCTTCTGGACGCCGAGCGCGACCACCTTGGCACCCTCGTCAACACCGCCGGTGATGATGACGTCGTCGCTCTCGTAGGATTTGACAGTGACCGGCTTCAGCGCGACGTCGCCTTTGTCATCGACGACATAGAGCGACGACGGACCGCCCTGGCTGAACAGCGCCGACAGCGGCACCCGCGCCACACGCGCGGTGGCGGCGTCGGCGAGCGTCAGCGTCGCCGTCATGCCGAGCGACACCTTGTCGTCGGCGTCCGGCAGCGAGAACTTGGCGAGGTAGGTCCGGGTCGCGGGATCGGCGGTCGGCGCGATCTCGCGCAGTTTCGCCGTATAGGTTTTGCCGGGCTCCGACCACAGCGACACGCTCGCGGCGCCAGTCTTGGCGCGGCCGATCAACGTTTCCGGAATTGCGACCACCGCTTCCTTTTCGCCGAGGCGCGCGATGCGGATCGCGCCCTGACCCGCGGCAACCACCTGCCCGGCATCGACCAACGTCGCAGTCACCACGCCGTGGGTGTCGGAGGTCAGCGTCGCATAGGACAAAGAGTTTTTGGTCAGTTCGACCGAGCGCTGCGCGCGGTTCAGCCGCGCCCGCGCCTCGTCGGCGGCGGCCCTGGCCTGATCGAGTTGAGCATCCGTGCTCCAACCCTTCGCGCGCAATTCCTTCGCGCGCGTTTCGGCGGCGGCGGCCTGCGCCAGCACGCCTTTGGCCGCGCCCAATTCCGCCAGCGCCTGCTCGGCCTGCAACTTGAGATCGACTTCATCGAGGGTGGCGAGCGGCTGGCCGACCTGGACGATCTGGCCGACCTCGACGAGACGCTTCGCGACCTTGCCGGGCACCCGGAAACCCATGTCGGTCTCGATCCGCGGCTTGATGGTGCCGACGAAGCTGCGGTCTGGCGTTTCCGCCTCGTAATGCACGGTGGCGGTCAGAACGGGGCGGGCCGGCTCGGCTTTCTCGGCGGCCGATTCATTGCAGCCCCCCAGCGCCAGCGCCGGAAGGACGACCAGAACGAGCGGCAAATATCTGGGAGACCGAGAGAACCTGGAAAACCGGGAGAAAGAGGGATGAGACAGCATCGGGAGAATCCTTCAGGAGGCCGATCCTTTCGTACTGTGGAGTGTTTACTAACGATTGTCAATATTCATCATAGATCATAAAACCGTGAACGATGAGTTGTCCGGTCAAGGTCCGGGTTCCGGGAAAATGGGAGGCGCGCTGGACGGCGGCGGAGCGCGGCTAATCAGCCACCCAACAAGTCAGCGGTTCTAAAGAAAGCAATCCACCGAGCTTAATCCGAAGCGATCATGCAGACGGAGAGGCTGGTCAGGAGCGGTCGGATTGGCCGCCGAGTGCAAGTCACGGTCACGGACCGCGCCACTCAAAGGTAGATAAAATTTTAATCATGCCCGTTCAAAGATACCGCAGGCTTCAACACGGACTGCGCGGGCACTGCGGGCCACGCGCATCAAAAAAACGTCCGTAAGCCGAATCGGCAGAGGTAACCGTCAGAGGCAGGAGGCTGATTCCCGTCCGACTAGAACTGTGGATTGGTGAGAATTCATCTGTATTTTGGAAGGAATCCAAAAATGAAGGCGAAGATCAGCGTTACTCTGCCTGCAATCGTCTCTGCGCTCGTGGTGATAGGCGCCCTTTCCGCCGGAATGGCGGCCTATCAGGCTTACGAACAGCGGCAGAAATCCGAAGCATTTCTCGAAGTGAACCACATCTCGCAATTGCTGTTGCGAAGCGCAGGGCAATGGGCGATCGAGCGCGGGCTTACGAATGCGCCGCTGAAGTCGCCCGATGCCCTACCTGCTGAACTCCGCCCCCGGATCATGAGCACGCGGCAAACCGCCGACCACGCATTTTCAGAGGCTGCTCAACTGCTGCACGGGATCCCGGCGATGAAATCTGCAGAGACGCAGATCTCGGAGGCCGAGAGCACGTTCCAGGCGTTCGTCGGCTTTCGTACCAGGCTCGATGAGAATCTTCCCAAACGGGGATCGGAACGCAGCCCGGAGGTCGTTGAGGGCTTCTCGCCGGCAATCACCAAGCTGATCGACGTCTCCGGCAACAAGCTGCGACTGACGTTGGAAACGCTGACGCGTCCGCCGACTGCGGCTCTAACGCAACTGGTCAGCTTGCGCAATTTGACGGCGGAGATGGCCGAGAACGCCGGAAGGGAACGTGCATTCCTCGGAGGAATGGTTGGCTCTCGCGCCAAGCTCACAACGAGCGGCTTTCAGAAGATTGCCGGTTTCCGCGGAATAGTTGAGTTAGCATGGGAAACAATCTTACCAATCCGAATGCGAGCCGACTTGCCGAAAAAGGTCGATAATGCGATCGCGGACGTCGAGAAGGATTATTTCCAGGTCTACGGCCAGACACGCGACGGCGTGCTCGCGACAGCCGAGACGGGTGAGTACAACATCAGCGGCAACGACTATGTCGCGCGGGCGACCACCGCGATCAATTCGATCCTTCGGCTGGCCGATGCGGTCGGTGAAGCTGCCGACCAGGAAGCTGCCAAGGAAGCCGCAAACAACGGGTCCAAACTGCTCATCTCCGGATTGATATTGCTCGGCTGTATCATCCTGGCGCTGGTCAGCTTCTGGATTGCGTTCTCGCGAATCCTGCGACCGCTGTCTGCGCTGACGGGCGCGATGGGTGAACTTGCAAAAGGCAATTTTGGCGTAGCCTTGCCCGGACTCGACCGCCAGGACGAAATGGGCGATATGGCGCGGGCGGTCGAGACCTTCAAAGTCAAGGCCGAGCAGAAAGCGCGCGACGAAGCGGAAGCCAAGATGCAGCAGGATCAACTTGCTGCCCAGCAGCGCAAGGCGGACATGCACAGGCTCGCCGACAGTTTCGAGGCGGCGGTCGGCGAAGTGATCCAGACGGTATCCTCGGCAGCAACCCAACTCGAAGGCTCGGCGACCTCCCTGACCCGCACAGCCGAACAGACCCACCAGCTTTCCTCCGCTGTGGCCGCGGCCTCCGAGGAAGCAACGGTCAACGTTCAGTCCGTGGCCTCGGCCAGCGAGGAGATGGCGGCGTCCGTCAACGAAATCAGCCGGCAGGTCCAGGAAGCCTCGAGAATCGCGAGCGACGCGGCGCAAAAGGCGCATAGCGCCGACCAGCGGATCACTTCGCTGTCGCAGGCATCCGCCAAGATCGGCGACGTGATTGAACTCATCAGCACGATTGCCAGCCAGACCAACCTGTTGGCGCTCAATGCCACGATCGAGGCCGCCCGCGCAGGCGAGGCAGGCCGCGGCTTCGCGGTGGTGGCGTCCGAGGTGAAGGCCTTGGCCGAGCAAACCGCCAAGGCGACCGCCGAAATCGGTCAGCAGATCGCAAGCATTCAGACGGCGACGGATGATTCCGTCGTTAACGTGAAGGAGATTGGCGTTGTCATCGGCAGGATCGCGGAGATTTCCGCGACGATCGCCTCGGCAGTCGAAGAACAAGCGTCTGCAACTCAGGAGATATCACGCAACGTCCAGCAGGCCGCGGCCGGAACCTCGGAAGTTTCCTCCAATATCATCGAGGTCAGCAACGGAGCGTCCGAAACAGGTAGCGCCTCTTCACAGGCTCTGGCAGCGGCAAAGACCCTGGCCGGCAATACCGATCGCCTCAAGCTTGAGGTCGAAAAATTCCTCACAACGGTCAGAGCCGCCTAATTTAGTGGAGTGAATTTGAAACCGCGGGTCGCGGAATACCACTAGAATCGAATCCATCATGAGCGAGTTGTTCCCTGCGACTCGCTCATGAACTTTCCTCCCGGGAACTTTCTTGAATCAGATTCCGGATCACTCCTTTGCCGTCGCAGGAACCCTTCAAAGCTCGGCGCGTTGTCCGGGCTCAACGCAAAGGAGGACGACTTATGGGTTCCACCACCGACAAGATCAAGGGTGCCGCCAACGAAGCGATCGGCAAGGCGAAGCAGGGTGTCGGCGAAGCCGTCGGATCCGACAAGTTGCGCGGTGAAGGCGCGATGCAGGAAATGAAGGGCAAAGGCCAGAAAGCGCTTGGCGACGCCAAGGAAGCGACCAAGGACGCTGCGGACAAGGCGGCGGACGCGGTCAACAAGAAGCTTTGATCTGGACCGAACGATGCGTTTTAACCTGACGGACCGGCCCTTGCGGGGCCGGTCTTTTTTGTGCGGCAAGACGTCCCTCATAGCCAAGCGTTCAGCCGGCCTTTGTGGAGAACCGGACTGTCGTGTGCAGCGGCCACTTGCCGCGAAGCTGTCGGGATGACCTATCTGCACGCGGAAGGCGACGACAGAAAAACGGCATCGACGCGCTATCAATGCATGGGTTTCGCGACGCGGCGCGGACTGATAAACCCCCGCCATGCTCAAGGTCGCCGCTTTGTACCAATTTGCACCGCTGCCGGATTTTCGTGCGTTGCGCGAGCCGCTGCGCGCGCTCTGCGCCGGGCTTTCCGTCAAAGGCACGATCCTGCTCGCCGAGGAGGGCATCAACGGCACCGTCGCCGGAATGCCGGACGCCATCGGCGCGCTGATCGCAGAGTTGCAAACCGGCACGCTGTTCTCCGGCCGGCTCGACAATCTCGAGCTGAAATTCTCGCGCACCTCGACGATGCCGTTCGCGCGGCTGAAGGTTCGGCTCAAGAAGGAGATCGTGACGCTCGGCGACCCCGCAACCGATCCGACCCGCGCGGTCGGCATCTATGTCGAACCGAAGGACTGGAACGACCTGATCGCTGCGCCCGACACGCTTCTCATCGATACCCGCAATGCCTTCGAGGTGGCGATGGGCACCTTCGAAGGCGCGGTCGATCCGCAACTCGCGCGTTTTGGCGAGTTCAAGGATTTCGTCGCGCAAACGCTCGATCCGGACAGGCATCGCAGGATCGCCATGTTCTGCACCGGCGGCATTCGCTGCGAAAAGGCCAGCTCCCATCTGCTGTCGCGCGGCTTCAAGGAGGTCTATCACCTCAAGGGCGGCATCCTGAAATACCTCGAAGGCATTCCCGAGAGCGAAAGCCGCTGGCGGGGCGAATGTTTTGTGTTCGACGACCGGATCGCGCTCGGTCACGGGCTGACGGAATCCCGACGCGCGGGCCGGCTCATGGACGGAGCGCCCGGCGATGACTGACAAGACTTTCGCGGATCGCATCGATGCGCTGGAGATGCGCCTGACCTATCAGGAGGAGACCATCGAAACCCTGAACCAGGCCGTCACCGCGCAGTGGAAGCAGATCGACGCGCTGACGCGGCAGCTCGCCGAGCTCGGCGAGCGCGTGCGGGAGGCCGAAGCCAACCGACCCGGCCCCGCCAACGAGCCACCGCCGCATTATTGAAGCTTGGCGTCACGCCCCGCTTCCGCGTCTGCCGCCGGCGGCATCGCCGTTGATCGGCAATCGTTATCGGCCTATCAGGAGCGTCGCGTGATGCGCGGTCGTTGCGCACGTCATCGCCAAGCCGCTACAAGCCACGACAACAAGGCAACACATCGCCGGAGAGGATCGCATGACCGCGGAAGTCTCGATTGGGGACGGAGAGGCCGCCAGGCTGACGCCGCATCCACTGCGGACCGCGATCCTGGGTGAACTGCATGCGCGGCCGTTCACAGCGCTGTCCGTTCCTGCCCGCATCCTGCATTTCGCGTTCGAGACAGCCGGAGAACGCGCCCAGGCCGACCGCGTCAATCTGGCGAAATTCTGCGAGGCGCGCGGCCTGCCGGTGCCGACCTTTGCCGAGCGGCACTATCGCGTCACGTTGGGTACGACCGTGCTACGATGGGAGCAGCATTCCGAATTCACGACCTATACCTGGGAGCTGCCCTCCCAACCTGACGGAATTCCGTTTCATCCAGCGGCCGCGGCGCTCGCTGCCCCGATGCAGCTCGTGCCGCAACCCGGTCCACTTATTGTCGCCATCGATATGCACGTGCTCGCCGACGGGCCCGCCGTCCAACCGCCGGAGCGGCTGTTCGATCGCAACAGTCTCGCGCTTGCCGAAAACAGCGACGGCGCGGCGATCTACGCCACCGACTTCCAGCCCGATCCGTCCGGCTTCGTGCGAATTCTGATAGTCGACCGCAAACTCAATCCGGATCGCGCCGGCGCGCTGGCGCAACGCGTGATCGAGATCGAGACCTATCGCACTTTGGCTTTGCTCGGCTTGCCGGAAGCGCAGCGGCTCGCGCCTTCGATCAGCGCCGTCGAGCAACGGCTCGCGGAAGTGACCGACAAGATGCGCAACAACGGCAATCTCGCAGACAACCGCCATCTGCTCGACGAATTGACGGCGCTGGCGGCCGAGGTCGAGGCTGGCGCGGCTGCGAGCGTATTCCGCTTCGGCGCCAGCCGCGCCTATTACGAGATCGTGCAGCAGCGGCTGGCGACCATCGGCGAGCGCAAGGTGTCCGGGTTGCCGACGTGGACGTCGTTCCTGGCGCGGCGAATGGCGCCGGCGATGCGGACCTGCGTGACCACCGAGGCGCGTCAGGAGAACCTGTCGTTCAAGCTGTCGCGCGCGGCGAACCTGCTGCGCACGCGTGTCGACGTCGAGCTCGAACAGCAGAATCAGGAACTCTTGAAATCGATGAACGCCCGCACGCGGATGCAGCTCCGGCTGCAGACCACCGTCGAGGGGCTGTCGGTCGCGGCCATCACTTATTATGTGGTCAGCCTGTTCGGCTATGTCGCCAAGGCGCTCCACGAATCCGGGATGGTCCCCGTCGAGCCGGGTTATCTGACTGCGGCCTTCATTCCGGTGGCGGCGCTGTCGATCTGGTCGGTCGTGCGCCGCATTCGCCACAAACATATCGGCCGCGACGGCTGACGCTTTTGAAAGCGCCGCAACCACTCGACGATTTAGAGCCTTTCCGCTTCTGATGGAATCAGAAGCGGGGCTCTATGTTTTTGTTTCGACGCGTTTTCTTCACGCGAACCGGTAGCCACTTCGCTCGAAAACGCTATAGTTTCCGCAATTCGCTTTACGCCGCCTTGCCGTCGAGCAGGCCGGTCAGGCGCCGGCGGATGATCCGCTCGGCATCGACCATGATGCGGTCGATCAGCTCCTTGCAGCTCGGCACGTCGTGGATCAGGCCCACCGTCATGCCGCAGCTCCACGCGCCGGCATCCATGTCGCCGTCGATCATCACCTTGGGATAGACGCCGGCGACCTCCTCGATGATGTCGCCGATCTTGAGGCTCTCGCCTTTTTCCCGTTCGATCTCCATCAGTCTCTCGACCTTGCGGTTGTTGAGCACGCGCTCGGTGTTGCGCAGCGCGCGCATGATCAGCCGGGTGTCGAGTTCGGAAGCCCCGATCAGCGCCTTTTTCACGTTGTCATGCACCGGCGCCTCTTTGGTCGCGATGAAGCGCGTGCCCATATTCATGCCGGCGGCGCCCAACGCCAGCGCGGCGACAAGGCTGCGCGCATCGGCCATGCCGCCCGAAGCCACAAATGGAATCCTGAGTTCGTCGGCCGCGCGCGGCAGCAGGATCATGTTCGGCATGTCGTCCTCGCCGGGATGACCGCCGCACTCGAAGCCGTCGACGCTGACCGCATCGCAACCGATCTGTTCCGCTTTCAGCGCGTGCCGCACCGAGGTGCATTTGTGGATCACCTTGATGCCGGCGGTCTTTAGCGCGGGCATGTACTGCTCCGGGTTGCGACCCGCCGTCTCGACGATCCCGATGCCGCCTTCCACGATCGCCTGGATATATTCGGGATACGGCGGCGCGGTGAACGCGGGTAGAAACGTCAGATTCACGCCGAACGGCCTGTCGGTCATGCCGCGGCAGCGCACGATCTCCTTCGCCAACAGGTCCGGCGTTTTCTGCGTCAGCCCGGTGATGATGCCGAGACCGCCCGCGTTCGAGACCGCGGAAGCCAGCTCCGCGAAGCCGATATAATGCATACCGCCCTGGACGATCGGATGCTGGATCCCGAACAATTCGGTGATGGCTGTTTTCACGGAAAACCCCGGTGGCAAACGCTCCGGGCAAACTCCCATTCCGCCGTCTACTCGGCAAGCCGGATTCGGCGCCATGAACCTCGCCAAAACCTTGCACCGTCTTGAAATGGGCGCTCTTGACATGCCGCTTTGGGTCGGTTTCACTCGCCACATGTGCCATTCTGTGGCCAGCCCGCCGCAGAAAAAGAGGCAACGTGCGCTGCGGAATGAACCGTGGCGCCGCTCAAAAGAAGCACCCGCGGCTTTCTCTGCGCCGGACACGGCGTGCCGGAGATTGAACGCCGCCGCAGATGGACACCCCCGAGCAGCGATCGAGATCGTAGCGGATTCAAGAGTGGCTGACTTAAGACATGGCTGATGCAGACGAGGAAACGATGGAGCGGCGTCCTGCTCCCCAAATTTCCACCGGGCATACGGACCCCGGCCTGAGCCCGATCGGGGTCGTCGCTTATGATGACGGTCTTGTCAGGGATGCTCTCATAGCTCAATGCGCAGCCGCTCTCGCCGCCTCCGGTTACAAGCTCGGTGGCGTGGTCCAGTCAAACCCGCACCGTGAAGGCCGGCGTCGATGCGATATGTATGTCAAGGATCTGTTGGGCGGTGACGAGGTCAAGATCTCGTTCGACCGTGGCAACGAAGCGAGGGGCTGCCGGCTCGATCAGGACGCCTTCGCGCGCATCGACGCCTGGATCGAGCGCGCGGTGCTCGAACATGTCGATCTGGTGGTCATCAACAAGTTCGGCAGGGAAGAAGCGCAAGGCCGGGGGCTACGAGCCGTCATTGCCGAGGCCCTGATTGCCGGTATCCCGCTTCTCATCGGCGTTTCCACGCAAAACCTCGGGGACTTTCTGGCCTTCGCCGGAGATTCCGCGACGCGTCTGAAGCCCGACATCGAGGCAATGACGGCTTGGTGCCGGAACGCGATCGAACGCCGGGCTCAGGATCGGTACGAGCCGGGACTGCCGTCCGTGCAGGCATGAGGCGGCCGATGCCCGGTTGGTAACCAACCGGGCCGTCATAAACCACTCGGGCTTTCGTTTGCATGCGGTCTCGCGAGGGCCACCGGCGGATCGGCAAAAAGCTGTTGGCCGGATGAGCTGGAAAAGGCTAGTCTCGATTCTGACGCGTCGCGGCTTCGACAGAGACGCGAAGGGCGTCAAGCCGCCCTACCCCTTCATGCCGCCACCGCCTTGCTCCTTCATGGCTCCGAAAGGCACCACCAAAACAGCAAGCTCCTCTTCTCCGGCGCAAACAGATGAAGCGACGCGATGGATGAAAAGCAGATCCTCCAGAATGCAACTCGCAGCGCAGCCCAAGCGGGTATGATCACGCTTGTGTTCGAGAATTTTACAGCCCAGCTCATCAGGCATGTCCTCAGCGGCCATCTGCTTGATGATACTTCTCTTATGATGCTCCGCGACAACTGCATCCGCGATCTGAAGAACTCCACAATGACCGGAATGTCCTTGGAGGAAGAGGCCGAAGTCTTCAGGCAGGCCGTCGAAAACGCGACGAAACTGCTCGACGCGGCGATAATGAGCGGACGGGAGTTTTAATACCCGGCCGGTTCCAATCCCTGTCGCTGTGACAGCCGCCCCGATGGTTCAGAACGAGCGGTTTGTCGGACTGCCCCTTCCGCCGGCGCGGACTGCATCAGGTAAACCCCACCTGCCTCGGCGATTTCCCGCTTACCGGTACGCCGGCACGTTGACGCAGTGGTTTCAAGCCCGTACAGAGGGCGCGCTCTCGGCACGTTCCACGGGCCTGCCGATCTGTTCAAGCCCGGTCCGGCGCCGGTTTCCAGGCGACGGAGCATGGGGTTAATCCAGAGTGGCAACAGCCCTTGACACCACTTGCACACCAGCTCCCACCATGTGGTCGGAGCAAGATTAAGGGGTTTCCAGGTCAAACCGAAAACCGGGTATAGAGAATGAAGAATGCCGTGAAATAGTGCTTGACTTGGAAAGCTCGTACAAGGCTTGGTCGGCGCTCACCCGCGTTACGGCCCGCACATCCGCGCTGTCGCCGTTTCGTGGCACTCTAACCAGAGGCGTCAGTTACTTCGTTATCTCCATGATGGCTCCGGTTGCTTCGGGCTGGAGCGTCGCCGGTCGGGGCTTGAACGCCCGCTGGCAGGCGCCACCTCTGCACGACACACTCCAAGCGGTCGTTCGAATGCGACCATGCGGAGGTCTTTCACGAGGTCGCCAATCAAGACCTTGCGTGCCGGCGGTGCGGCGCGTCAGCGAGGATTCGACCTGAACGTTTCCTGGTTGATGTCGCGACGAAGTTGCCGGATTTGTCCAATTCCATGACGATGCTATAAAATCAGTTGTTCAGTGAGGTCTCCACGATGTCGCAATCGCGTCCGGTATCCGTTAGCAGCACGATCGAGGACATGCAGGCGGAGCGCAGCTCGCTCGAAAACTTTGCCAATGAGCGCGCCCGCGACTTCGTTGGCAGGCAGTCGATCATTGCGCATGTCACCGACCTCTGCCTTTCCACCGTGAAAGAAAACCTCTTGCCCACGAAAGAAGCCACGCCGTGGGGCATCTGCATTACCGGCGATCCGGGTTCGGGCAAGAGCGCGCTGTTCGGCGAACTTCTCCGCCGCATGAAGGAGAGCGACGCTTTCGTTCTCGCGCACGCCGCCGGCGCCAGCCCGCGGGCCTCATCGGTCGATGCCATGCTGCGCCGCTGGATCGGCGAACTCGGCAGCGCGCTCGGCGTCGGCGACGTTGACCTCGCTGCTAATATCGACCCGGAGATTGTCGAGAAGGCTTTCGCCTCGCTGCTCGCGCGGATGGCGCCGCAGCGGCGCGTGGTTATGCTGATCGACGCGATCGACCAGTTCAAGAAGACCCCGCGCGGAAAGTTTACGACCTGGCTGCCGCGGATGTGGCCGGCCAATACGCGACTTGTCGCAACCGCCATTGCCGGCGGCGCCTCCAAGGCGCTGGCCGAGCGTTCGGGCGCGGAAGCGTTGGCTTTGCCGCCGCTGGACATGACCGAGGCGAGCGGCATCATCGGTGCCGTATGCAAGCGCAATCACCGCGAGTTGGCACCGTCGGTGATCGATGCGCTGCTCGCGAAGAAGCATGCGGGCGCGCCGGCGTGGGGCAATCCGTTGTGGCTGGTGCTCGCCCTCGAGGATCTGGAACGGCTCGACAGCGACGATCTTGCCGACATGCAGCGCGAATCTGCCGGCCCTCCGGAGGAACGCCTCGCGAGTTTGATGCTCGACACCGTCGGCGCCATGCCGACGGATATTGTACGCCTTTATCACGCAACGTTCGACAGCGCGTCCGAACAGTTGGGCCCCGCCGTTACGTCGGCCTTTATCGGCCTCATTTCCGCGAGCCGGGCGGGATGGCGAGAGAGCGATTTTCGTCAATTGCTGCCGCAGGTCAGCGGCGAGCCCTGGGACGAATCGCGTTTCGCCGCACTGCGTCGCCTGTTCCACGGCCAGATTCACCAGCATGGCGATCTTGCGCAGTGGAATTTCAATCACGCCCAGGCGCGGGCTGCCGCCCGCTCACGCCTCGCGGCGCTGCGGCTCTCGAATCCCCAACTGCACCTGTTGATCGCCGATCACCTTCTGACCCTGGCGCCGGACGACCGGCTGCGCGCGACTGAAACCATGGTCCATCTGCTGGCGAGCAAGGACTATATCCGCGCGGCCCGGTATTATGGCGATTCATCGTTGAGCGAGGCGGAGCTGCAAGGCGCCACGCGCGCGCTCGCCGACGCCATGATTTCGCCGGCGACAGGCACGCCGGCGAGCGCGGCGCAAGAGATTTGCCGTTTGCTCGACAACCCCGATAATTCTGTCCGCTCACTCGCGGCTGAGCGATTCCTCTTCAATCTCGACGACGTGGCCGAACGGCATGTACCTCCCGATGCCCGCATGATCGTCTTGAACGCGATCGAAGGAGCGTTCGAGCAGCTGCTTCGCACCGATCCCGACAACGCCGGCTGGCAGCGCAACCTGTCGGTTTCACGCGACCGTGTCGGCGACGTGCTGGTGGCGCAGGGCAAGCTACCCGAGGCGCTGAAATCCTTCCGCGACGGGCTCGCGATCAGGGAGCGCCTGGCGAGTGCCGATCCCGGCAACGCCGCCCGGCAGCGCGATCTGTCGCTGTCGCACGAAAAGATCGGCGACGTGCTGGCGGTGCAGGGCAAGCTGCCCGAGGCGCTGGAAGCTTTCCGCAGCCAGCTTGCGGCAGCCGAGCGGCTGGCGAACGCCGACCCTGACAATACGGAGCTGCGGGTCGGTCTGTCGCTGTCGCACGAAAAGATCGGCGAAGCGCTGATGGCGCAGGACAAGCTGCCCGAGGCGCTGGAAGCCTTCCGCAACCAGCTCGATATCACCGAGCAACTGGCGCGCGCCGCCGACACCGATGACAACGAGTGGCAGCGCGACCGGACACTGTCCTACGATCGCATCGGCGACGTGCTGATGGCGCAGGGCAAGCTGCCCGAGGCGCTGGAGGCCTTGCGCGACGGGCTCAAAATCAAGGAGCGGCTGGCGAAGGCCCATCCCGACAACACCGGCTGGCAACGCAGTCTGTCGCTCTCTTACGATCGTGTCGGCGACGTGTTGGTGACGCAAGGCAAGCTGCCCGATGCGTTGACAGCTTTCCGCACAGGACTCGCGATCGCCGAGGAGCTGGCGCGTGCCGAGCCCGACCACATCGGCTGGCAGCGCGATCTGTCGGTGTCCCACTCCAAGGTCGGCGACGTGCATGTGGCGCAGAGCAGTCTGCCCGAAGCGTTGAAGTCCTTCCATGACGGGCTGACGATCAGACAGCGGCTGGCAAACGCCGACCCGGATAATGTTGACTGGCAACGCGGCCTGGCGGTGTCCTACGATCGTCTCGGCGATGTGCTGATGGCTCAGGACAATCTGGGTGAGGCGCTGAAGGCCTTCGAGGACCAGCTCGCAATTGCCGAGCGACTGGCGCAGGCCCATCCCGACAACACCGGCTGGCAGCGCGATCTGTCGGTGTCGCACGAAAAGGTCGGCGACGTGCTGGTGGCGCAAGGCAATCTGGCCGACGCGCTGAAAGCCTTCCGCAACGCCCTTGCGATCAGAGAGCGGTTGGCGCGCAACGATCCAGGCAACGCCAGCTGGCAGCGCAGTCTGTCGGTGTCGCACGATTGTATCGGCGACGTGCTGGATTCGCAGGGCGCTCAGGCCGAGGCGCTGAAAGCCTTCCGCGACGCTCTTGCGATCAGGGAGCGACTGGCGCAAAGCGACCCCGCCAACGTCGCCTGGCAGCGCGATCTTACGGCATCCCACGATCGTATCGGCGAAGTGCTGGAAGGGTTGGGCAATCAGGCCGAGGCGCTGAAAGCCTTTAACGAAGGGCTCGCGATCAGCGAGCGGCTGTCACTCGCCAATCCCGGCAACGTCGACTTGCAGCGCAGCGTTGCCGTGAGCCAAGGGCATCTTGCCGAGATGTATCGTCGATCCAATGACCACGACAATGCGCTGGTTGCGCTGCGGCAAGGACAAGCCGCCATGGAGCGCGTCGTCATGCGCGCGCCGGACAATGCCGGCTGGAAGAAAGATCTGGACTGGTTCAACGAGCAGATCGAGACCATGGCGGAATAATCGGTCCGCCTATCCGGACAAGCGGAAGATCGGCAGCGACTCGCTTTGCGACGTCGCTCGCGATCTGATCCGGCCACGCGCGTTGTGCCACGGCCCGCCCGGTCGCTGTTCCCCCACGCCTGTCAAACCCCGCGTGCGAAATTTCGCGCGCGGATCAGGACATTCCGTTGCACGGTATGCAGATATCTGATATGCGTTTGCGCGCTAACGGCGCTGCCTAAAGGCGGTGACCGGAAAAATCAAAATTCAGGGGGGAACGCGCAATGGCCGATTATGCGAATGCCAGCGTTGTAATCGAAACGGTGCCACCGTCGGATATGGGAGCCGCGATAGCCGCGGATGCCGCCAAGAAAGCCAAGTTCGGCACCCTACACCTGCTCATTCGCGGCTTTCTATGCACGCCCTTTCTGGCCTACGGAGCCTGTGTGGTATTCGCCATGGTCGCCGCGGGCATACCGCTCGCCGTGGCCGGACTTGTCTTCCCGGCAGGCTACGTCACGCTGAGCTTCCTCGGCCTGGAGATGGCGACCGGCAGCTTCGCGACGATGCCCATCGGCATGTACGCCGGGACGATCACGCCGTTACAATTAATTCGTAACTGGATTTGGACTCTGGGTGGCAATCTGCTCGGAGGCATCTTCTTCGGCTGGCTGCTGTGGTTCTCATTGACCAAGGGTGGGGCCATCCCGCCGGACGGCATGCTCAAAGTCATCGCCCACACCGCTGAGGCCAAGGTGAGCTATATCCATTACGGCGCCATTGGCTGGTGCGCCGCCATTGGCAAGGGCGTGCTTTGTAACTGGCTGGTGAGCCTTGGGTCCGTCATGTCCAAAGCCACGCGCAGCACCGTGGGCCGGGTTGTCCTGATGTGGATCCCGATCGGAATGTTCTTTGCGCTAGGCTTCGAGCACACCGTGGTCAACATGTGGCTGTTCCCGACCGCTATCCTCTCCGGTGCTAACGTGAGCATCTACGAGTGGTGGGTGTGGAATCAGATCCCGGTCACCATCGGCAACATCCTGGGTGCGATGGTGCTTAACGGCACGCTGTGGTACTTCACTCACACTCTGCAGAAAGATTAGCGCGTATTCCGCAAAAGCGGATACCGGTTCGCGTCAAGAAAACGCGTCTAATCAAAATCATAGAGCCCCGCTTCTGAGTTCCATCAGAAGCGGAAAGGCTCTAGCCGGAAAATGCTCGAGGGCGGCTGCCGATTGCACGGACTCAATCCATGCTCCGGTGTCACGGGCGGGCATAGCCAATACGAAGAACGAGCGTCACTTTCGACCGCCTTTATGACCCGTGCATCCGTTTTCTTCCGAAGATGATGGATGTGCGGGTCAAGCCCGGCAATGACGGATCATCGAGATGTTTCCGTTGAGGCATGGAACACACCGGCAGCTCACGTCCATCGTTGAGAGATAGCACGCCGCCTTTCCGGCGAGTCCCCGGCAACGCCGAGAGCCGGCCCCACCAGCTTCCCGACGTCCCCGATCATCCGCCCGACCGGATTTTCGACCAGGAACCGCTCAGCCGAAACCTCACTGAACAGGCAACGGGCCGCCCGGCCCGGAGTTGATCGGTTTTCGATGAAGACCGAGCGGGGCCATTTTCGGCGGCCCGAAGCAGGCTCGCATCACCCGTTCCACGAGCCGCAGTCGCATCCATCTCCGCTGCCGGTTTCAACTCCGGAGCGGAGAGGTTGATGGCGACCGCGCACGTGTCGGCCCCTCGCAGGGCTTATTTTCTCTGCATGGACGCGCGGGCGAGGACATCCAGCAGGCCTTCTGTAGCGTCCGCGTCGGCGTCCTTCAGCCTTTCCGCCATTCCGAGAGCGTTGCGCCAGCGGGCAACGCGTTCGCCTAGCGCCTTCAGGCGGCCGACGACGGCGTCGGCACGATCGCAGTTCAGCTCGAGATAGGCGCGTCCTTCGTCGGTGATGGTGAAAAGCCTCGGCGGATCGGCAGACGCGGTCAGACAGCGCTCGTCCACAAGACTGGCCAGCATCGGATGGATGACGTTGGGGTTGGGCAAGAACCAGTCGGACGTCATTTTCTCGATCGTTTGAATGACCTCGTAACCATGACGAGGCGTCTCGGAAATGAGCGAGAGTGCAACCAGACGCAGATCGCCTTCGGCCACACCCTTTGATGATGGAGCCGTCATTTTTGTTCTCCGTGAAGGTATCTTTGCTCGAAAGAAACCCATATTATGCTGTAACGCAAGACATATTTCTCCGGGTGGCCGGACCGCGCCGCTAGGCGCACCCCATCGTATGCTTTGACACGCGCGCAGCCGGATGGACAGCGTCTCTGCGACCACCTTTTTGCATCGGATGAATCGCCCCCGACCGCGCGTCACTGCGGTCGGCACCCGGAGGCCGTTCCGCAACTCACCGTTGTTCAGAAGTTGCACGGGTTGGTTGCCGGCCGAGGGGAAAGCCTGGAAACCCGAGTCAGTCCGCATGGCCGCCGGCGACACGATCGCCATATTCCAGCCCATTCGTGCAATGGCTTCATGAAATTTCGGTCGGGAGATTCCACTCCGGCCGCGGCGCAAAATCCTCGTCCACCCGCTTTACATGGAGGCCACGCGGCAAGACCTGACCGCCCTCCTCGTCGGCGACCGGAAGATCTGAAATGCGACCCGCCCGCAGCGCTTCTTTCCAGACGTCCAGTTCGGTCGACGCCGATTTACCGATGCGTCTGTCGCGATCGAATAGTGCGTAAGGCATCGTGTTCCTCCCGGACTGCCCAATTTATCAACCGGCGGAAGGGGTAGCCGTTCCGTTCCGAATGAGGCCGGAGGCGATCCCATTGGAGTCCCGCTTCTGCTGGAATCAGAAGTGAGACTCTAGAATTTTGACGCGTTTTCTTCACGCGCACCGGTATCCATCCTCGGGTCAAGCCAGAGGACAGGCTTCGTTCGAAAACGCTATAATTAACGCAGGCTTCTTTTGCGGGCGTCCGTTTGTTTCCCGGTCACGCTGAATGGCGTGGCGGGGCATCGGGGACCAGAACCGCACGCGACCAACAACGGCGACCATACCCCGCGCCGCCGCAGGATACTGCGCAGCTGATATCGCTGATGCACTTGAGGGCTCACGGGAAAAGGACGCTGTGTTGATCAGGTTACAGCCGAATCACTCCAACATGATCATCCTTGCGACGTATGGCTGCAAACAAGGTAACGGCAGTACACAGGGCTGAAAGATTTCCAGCTTCGCCTTCGAGCCATTCTCGAAAGAGGATGGCTCTTTCCTTGATCTCATTCGAGACCGTCTTTCATCACACTCCCGATACAAGAGAACAGCGGCCGATATTGGATTGCCTGTTGGGCAAGGCCCTTCCATGCCGAACTCTCGGTGCAGCCCGCTACTTTGGTGATCGAACCGTAGGGGCTCGCGCATCCTGGATGACGACTATGCGATCCACGCGCCTTGGCCTGAAACCGTGCGCCACCGAAACCGTGTTTACTTTGGCGTCCGCAGCCCCGACGAATTCGCCCACGCATCGATGTGGGCCGCCGTGTCTGCCCGACGAGCCCTCTTTAACGCTTCATCCCTGCGAGCACCCGGAGGCAGTTCGTCGGCAGCCTTACGGGCATTTGCCGCAAACTCGACCAGACGATCTTTCAAAGACTTTAGCTGAGTAAAACGCCGCACCTTCATGCCGTTGCTCCCTTGTTTTGAAGGAGAGGAGCGCGAGCAGCGTTCTCCTGATCCCTCATTAGAAGCCACAACCATCGTGGTGGTACGAGAAAGTGTGCGCCTCCCGCTGACGGAATGCGAGTCAATTATTCACGAATAGAACGGAGTGATTCAAACAAGATTGGGAATTTAATCAAATAGCTCGAGGCACTATGTTGTGTCGTCCGGATCGCATTCGGCCGGTCGAACAAAAATCGCAGCGCCTCGCATGATCCGGTCGCAACAGCATCGTCCGCCAACCCCATCCTAGTGAAGTGAATTTGATGGCCGCGCAGGCGCATATCATTTGGCAAAGGAGGATCACCACTTATAGGCGATGCTTCCAGTGATGCGGCGGCGGTCGCCATAGAAGCATGCAGGCTGGTTTGCGCGACGACCGTTTCGACGCCGCCTTCAAGCGTGAGCCACCCGGCAAATCCGAAACACATTGATCGTAGCAACCAGTTCTTCCGCGCACTGCTTATGACAATTTTGTTATGACAATTTTGCATTTCCACGCCACCCCTCCGGCCTGTCGGGTTTCTATAGAGCAGGCTCCATAAAGAAGAAGACAGAGAGAGGTGCGCACCCCCTGCGCGGGTTAGAAGCTCTTTAAAGCGGGTTAGAAGCTCTTTAAACGCGTTCTCTGCCCATAGTGTTGCGAGAATAATACGACTTGTGGGATCGGGTATCGCTTAAACGCCGGGGACGATTGCAAGAGACGTCGTATTGCAGGAGATGCCTTGCCGCTCAGCGCGCGACTGTCGCCATTAGGCTCGCAGAAGATCACGACACTCCGTTCCGAATCGGATTGACGTGGCTTCCCTGCGATAAGGATACAAGGGCCCTTGCGTGGCGGCATAAGAAATGCTTTTGGCTTGTCCAAGATGATTAAATTGCGCAAACCTCCAGATTTGGATTTTGATGCGCAAACAATTGGCGTCCGCCGAGTCAGCATTCGTCGGGAAGACTTCCGACCTCTGCACGAGTCAGACCTCTGCACGAGTCAATGGCGTGACAACGGTTGAAGCAATACAGGTATTTCGGCAGCATCCATCTGTCGATCTGTTCGTCGGTGTGTGAGGAAAATGAGCGAAATGATTGCCGCAAACTTGCCGCTGGATCGTATCAGAGCGTTGATCGTTCAGGCGCGCGCCCTGATTCTCGACGTCGATGGAACGCTTGCCGAAACCGAGGAGGCTCATCGTCAGGCGTTTAACACTGCCTTTGCGGGAGCCGGCCTCGATTGGCGCTGGGATCGCGCCGTTTATAAGGAATTGCTTCGAGTGGCGGGAGGCAAGGAGCGTATCCGCGCCTTCGACAACTCGCGAGACGGGCAGCCGCCGCTGTTGTCGGATTCCGAGATCGCCGAACTGCACCAAATCAAAACCAGGCTCTACGCCGAATTGATAGCCAAGGGCGGTTGCCCGCTTCGGCCGGGCGTTCGCGCCTTGTTGGATGCGGCGCGGCAGCGCGGCCAGCAACTGGCGATCGCAACGACGACCTCGTACCCGAATATCGACGTATTGCTGTCGGTCTCGCTGGGCAAGAACTGGGAGCAGTGGTTCGCAGCTATTGCCGCCGGCGACGAGGTGACAAGGAAGAAACCCGCGCCGGACGTTTATATACAGGTACTCTCCAAACTGAATCTGCCCGCGCGGCAATGCCTCGCTGTTGAAGATTCCGGCATCGGTCTGGCTGCGGCGACAGGCGCTGGAATTCCTGTCCTGATCTCGCGCAGCGCCTATTTTAGCGACGATGATTTCTCAGGTGCGGTTTGTACGGTCGATGATCTGACAGAACTGACGGGCATTCCTGAAAATGGCCCGGAAGCTTGATCGACGAGATTACAAACGTTGGTTGGTCTGATTCTCAAGAGTGGATGAAATCCAGATCAGCGTAACGCCCCTTTCTTCGAGATGTCTTGTTTGACCGTAGCTTCATCAGACGGACCGGAGTCGCCCTCGTCTGACATTTTCTTTTCGGTCGGAACGACCGACTTTCGTGACGAGCGCCTGACGGCTCTTGGCCATTCCGACGCCGGACGTCCCGTCCAAACGGTTCGACGGGCGGGCGTCGTGGGTGCGTTCAGGTCGAGAAGCTGCCGCATTCGCGGAATACAGATCCGCGAGGCATCGTAGTGGTCGATAACGAAGCGGCGGGCGGACTCTCTGATTGCGTTAAACTGATCCGGTTCCTGAAGCGCTTCAACGACCCTTTCAGCAAGCTCATCAACCGCAAAAAAAGGAACCAGCACGCCGGTGTCTCCGGAACTGATGACTTCGCGCACCGGCGGCGTATCCGATCCTATCACCAGGCAACCGGCGCTCATCGCTTCCAGCACCGACCAGGACAGCACGAAGGGGTACGTCAGGTAGACATGCGCCGATGACACCTGAAGTGCCGCAATAAAAGTGTCGTATGGAACACCGCCCATGAAATGAACGCGCGACATGTCCAACCGATCGCGCACCTCCTCCAGGAAGATCGACTTCCAGTTGCTGCCCACCGGCGGAGGAAGTCCGTAAGACAATCCATCCCTGCCGATAATGACAATCTGTGCGTTGGGCCGGCGTCTCAGTATTTCGGGAAGCGCGCGCATAAAGATGTGGTAGCCCCTGAGCGGCTCGAGATTACGCACGACAAATGTCACAATTTCATCCGAGCGGCCGACCTGTCGGCCGTTTGGAAGCATCAGGCGCGCCCGCGGGTCAGGTCGCACGCGCGACGTATCGATTCCTTCATGAATGACTTCGATCTTGCTTTGATAATGCCTTGGAAAAGTCGACTGCTGCCAACATGTGGGCGAAATTCCGACATCGCAGTCGGCGAGTGCTAGCAAGGTTGTCGCATTCTTGAGCTGCAGCCCGATATCACCATCCAACCCGGATATCGGAAATTCCGGATCGAATCCGATGTCGCGCCCCTCGGCGCCGTAAAAAAACTCGCAGTAGACCAGACGCCTCGCCTTAGGAAACATGGTGCGCAACGGCAATGTTTCGCCCCAGCCGGGATGGGCAAGGATCACATCCGGCGCAAATCCGGAGGCCGCCAGCGTTGAAAGACTATAGAGCACCTGCTCAGCCCGACGGCACTCAAGATCGAAACGTCTCGCAAATGGATGCGTTCCGGAGACGTCCGCGTCGGGAAGAGCATATTTAATCAACTTGACCGAAGGCATCGGTTGCGCATTCGATGCGCCAACCGCGGCGAGTTCGAATCCTGGCTCATTGGCCAACACCGCCGCCAGATTGCGGTACTGCGCCGGAAAATTATTGTGAACGAATAAAATCTTCATCGACATGATCTCAATTGAGGACTCGGTTTACGCGTTTCCTTTTTAGTAAAAATCTTTCGTCAGAGAAGTCTGCAATGGCAATCCTGTCTAATTATTCGCATGTTGACAAATTCCAAATGAGTCGAGACTTTGTTCATCCAGCTTTCGCTTCCGTCTGACATCTTCCTGCCCTAAAAATCGTCGAGTAGTTGGGACTGCGTGGACACGAATTCCAAAGTCGCTGTATTATGTAGAATACGAAGGTGAGCGCGGAGGCATTCGCGATGAGACTCAAATTGACACAACGTCGTTCAGACTACCTGCCGCAAATCCAGCATCCGGATTTAAGCAGCGTTGAGAACGTCCCGGATTCCGCCGAGAGCATCGCAGATTCCATCATACTGCTGAGGGATGAGAACGACAGGTTACGCAAGATGGCTGCATCGTTGAGCGTGGAGGCTGAAGACATCCGGCGATCTCTCTCGCCGGCGAAATCGACCGCCTTGTTGGTGTGATCTTTAGCTCGGGACATGTGCTTCGCCATGACGGCCACACCGATCAGAACACGGTCATCATTGGTGCCTTAGAGAGAATCTTGATTGGCTTCATCCGTGTCCGCTGCATTTTCTCCGAGAGCAGACACAGTCGGGTGTGGGGCAGCGGCGACTTTAAGATGAGAAACAGGAAACGCCGACCATGGTTGCGTAACGGGTTGATCGTCAGTCCGCGGGCTTCGCGATAGCGGCCTTTCCGAGACACAGCGGACCTTCCGAGACAAGGCGGCGGCGCATGATGGGTTGGCACGGCTGAAGGAGATGACCAGTGGATCTGTTTCGGGGGACGACGAACGACGCTGAGCAACAGAAAGTTCTGAGTCTCGATCGCGGACTGTTCTTTATAAACTACAAGAGCGCCGAGGACTCCCTCTCGCCGCCTCGCGTGATGGTCGCCCCGGCCGAAGGGCATGAGAAGCGCATGGAAATTATCATGCACCCCGATGCGACCGAGCCAACGTTGTGGAAACCCAATTCCAGCCTGGTGGTGCGGGTCAACACGCCCGGTACTTTGCAGGTTCAGGTTCAGCCGAGGATACCTGGAGGATCGCGGGCTGCCATCGTACGCGTCGAGCAAATCCAGGCCGGCCAAACCCCCGCTACCGCCGGTCAGGGCAACGGCATGGGACAGCACACGCATGTTGCAACGGAAGGCCTGAAGGTGCTCGGCCATGTGGCCGGTCGCGGCGACATCATTGTCGGTCCCAATGCATGGATCGCGGGTCCGGCCGCGCCATCTCGCGTGGAAGGCGTGGCTCTGGAATGGCCGGACAGGCCCGCAAGCATCGATATCCGGTATGCGGTCCAATTCGCCAACGGTCAGACCGGCAGCGGCAGGATGGTGTCGCTCGGCACCTATGCCGGCACGCGCGGCCGGGCCCTGCCTCTTACCGCCGTCGTTCTCGAGATGAGCGGCACCGATGAATTGAAGTTTGTCGCCGAGGCAGGATTCCTGAATGCGCCGACCCTCCGCGCGGTGGGCAAGCGCGTGGTGTTGTCGGGTCCGACCAACCGCGAACCGCTGGTCGGTATTCGCATCGGCATCGAGCGTATCGAAACGACGAAACAGGTTGCGGCACCTGCAATGCCGCGCAAGTCTGCCGGTTCGGCACGGGTGCGGGTCTTCCGCAGTCAGCAGCGTCAGGCGAGTGCCATCCGATAGATCATGATCCAATCGGACGAAATCGAATCATAAGCGCATCTCTTTGTTCGGGCATCACGCTTTCGGAAAGCCTATTTCCGTTTTTCGGATCATGATGCGAATGCCAGCAGTAGCTTCAAAGCGCCGACCAAGCACCAACTGGTCAGGACACCGCCAGATGGTTCTCGGCACCGTCAGTGACACCCAGGCACCTGTCGGATTTCGCTCGCATGTCATGCTCGAGCGCATGGCCGCGCAAGCGCTGAAGGCTCGGGACTTTCTTGCGGCGTTCAAATACGCGGACAGACGTTGCCGGGTCGGGCCACCATCGGCTGCACATTGCTTCGTTCTCCGCGCGGAAGCGAACTGGCGGCTGGAACGCAGGGACGCGTCCCTGACCGACCTCGCCAAAGCGCTTCTCGTCGACCCATCCGATCTTGCCGCCAACCGCAGAATGCTCGCTTGGGCAACGGGCGATCGACAGCGAACCGCGGCTGCCAATCTGATCGGCTGTGACAGCAATCCGGCGATCCTGCGTGTTGCCATCGAGGAACTCCGGCGCGCAGGGGATCGGCACTGGGCCGCCTGTTCGGTGTTTGACAATCACGTGACGGGCTGGATCGCATGGACCACCGCAAACACGATCGAAGTCAGCCTTGCAATTGAAAACGGCACGCTCACCAGCGTGCTCGAACCCAATTCGTTTCACCCCCTGGCCAGCATGGACGTTCAGGCAACAGCCTTCCTGGTTCGGCGTCCGCCATCGAGAGCGCCGCAAACGCTGACGCTGACATGCGACGGCGAGATCATCCAGGTTCGACGGCTGGCTCCCAACCTGTCCACTCCGCCGGACATCCGAACCGATACACCCCGCTCAATCGCGCCACGATCCGACACCTCACCACCCACCGTTATCGTTCCAGTGTACCGGGACGTAGAGGCAACGCTCGATTGCTTTGCCAGCCTCATCAAGGCGCGCGCGTCGAATGCGGCCGGACAACACTCCTTCCGCATTCTGGCGGTCGATGATGCCACCCCCGAACCGGAGTTGCGGCGCTATCTGAACGAGCTTGCTGCTGCCGGGACCATCGATTGTCTCGTGAACGAGACCAATCTCGGCTTCGTCGGCGCGATCAATCGCGCGCTGGAGACCGTACCAGTTGGCGACGTCGTGCTGCTTAATTCCGACACCATTGTGCCACCTAACTTCGTTGAGCGATTGGCGGCCGCGGCGCGTTCCGCACCTGGCATCGGGACGGTCACTCCGCTGTCAAACAACGGCGACATTTTTTCGTTTCCGACACCGAACGATTTCAATCCGATGCAAGGTTATGAGAATATTCTCGAGATCGACCGGGTCGCGAGCATCGCCAATGCCGGTGGTGTCACCGAGGTGCCGAGCGGCATCGGCTTCTGTCTCTATGTTACACGCGACTGTCTTGCAGCTATTGGCGGGCTTTCGGAAAATTTTGAGCGAGGCTATCTCGAGGATGTCGATCTCTGCTTGCGCGCTCGCGCCAAGAGGTTTCGCAATGTCTGCGCGCCGTCGGTCTATGTCGGACATCACGGATCGAAATCCTTCCGGCACGAGAAGCGAGGCTTGGTGCTTCGCAATCTGGAGGTTCTGGACCGGCGATTCCCCGACTACCGACGGGAATGTCGCGCGTTCGAGATCGCGGACCCGTTACGACCGGCGCGTGCGAGGCTTGATCGCGCGCTGACCTGGCTCTCCGAGCCTTCGGTGCTGATTCTCGGCGACCGACGGGGATTCGCCGCCGTCGCCGAGGAGCGGGCGCGCCATATCCGTGAGCGTGGCGAGCGTGCGGTCCTACTGTTGCGGGAGCGCGACGTCGTCGACCTCAGGGTCGCCGACGGTAGCAGCCCCCAAGCCGTCCGGTTGAGTTTCGGCAACCAGAGGGCCATCGCCGACGCCACCGACATCATCGCACGGCTGCACCCCGATCGCGTCGAGATCGTCGAGCCTAGTCCGTTGCCGCAGTTGGTCGAACTGATACGGAGACTTGGCCTTCCCATCAATCCGTGGCTGACGGCACGGACTCTGAGCGAAGCCATCACTTCGCTTCCCGACGAGCCGCCGCTTCTCGTTCCTAACAAGACGGCGAAAGCGTTTGCGCAGGCCCGCTGGCCCAACCGCAAAGTCGTTCTCCAAAACTGGCCAACCCGCCCGCTGACCCTGACGCCGATCTCCGGTGCAAACAAATCGCTTGCTATCGTACCGTCTGCACCCTCGCCCGCATCCTTCCGCTTGATACGACGATTGGCAGAGCGTCTGCGGCGGCGAGAGCCATCCAGATCGATCGTCATCGCCGGCGCGACCTGCGACGATGATCGTCTGATGTCCCACGCGAATGTTTTCATAACCGGCACGGTCGCAGCCGACGAGATCGGCGATGTCCTGGCGCCGCATAATCCAGGCTGGCTGCTCACGGACTTCGAGGAACCGGCATTCGGACATCCTCTCATCGAGACCGCAAGACGGGCCTCGATACCTGTTGCCTACCGCGACTGGTCCGCCGGATCGGCCAAACCGCGCAAGTGCGATCTCGCCATCCCGGCGGACGCGGACGACCAGGGACTTGTCGATGCCGTTATCGCATGGGTCGGGCGATCCTGAACATGGCGCGCGTCACCCGAGCCCGCAAGCAACCAATTGCCGAACCGAAGCTGGTCAGCCGGCTCGCGCTCGGCGACGATGGCACGGTGTCCGGTTTGGTATTCGATCCGGCGGCTCCCGAGCGCCGCTTTACCGTCGACATCCTGCTCGATGGCCTGGTGCTGAAGACCGCCTACGCCGATGCCTTCGTCCCCGAACTCTCCCGGCAAGACCAGAACAACACTTGCGGCTTTGCGGTGACCATTGAGCCCGATCTGCTCCGCGCCGCGCGTCTTCTTTCGGCGCGCCTCGCCAATCTCGAGACTCCCGTCGGCCACCCCATCGACCTTGAGGATGACAGCGCGGCTCCGCTCGATCTGCGCCCGACCTGCAAGCTGCGTTGGCTGGGTGGCCTGCACTTTCAGGGCTGGATCGACAGCGAAGCCGCCGTCACGCTGGAAGCGATCGTCGATGGAGAATCCGTCGCGCAGGTCCGCGCCGCGGCCTGGACGCACGTCGGCGGCGATACCGAGGGAGACGCCTCACGCAACGTTCGCGCCTTCGATTTTCACGCCCCGCAACGCTTTGCTGACGGGCGTGTCCATCGAATCCTGCTGCGGAAAGAGGATGGCGAACAAATTCCGGCCACGGCCGTCTTCGTTGCATTTCCCGACGGCCTCATCGGAATGATCGATGTCATCGGCGGTTATGCGGCCGAGCGGTTGCGCGGCAAACTGTACGATCGGCTCATTCCCGCTTCGCTGCCCCTGCACGACTATGCCGATTGGCGCGATCGCTTCCCGCTGCCGGAGCCGCAGCCAAGCGCGCTTCGGCTGGCCGTCGTGATCGCCGGGAGCAATGGTGCGCAACAGACGCTGTCCACGCTGGAGACGCAAAGCCACGAGAACTGGACCGCGGGCGCGATCGACGGTCAGCCGCTCCTGATCGACAGCGATGCCATGCTGGAATTTCTCGAGGACGCCGCATCCGATGCGCGCCACATCGTCGTGACCATGGCGGGCGTCTCGCTCGAACGGAACGCCCTGGCACGCATCGCCGCCGCGTTCGACGCCAACCCCGATGCGGTAGCCATATACGGCGACCTCGACTTTCTCGCCGATGACGGCCGTCTTTGGCCGCTGGCGTTTCCGGCGTTCGATTACGAAAGGATGCTGGAGCAAGGGTATTGCGCGCATCTGTTCGCGGCCCGGCGCGACGCCCTGATAGCGGCCATTAAGGCGCGTCCGGACAACCTCTACCGTCTCTTCAACTGCCTGCTGGATCGAGCCGGTCCGTTGCAAGCGGATATCCTTCACCTGACCGGAGCGTTGGCGACCATGCCGAAGCTCGATCGGACAAAAGCCGGCGCCCTGCTGTCCGCCGCAAGCCATCTGCACCTGCGGGCACGCGGAATTGATGCGGAGGTGACCGAGCAGCAAGGCAATTTCTTTCCCGCTGTTCAAATCAAGCGGCCGTTTTCGCAGCAGCGAGTGACCGTGATTATCCCGACGCGCGACCGCGTTTCTCTCCTGCGCCGATGTCTTGACAGCATCGCATCCGCGGTCGAACGCTGTCGCGCCGATATCCTTGTCGTCGACAACGACAGCGCCCATCCGGAGACGATCGGCTTTCTGTCCGATCTGCCGCGACGCGGCATCCGGACATTGCGGATCGAGGGGCCGTTCAATTTCGCAAGGCTCAACAACCAGGCCGCGGCAATGCTCGACAGCGATGTTCTATGTCTTCTCAATAACGACATCGAGGCAAGCTCCGATGACTGGCTCGAAGAGATGCTTACGCGCCTGAGCGAGCCGGACGTAGGTGCCGTCGGCGCGCTGTTGACCTGGCCCGGCGGCGTCGTTCAGCATGGCGGTGTGGTGTTGGGCATAAACTTTTCAGTCGCCCACGCTTTCACCGACCGATTCAGCGATGACCCGGGTTTTCTCGATCAACTCCTTGTAGCGCACGAATGCAGCGCGGTGACCGCGGCCTGCCTTGCGACCCGACGAAGCGACTATCTTGCGGTCGGCGGAATGGACGAAGCCCGCTTCGCCGTGGCGTTCAACGATGTCGACTATTGCCTCCGCCTGCGCGAGGCAGGCAAGCGCATTGTCCTGACGCCGCACGCAAAGCTGGTCCACGCCGAATCTGTCAGCCGGGGCAGCGACAATCGTGCCGACCGGCGGGACCGGTTTGAACATGAGCTCAATCTGCTCCGTGCGCGCTGGGGTGAGGTGCTCAACGACGATCCGGCTTACAATCCGCAACTGTCGCGCGATGGTGTTCCGTATAACGGCCTGGCCTGGCCTCCGGCACGACGGGTCCCCCGATACAATCGGCCGCCGCGCGCGGGCGATTTGCCCTTGGGATTTTGACGAGGCGGCCTCGACTCAGCAGGCCGCCTGCTCGCGTTGCAGGGCGACGAGGCTGTCGAGTTCCGACGACAATGCTTGCTGCCAGGTCGGCGTGGTCACCCCGAACCGGTCTCTCAGGCGCGACAGGTCGAGCCTGGAATTGCTGGGCCGCCTGGCCCTGGTCGGGAAATCGGCTGTCGCAATCGGAGTGATCGTCTTCACGGCGAGCTTCGCACCGCGCGACCTCAACCCGGCGACGATGGCTGTTGCGAAGCCGTACCAACTGGTCTCACCGGCGCAAGCAAGATTGACCACGCCGGCATTGCGCACAAACAACCCTTCCAGGTTCGAAGCGTTCGACAGCACGATGCCGGCAACGGCATCGGCGATCGCGCTTGCCGTGGTCGGCGCGCCTACCTGGTCGGCGACAATGCGCAATTCCTCGCGTTCACCGGCCAGCCGCGCGATAGACCGCAGGAAATTGGCTCCGCTCGCCGCGTAGACCCAGGAGGTGCGCGCGATCAGATGCGGACCGCCGGCCGCGCCGATGGCGAGGTCGCCGGCGAGCTTGCTCGCGCCATAGACCGAGAGCGGGCCGGTCGGACTGTCCTCGCGCCACGGCCTGTCATTCGAGCCATCGAAGACATAGTCGGTTGAGAAATGGATCAGCGGCACGCGATGCCGTGCCGACCACGTCGCAATCGCCGCAGGCCCCGTGGCGTTGACGAGGAAGGCAAGCTCGCTTTCGTCCTCGGCGCGATCCACCGCGGTATAGGCCGCGGGATTGATAATGAGATCGGGTTTGAAAGCCTCGAGCGCCCCGGCAAGTGTCACGGGCTTCGACAGGTCGAATTCAGCGCGTGACGGGACCACGACCGTGCCGCTTTTTTCCAGCAGCGGCCGCAACGCCCCGCCAACCTGACCGTTGCTACCCGTCAATACTATCCGCATCAGACTTGCCCATAGACCGGAAGGTTCTTGACGTCGGCGAGCAGCGGCGCCTCCGAATCCTTGGCCGACAAGGACGGTGTCTCGACGCCCCAGTCGATGCCGATCGCGGGATCGTTCCAGCGAATCGAAAACTCGTCCTTCGGACTGTAGAGATCGTCGCATTTGTAGAAAAAGTCGGCGGTCTCGGAAAGAACGACGAAGCCGTGCGCGAAGCCGCGGGGAACCCAGAGCTGCCGCATGTTTTCTTCGCTCAGCTCGACGGCAACGTGGCGGCCAAAATTCGGACTGCCGACCCGCACGTCGACGGCGACGTCCAGCACCTTGCCGCGGAGCGCGGTCACCAGCTTCCCCTGCGTGAGAGGATTTTGCAGGTGCAGCCCGCGCAGCACGCCCCGGGCGGAGCGGGACAGGTTGTCCTGGATGAACGGGCGACCGACGCCGTGTTCGGCGTAACGGGGAAATTGATAGGTTTCGATGAAAAAGCCGCGCTGATCGCCGAACAGCCTGGGCTCGATGATGATGACGTCCGGAATTTCAGTCTTGATAACATTCATCTCATGTCACTTTGATTTTATTAACTCATGATACCTCCTCATTGATAACAAACTTGCACACTTAACACTATATGTTATGTTATCGACGATAGGATGTGAGGAGCTATGAAGGGCATCATTCTTGCCGGCGGGACGGGCTCGCGCCTTTACCCGGTGACGACGGTGGTCTCAAAGCAGCTCCTGCCCGTCTTCGACAAGCCGATGATCTACTATCCGCTCTCGACGCTGATGTTGGGCGGCATCCGCGACATTCTGATTATTTCGACGCCGCAGGACGAGCCGTTGTTTCATCGGCTGCTCGGCGACGGCAGCGAGATCGGCATGCGCTTTGCCTATGCCACACAAGAAACACCGCGCGGGTTGGCGGACGCCTTCATCGTCGGCCGTGACTTCATCGGATCGGACGCGGTCGCACTGGTGTTAGGAGATAACATTTTCTACGGTCACGGGTTGCCCCGCATGTTATCGGCGGCGGCCACCCGCAAGAAGGGCGCCACGGTGTTCGGCTATGTCGTCAACACCCCCGAACAATACGGGGTGGTTGAGCTCGACGACACCGGGCGCGCGCGCTCCATCGAAGAGAAGCCGAAACAACCGAGGTCCAACATAGCCGTCACCGGGCTGTATTTTTATGACAACGACGTCGTTGAGATCGCAGCCGGCATCAAGCCGTCCGCACGCGGCGAAATCGAGATCACGGACATCAACAACGCCTATCTCGAGCGCGGCAACCTTTATGTCGAGGTGCTCGGGCGCGGTTTTGCCTGGCTCGACACCGGTACGCATTCCTCGCTGGTCGAGGCCAGCCACTTCGTCCAGATCCTGGAGCAGCGCCAGGGGCTGCGCATCGCCTGCCCCGAGGAGATCGCGCTGCGACAGGGTTACATCTCGCTTCAGGCATTCGAGAAAGCGGCCGAGAAGAACGGGAAAAGCAGCTACGGCGAATATCTGAAGTCAGTTGCCCTTTCATACGAGTGTTGATTCCGGTCCACGGAGGCGATCCACTATGCGCTTCAAGGCTTCGACTATTTTTGTCACAGGCGGCGCTGGGTTCATCGGCTCGGCGGTGGTGCGTCATCTCCTGCACAATACCCACGCCCGCGTGGTCAATATTGACAAGTGCACCTATGCCGCGAACCTCGACTCGTTGCCTGGCACGAACGAGAACCTGAACTACGCCTTCGAGAAGCAGTGCATTTGCGACGGCATTGGCCTGCGCCATCTTTTCGAGAGATACCGGCCGGACGCGGTAATGAACCTCGCCGCCGAAAGCCATGTCGACCGCTCGATCGACGGCCCCGGCGAGTTCATCCAGACCAACATCGTCGGCACCTTCACGCTCCTGCAGGAAACGTTGCGGCATTGGCACACGCTGTCGCCTGAGAAGCGCAAGAAATTCCGTTTCCTTCACGTTTCCACCGACGAGGTGTTCGGTTCGCTCGACGATGATGGCTTCTTCACGGAGGCCACGGCGTATGCGCCGAACTCACCGTATTCGGCGAGCAAAGCGTCCTCCGACCACCTGGTGCGCGCCTGGCGCGAAACCTATGAATTGCCGACGCTGATAACCAATTGCTCGAACAATTACGGGCCCTATCACTTTCCGGAAAAGCTGATCCCCCACATGATCATCAAGGGCCTGGCCGGCGAGCCGCTGCCTGTCTATGGCGACGGCAAGAATATCCGCGACTGGCTCTATGTCGAGGATCACGCGAAGGCGCTCACGCTTGCGCTTGAGCATGGCGCGGTCGGCGAGACCTACAACGTCGGCGGACGTAACGAGCGCACCAACCTGCATGTGGTCGAGAGCATCTGCGACCTGCTCGACGAGATCGCTCCGGCGCCAACGGGCAGGCGCCGCGACCTGATCGCCTTCGTGGCCGACCGCCCGGGCCACGATCGCCGTTACGCCATCGACGCGTCAAAGCTGGAGCGCAAGCTCGGCTGGCAGGCGGAAGAGAACTTCGAGAGCGGCATCGAGAAGACCGTCCGTTGGTATGTCGACGAGCAGCCCTGGTGGCGCGCGATACTGGCGCGAGGCTATGCAGCAAAACGCGTGGGACTTAGCCAGTAACACAACCGGTGGCGCGTCCGGGAACGGCATGGCTTTTCTAACTTGCGATCGGCAACCTGGGTCCGTACCACGATGCGCATCGTGATGATTGGGGCCGGCTATGTCGGCTTGGTGTCGGGGGCCTGCTTCGCCGATTTTGGCCATGACGTCACCTGCATCGACAAGAATTCCGACAAGATCGCCGCACTGAACCAGTGCAGGATTCCGATCTTCGAGCCAGACCTCGACAAGCTTGTCGAGTCCGGCGTCAGTTCTGGTCGACTGATGTTCGGGGTGGATCTCTCCGGCATCAGCGACGCGGACGCCGTATTTATCGCGGTCGGAACGCCGTCAAGACGCGGCGACGGCCATGCGGATCTAAGCTATGTGCACGCCGCGGCTCGCGAGATCGCCGCGCGTCTGAGAGGTTTCACTGTCGTCGTCACCAAATCGACGGTGCCGGTCGGGACCGGCGACGAAGTGGAACGGATCATCCGGGAGACCAATCCGGCGGCCGACTTTGCAGCCGTCGCGAACCCGGAATTCCTGCGCGAGGGCGCCGCGATCCGCGACTTCCAGCATCCGGACCGTATCGTGGTCGGCACCGAGGACGAGCGCGCTAGAAAAGTGATGGGCCAGATCTACCGCCCGCTTTATCTCAACCAGGCGCCGATCCTCCAAACCAGCCGGCGCACCGCCGAACTGATCAAGTATGCCGCCAATCCAGGAAACCATGCGTCCCACCGAATGATCCCGCGCCACGCAGGCGCGCACCCGCCTCCAGATCGCCCAGACCGGGATCCAGAAGGTTTTCCTCTTATGGGATAGGACTGGCAACGAGTTGCGTGTTCTTCGCATTCCTGACGCCGCGTTCCGCAATCTTATTCATCGTACCCCGATCTTCTGACAGCCCATCGGACCTAGAGCCTTTTCGCTTCTGATGGAATCAGAAGCGAGGCTCTATGATTTTGATTTGACGCGTTTTCTTCACGCGAACCGGTGCCCACTTCGCTCGAAAACGCTCTAGCAGTTTGCTGAAAAAGGTTTTTCGAGGGGGCCCACGAGCAACATTGAATCAAGAACCGAGCCCGGAACGCACGATAGATTCAAGACGAGACCGCTTTCGATTCGATTGTTGCTCAAGATCGCATCCGTTCCGAGTTTTTCAGCAAACTGCTAGAGCACGGCTCCGCATCCAATCTTCAACGATCGAGCGCTGGCCGAGCGATACTTCAGCCATCGACTAGCGTCACGCCGATCGCGTCCAGACGGCGCACGGCACCTTCATGGTTTTGCCGCGCGGCCTGCTGATACCAGTGCACCGCCGTATCCTTGTCTTGCGCAACGCCGCTTCCCGACATCAACGCATCGCCGAGCGCAACCTGCGCTTCCGCCATATCCCGCTCAGCCGCTTTTTCGAACCATTCGACCGCCTTCCCGGCATCGGCCTCGCATCCCTGCCCTTTTCCAAGCATGACCGCGAAATTGAACTGCGCAACCTTATGCCCCTGTCGCGCGGCGGCCTCATACCAGCGCGCGCCCTGCGCGACATCCTTGGCTACGCCTGCGCCGGTGCAATACATCACGGCGAGCTGAAACTGCGCGCCCGCATGGCCTGCATGTGCGGCTCTGGTCATCCAGGACGCCGCGGCCTTCGCGTCGCTCATGGCGCTCTCCGGATCGAGATACAGAAGCGCTAAAGTGTATTGGGCCTCGACATGACCTGCGCCGGCGGCACGGGAGAACCACGACACGGCAGCTTCGACATCCGCAGTCCCGCCAAACTTGCCCATTTGCAACACACCGAGCTGGAATGCAGCCGGCGCGTGACCGGCTTCAGCCGCCTCGCTCAACAGCGACCGCACCTTCTCAAGCCGCTCAGTCGAATCATCGTGGTGAAGCAGGAAAAACGCATAGGCCGTCTTGGCATCCGGATCTCCGCCCACGGCGGCCTTGCTAAGCCATTCTCCCGCCCGCTTGTGATCGCGCGGAACCCCGTTGCCCGCCGAATAAAGTCTCCCGAGTTGCAACTGCGCGGCTCGGATGCCGCCTTCGGATGCGCGCTCGAACCATTCGATTGCGGCTTCCACATTGCGTTCAACGCCGGAGCCGTTGAGATAGAAGATGGCGATGTTGAACGCGGCGGTCGCGTGGCCGTTCCCTGCCGCGCGCTCGAACCATTTTGCGGCTAGACGAATATTCGGACCGACACCGGTGCCCGTCGCATAGAAACGGCCCATGAAAAACTGCGCCTGCACATCGTTCCGCTCGGCGGCTTTCTCGTACCAGACCGCCGCCTCCCGCAGATCGGGCTCGGAGCCTGCGCCGTGCGAATAAAAATCCGCCAGCGCCTGGATCGCGGGGAAGTAGTCCTTGCGCGCCGCCTTGCGCAATGCGGTTTCGGCCCGGTCGATATCCTTCGCGACGCCATGGCCGTTCAAGCGCAACAGCCCGATGTTGTAGAGCGCGATCGTATCGTCATGTCTGGCAGCGCCCTGGAACAGGCGGGCGGCTTCTGTGATATCCTCCGGCAGGCCCGTTCCCTTCAAGGTCATGAATGCAAGCGCAACCTGCGCCCTGACATGATCCTGGTCGGCCGCCTTGCGGTACCAGACCGCCGCCTGCTCGAAATCCACAGGAACGCCTTTACCTTGATAGTAGACGTCGCCAAGCGCGAATTCGGCCGCAGCGCAATTCTGGTCGGCTGCAACCCGATACCATGCGAGCGCCGCACGGAAATCCTTCTCGCAGCCGACCCCCTCGCAATACATGTTGCCGAGGACCGTCTGCGCCTCGGCTTTGCCTCCTGCCGCCGCGGCTGCTATCCAGCCGAAGGCAGCGCCGATATCCCGTTCAACGCTCGTTCCATGCGGAAATACGAGCTGGTGAATAGTCGACGCCTTGTCGCCGAGCCGAACGGCGGAAGATTGGCGCCATGTTTCATGGCGATGGGGACCGAGCAGCGGCTTGTCCCCATGAAGAAAGATCAGGCCAAGTTGGAACTGCGCTTCGACGTTGCCAAGCTGGGCCGCCCACTCATACCAGATGACGGCATCGGGTATGCTCCTGACGACCCCCTCGCCTCTCACATAGAGCATTCCGATCCGATAGCCCGCTTCGGCCTCGCCGGCCTCTGACGCGAGCTTCCAGAGCTTGATCGCCTCCAGATACTGACCGCGCTCGTATGCAGCCATTCCATGCGCAAAAGGGGCCGCGCGGGAAGACGCGGAAGCCGGTCGAAACCACTCGAAAAGCGATCGCGATGAAAGCATCATGGTTCACGCATAGCCTCGTGGAAACCCTTCAGCATCCCGCCGAGCAGATACATCGCCACGGAGCGGGTTCCGACATTGAGGTCCCCCTGAAGGGTCATGCCGGGAATCAGACGAAAATTGCTCGGCACATCCCTGAAATTGGACGCGTCCACCGAACACCGCGCCTTGTAGTAGGCGTAGTTGAGCGGCTTGCCGTCATCGTCCGTGGTGAATGCGCCCTCGCTGATCCAGCGTACTTTTCCGCTGGCCGTGCCATGCACCGCTGCATTAAAGGCATCGACCTTCATGGTGCAGGGATCGCCAGCCCGGATGAACCCGACATCGCGCGAAGAGATCCTGATTTCCGCTTCAAGCTTGGTGTCGATCGGCATGAGCGTGATGAAGGGGTCGCCCGGCTTGAGGACCGAACCGACCGAGAGCCGTGCCATCGTCAACACCACCGAGGGGTCGGCAGCCGTCCAGCGGACGAGTTTCTGGTGCCTGAGCGCCTTTTCATAGGTCGCCCTTGCTTCGTCGAGTTTGTTGCGCGTCGTCACCAAATCCTGGCTCAATTGCGCGAACCACTGCTGTTTGAATGCGTCACGATCGGCGGTTATCGATCCCAGCGTATTTTTCGCCTCGATCAGGCCATTGTGTGCATTCTCCAATGTCCGCAGCAATTCCAGTCGGGCGTCCTGGGAGATGTACATGTTGAGCCGCGATCCCGTGCCACGCTCGGCAAGCGTCGTGCGCATGGTCTCGATCTTCTGCAAAATCTCGTCGCGCTGTTGATATCGGACATCGTCGTCATGAAGCTTTTCGATCGTCGCTTGGGTCTCCTTGATCTTCGACTCGAAACTGTTGAGCTGGGCGGTATACTGGGCCACGCGCTGACCGTAGAGTGCCTTCTGCAGGGCCGCATATTTCTGGAAGTCAGGATCCGGGTTGTCGGCAAATACGAGCGGCTTCTGCTTCAGCTCTGCCTCATCGCGCGCCGCCTGCGCTTCGAGGCTCGCGACCTGCAACTTCGCCTGCGTCAGGTCCGCGGAGGTGAAGGTTGCATCGAGCGTGGCGAGCAACTGCCCCGTTTTCACCTGCTCGCCCTCGCGCACGTCGATCGTCTTGATGATCGATGGATCCAGCGCCTGCAAGACATTGACATGACCGACCGGTACGATTCTGCCGCTAAGGCTGGTGATGACACGATCGATCCGCGTCAGGCACAGGATCGCGACGATCGAAACCAGGAACGCGGTGAGCACGAACAGGGTGGCGCGCGCGACCAGGGGCTCGGCGGCCTCCCGAATTGCATCGGTCTCCGACTGGAACTGGCGAACGGTCGCGAGCGAGGCCTGGCTAGGGGACAAGGGTCGGGCTCCGGAGTTTCAGCTTGTCGCTGCGGACCGCGGGCGCGAGATGCGTGTTCTGCTGGTACCAAAGCGAGCTATAGATGTCATTCCGCTCCAGCAACTCCTCGTGCCGCCCGATATCGTCGACCACCCCGCGGTCGAGCACGAGGATTGCATCCGCCCTCGTCAGCGACGACAGCCGATGGGAGATAATGATCAGCGTGCGGCCATTTGCTATCCGCGTGATGTTGCTGTTCACGATGGCCTCGCTGTCGGCGTCGAGCGCGCTCGTCGCCTCGTCAAGGATGAGAATCGGCGGATCGACGATCAGCGCTCGCGCGATAGCGAGCCGTTGCCGCTGCCCTCCAGAAAGGTTCGGTGATCCTTCATAAACGCGGGTTTCATAACCACGCGGCAGCTTGTCGATGAATTCCTCCGCGCCCGCCAGTCGCGCCGCCTTGACGACGTCGTCAAAGGTGGCGTCCGGCACGGCTGCGCAGATGTTCTCGCGAATCGTCCCACTGAAGAGAAAGTTTTCCTGCAGCACGATGCCGACATTCCTGCGCAGGTGATCGATATCGTATTCGCGAACGTCGATTCCATCGATCTTGATCAGTCCGTCATAATCGGAATGCAATCGTTGCAAGAGTCGCGTGATCGTGGTCTTGCCGGAACCGCTTTTGCCCATCACGCCAAGCGTGGTTCCCCTGGTTACTTCAAAGGAAACGCCACTCAACGTTGGCGAAACGGCGCCTTTATACCTGAAGGTGACGTTGGAAAATTCCACTTTGCCCTCGATCGCCGAGCGGACGCCATGCCCGGAACGTCCCTCTTCGGCGGGCTGGTTCACGAGCTTGCGGACCGTGGCGACCGCACTGCGCGCTTCATCGTATTGATTGATCAACTGGGCCATCTGCATCAACGGGGCCGATACCCGCTGCGACAGCATCAGGAAAGCAAACAACGCTCCGATAAAGACCGGATCATCGTTTGTAAGCGCCAGATAAACGCCGACCGCATAAGAACCGCTCACTGCCAGCCGCTCCAGCGGACGCACCACCGCCTGAATCGCGTTCCCGGTCATCCCTTCCGCGAACCGCGCCCTGGCGACACGTGCAACCAGCACATCCCACAAATGGCGCTGCCGCGCATCGAGCGCCAGCGATTTCACCGTCCGAATGCCGTTGAGCGTTTGAACCAGAAATGCGCCCTGTTCGCCTTCCGCGGCCATGACGGTGTTCGACGCCTTGCGGTATGCCGGCAGCATCAGGATAAGCCACCCGACGATCATGCCCGACAGCCCCAGGACAATCAAAGTCATGGTCGGGCTGAAGAAAAACATGACCGGCAGGAAGAAGATCAGGGTCGTCGAATCCAGCACCGTACCGAACAACTGACCCATCAGGAACGAGCGGATGCGGAACACTTCTCGGATGTCGCGCGCGACGAGACCCACGGCGGTCTGCTCGAAATAGTCGATGGGAAGATTGAGGACCTTTTCGAAAACGTAGGTGGACAGCTTGACGTCAAGCCTGGTCGTCAGGCGATGAACAAGGATTTGCCTAAGGAACGCGAACGTCGCCTCGAAGGCGATGATGACCAGCATCGCCAGGCAGAGCACGTAGAAAGTATTGAACGCGTGATAGAAGATCACCTTGTCCGACAGCAGGCGCCAGAACATGATCGGCGCAAGGCCGAGGAATCCGAGAACCAGCGCTGCGATTGCGACGTCCCGGACGATACGACGCTCGCGGAATATCAATGCGGCCACGAGACCGAAACTGAACGGCTGCGATTCGTCCGAGATTTCGTAGTTGCGCTTGGCGAGAACGACATCCCCGGACCAAATGTCTTCGAAGCGCGGCCGATCGATCACGAGCAACGCGTCTTCCGCAGCGTTCGGGTCCCTCAGCGCGATGCGGGTATTGTTGGCGTCTCCATCGACGCGCAGCAACACCATGTAGCTTCCATTGCGTAGGCCGACGATGGCCGGGAGCGCCTTTTTCAGATGAGAAAGCCCGTCCCAATCGAGCTTAACGTGCTTCGATCGCAGACCGGCCTTCTCGGCGCAGCGGACGAGCTGGCCGGGAGCCACTTCCCCGTCGGTAAGAAGGTTATCCTTGATAAGCTGCGTCGAGGTCAGATCCAGGCCGTGCGGCCGTGCGACGATGACCAGACATTCCAGCCCGGACGGAAGCATCGGATCGACATCGGCATTCTCGGCGACGGCTTGCGCGATCATGAAAGCTCGGTCTGTCTGTTATTATCAATGACAGGCCATCGCGATCTCCGGGAGGAGTGATAGCCTACTTGTCGATAACATTACATACGATAAAAGTGACGGAAACACGAACATTCAAAGTGATAGTCGGTCGTCCGGCAGTGGTTCCGAGCCGCATTCATCGGAGGCCGAGCCGGCGTCGTCACGGAACAAGAGCGTTTTCGAGCGAAGCATGTCCTCGGGCTTGACCCGGGGATAGATACCGGTTCGCGCGGAGAAAACGCGTCGAAAACAAAATCATAGAGCCTCGCTCCCGTCAGAAGCGGAAAGGCTTTATGTCAGCGCTTCCTGAAAATTAAAGCTGCTTTCTAACAAAGCCTTCTTGATGGCCGCATCGTCGGCCTCGGGCATCAGCGCCAGCGCACAGACCTCGAAATTCTCCGTCGCCACCGACACGGTGGGAAAGCCCGCCATCAACAGCAGATTGCCAAGCCGCTCGGCCGTAAATCCGGTGCGATGGGCCATATGCAGGTGTCCTTCCTCGACCGCGCGGGAATGGCCGTAAAGCATGTCGAGCGGCCTGATCGGACCTGCTGGAGAATTATAGGCGACGGCCGCAATACCTTGCTCGACGATAAAATGAGCTACAGCTTCGAGATCCGGGCTCATGATCAAGGCGAATCCGTCCAGTTTCAGGATCCGATGGAACTGGCGCAGCGTGGGAAAAATCTCATGGGCGTAGAGATGCTCAAGCACGTGCGACGACCATATCACATCAAACGACTGCGGATCGAACGACTTCTCGAGTTCGAGGATTGAGCCCACGACGTCGGGTTCGACACCGGGATCGATGTCAAAGCGCACCTCTTTCAGGTCTTGCTCATCTACCATTCGAGCAATTCGTCGCGCGGATCCGGGTCCGGAGCCCGCATTGAGCAAGTGCTTGATACCGGGGGGCAAGATCGGCTCCTAACGTCCCGATCGGAGCTATCGGAAGCGGGTTGAACAATACGGCTCCGGGAGCCGACTATCATCACGCTATCGATGTGGCCTCACAAAGGCATAAAGCCTCTCAAGTCATCTTCACATCACTAAAACCGGAGCGTTACGTGGTTTGACGCGCTTCGAAATGTCGTTGCCGGCATAGCCGTTCGAAGAACGGCGTCGCTTCCGCTTGCCTATGCGAACAGCGCCATCATGCATGATGCGCCGATCAAGTCGGCAAAATGACATTTGATTCAAGTTAAAACGACAATGATTCAAAAGCAAAAGCCCCGCCGGTAGAGCGGGGCTTTCACAAATGCTGTTTTCTCCAACGGCCGAATTACGAGAGTTTCGGCAGATTGACGGTCTGATCGGTGAAGTGAAGATCCTCAACGCCGTTGACCGCAACCGTCTGGTCATCGGTGAAGTGGAGGGTGTAGGTCGACGTGCTCGAGTCGACGTCAATCTTGGCCACATCGAAGAACGAACGACCGACGAAGTCGACGGAGTCTCTACCATCGCCGCCGAAGATAGTATCGTTGCCGCTATGCGACTCGATGCGGAAGGTGTCATTGCCACCCCCGCCCTGCAGCGTGGAATTGGCATCCGAAGAGCCGCCCTTGAGCACGAACTGGTCGTTGCCCGCGCCGCCCTGCATAACGTCGCCCTGCACGCCAACCAGCGTGTCATTCCCGGCGCCGCCTATAAGCGTGCTGTGCCCCTCCGCGCCGCCGGAACCGCCACCATGATCACCGCCAGGACCGCCACCAGATCCGCCGCCATGATCACCGCCGTGACCGCGACCGCCGCCATGATCACCGTCGTGGTCGTCCCCATGATCGCCGCCACGGCCATTCCCGAAGGCTTGGTCGTCCGCACTGGCAACGCGCTGATGACCGCCCGCATTGGCACTCGGCGATTGACCGCCGCCCGCGCCCGACGCCAGCGCGCCGCCCGACACCAGATAGTCATTACCGGAGCCGCCGTCCAACGTGTCGTTACCGGTGCCGCCGAAGATGCTGTCGTTGCCGGCGCCACCGAACAGCGAACTGTCACCGTGACCTCCGCGGATCACGTCGTTACCGCCACCGCCGTAGACCGTGTCATCGCCGCTGTCATGCAGGTTAATTGTGTCCGAACCCCTGCCTGCGGCGACAAAGACGTTATTGGCGCCGCCGGTCACGTCAAGCTTGCCGCTGTGGTCATCCAGGACGATCGCTTTCAGATTCGGATTTGTTTCGACGCTCGTCGAGCGAGACACGTCCAAGATCTGGACGGTCGGCGGGACCGCCCCGCCGTGAAACGGCCCGGACTCGAGCCATCCTCTCGCGCTGTTGTCGTCATCCTTGAACACACCGCTTTGCTCAAGCGAGTCGATCAGCGCCGATCGCACACCCGCCTCGATGTTTCCGTTATGATGGAGAAACTCGCCTAGCTCGGTTTTCGTCAAATAGGAAACGGCCATGGCACCCCCTGACTGGATTTTCAAGATTCATGGCGAAAGCAGATACCCGGCCGACGCCAATCGAGACCAAATATGCTGCAGTTCAAAGGTGCTAAAGCTTGAACAAGCGCGAAGTCGTCACGTCGAAACCGAATATCATCTGACGTAACATACAATGTTATGGTTCGTCAAGCGTATTGTTATGCAACATGTTATGATCTCCGGGTGGTGCGAGTCAAGGATCAAAACCTCACGCCCTTCATTCACATTTGACTGATAACGTCGCCGACGGCGTAGCCAGGGACGGCCGACGGCTTCTTTTTGCGGGCGTATTCGGTCAGTTTTGCCGAGCCCTCCGCCGGCCATTCGAAATTCGCCGACGAGGCATGCATGCGGATCGGACATTGCCGCGACCGAGCGCCGTCCGATTGATTGCCAATTGTGGTTGCCGGTTAAGAAATGGTAACGTTCGCAGGCGTTTTATCTGGAAATGTGAGAACCTGTTATCGTGGCGCCCGCATGAACGTTCCCGGACCGATGCGGAGGATTATCACGGTTACCCAGCGCAAGGGCGGTGTCGGCAAGACCACGATTGCAGTCTGCGTCGCCGCCGCACTCGCTCGCCGCGGCCATGACGTTGCGCTGGTCGACAGCGACCCTCAACGTTCCGCCGCGCAGTGGGCGGAGCCGGGCAATCTCGAATTTCCCGTCTATGAAATGGCTTTGGAGCAAATGTCGGTGTCCGCCTGGGCCCAGGACGTGCGCAGCATTCCAGCCGGCATCGTGGTCATCGATACCGCTCCCAATGCGCGTGAAATGGGAGCCTCAATCGCCCTAGCCAACCTGATCCTGGTACCCTGCACTCCGTCCGGCCTCGATCTCGACGCGACACTGCAGACTCTGGCGATCGTCGACGCAGCGCGGGAACAGCGGCGGGATCGGATCAAGGTGATTCTGGTGCCCAACAGACTAGACCGCCGCACGCTTGAGGGACGGCAACTGATCGATGAGTTGAGCGGATTCGGCGAGATCGTTGCGCCGCCGATCGCCAGCCGTGCGGCCTTCGTCCGCTGCTTCACCAGCGGTCAATCGGTCGCGAGTTTCATGCCTGGAGATGCCGCCGATCGGGAAATCCAGCAGCTCGCGGACGCGATCGAACGGATCGACCGAGAGGAATAGCGTGACCTCCGCCGTCGATCGGGACTTCTCGACCTTGACAGACGACTACCTGGAATTGGCGGGACCAAGCAGAGCCTGGATCACACCTTGCGTGCCAGATTGACGAGACGAGCCGGCAACCGCGGCTTCCTCCAGCCTCATTTTCTCAAGCAAGAGATCCGTGACTATCTTCCGAAGCCGCTGGTTCTCGAGCTTAAGCTCCTCCAGAACCCGGCGGGTCTCGTCCATCGCCAGCGGGTTGGCGAGCGCCTTGCCGGCGTCTGCACGATCCTGGGGAATGTCTGCTTCTGGCTTGGGCAGGGGCAGTTTCCGCCACCGGTGAAGCGTCATGACGCTCACACCAAGCGCCTTGCATACGTCCACCTGGGATTTGCCTGTGCGAGCAAGTTCGTCTGCCCGGGCCAGTTTCAAAAGAATTTCCTCGTGCGAATGCTTCTTCATCTTCCCGCCTAAATGCGCTCAGGTCATCGTTCACCGGCGACGAGACGCCTCGAGCCGACACCACAACCAATGTAAATACTCGCCGTCAGAAACAACGCTACAGCAGAAATATTTGGTAAGCCCGCGCGCCAGCCTGAGTGTCAATCATCATCCGCAACCCGCGCAAGTTAGCCATTAGTGTTAGCTGCAGTGCAACGTAAGCCTGCAAGCGGCCAACAATCGTCGCGGTCCGAATCTCATTTTATCAACATCTGCTAGAACATTGCCCACATCGCTACTATACAACGAAACATCGTGAGAGGATTGCTGTCTAACAGTATATCCGTTCTTCAAACTATGGGGCAGCACCGCGTGCGTCCGATCCAATTCCTCCATATCGCGGTGCGCCACACTTCTCGCGCTCGCTAAATCTCCTGCAAAAAGCCATTTTCCCACATCCTGCGTAATCGCAGCAGAACGGCCGGTCAACCTCGGACCGGTACGTGATTGTAACGATTGTTTGCACGGACCAATGGTGAACGACCTCCGGGCGGCTCCTCAATCTCCCGCGCTTCACATCACCAGGTTACGGTTCTTCGCAGTTCCACAGACGCGCCCGCAGTCCCGCCGGGGATCCTCTACCTTCCGCTCGCGCAAAAAAAGGCCGTACCGACTGGAAAACGGACGCAGAGCAGAACCCAGACCCCGGATATTCAATCCGTCTCGCAGCGAACACGAGAAGCGAATGTCAAATCCAAAACTCCGCCAGAAACCTGTATTTGCTATATTTGCCAGTGGTCTTTTAATTCTAACATTTGCACAAACGCCCGCTGAAACGGGACACAAATGTTAGAACCGGACTACCAGACATGCTGCTGGTCAGTGCTGCATACCCTCGCCACTCCTTCGCAGGGGGCGGCGGGAGCAGGACCACCAGGTTGCGCCTTTCCGACGCCTCATCATGTGTCGATGCTTTATGCAACCCGAACGGAGTTCAGGAAGTTGTTGACCTCTGCCTTGAGCCGGGTGCTGTCGCGCGACAGCGTTTGCGCAGCGGACAATACCTGGGACGACGCAGTTCCGGTTTCCGCAGCGCCGCGCTGGAGATTGCCGACATTCGAGGAAACTTCCTGCGCCCCCTGGGCGGCGCGCTGCACGTTGCGGGCGACTTCCTGGGTGGTCGCGCCCTGTTCCTCGACGGCGGACGCGATCGCGGAGGAAATTCCCGAAAGCTTTTCGGACGTGAATTCCGCTGCGTCGATGAAGTCCTCGTTGACGTAGGAGAGACGGCCTTTGAGATCGGTCCTGGAAACGATCAGCGTTTCGTCGGAGACGGGGTATTCGTCATCGGTAACCGGAAAATTTTTGCGCACGGGAAAACTCGTCGATCTGTTGTGATTGAAGCAAGCGGCATGACCGATGCGCTACCATGACGCGATTCGCCAGGAATTGCGTGAGCGGAACTCGGTAGCGATGCCCTCAAAAGCTTACCTGGGACGAACGCAGGTCAAGGCTGGTGACAACTGGGGCAAGCGAACCATCGCGGGGGCACCTTCTGTGGCTTACCGGGGACTCGGCTCTTGTCCGATCCATTCTGATCCATGTCGAATCGGAAACAGGATGGAGCAATTCGGTTAAAAAAGATGGTTGGCCGTTCGCGCACGCTATCAAGCATCGCCTTCAGCGGAAGGATGCATCTTCCGGCTGCGACCCGCACAAGAGGCTCTACAACCGCTTCATCCGTTGGAGCCGGTCGGGCGCGTTCGACCGCATCGGATAGAAACCCTGCTTCGCGGATCGACGGCGGCGGTTAAAGTTGATACTTAATCCGAGTCCTGCGGACCAATTCCGGTATGAATCTATCCACGCCCGTCGCATCGTGCGGGCGCCAGTGCGTGTCGAGGTCATTTGGTGAGGACGCTGATAATCGACAACTACGATTCATTTACCTACAACCTGGTGCATTTGATCGCAGACATTAATCAGGAAGAGCCCATCGTCGTCCGCAACGATACAACGACCTGGGACGAACTCTCGGGGAGACGCTTCGATAATATCGTCATCTCACCGGGGCCCGGACGACCAGACCGGGTGGCGGATTTCGGCCTGTGCAAAGCCGCCATCGAAGCGGCCGCAGTTCCCTTGCTTGGTGTGTGTTTGGGACATCAGGGCCTTGCCACTGCGGCAGGTGCGACTCTGGGGCGGGCCCCCTCCCTCGTCCACGGACGCACGTCCAGAATCGTGCATCAGGGCTCCGGCCTCTTCGCAGACATGCCGCCGTTGTTCAACGCGGCGCGCTATCATTCTTTTGTGGTCCAGCGCCCCCTCCCCTCCACTCTTGAGGAAATTGCCCGGACCGAAGATGGCCTCGTCATGGGCGTCGCTCGTCGTGGTCGGCCGCAATGGGGCGTTCAATTTCACCCGGAATCGATCCTTACAGACGATGGTCGCATCTTGCTACAAAATTTTCGCGACCTGTCGTTTCGCGCCTCGGGAAGAATATCAACGCCACCCCGGGCACATGCGGACAAGCGACGTGCGACAGTGCCGACCGCTGCGACCCGCAAGGCATTCTGGTGCGAAATCCCGCGTGCGATCGACACCGAAGCGGTGTTCTGTTCGCTCTTTGCCGACCAACCCTTCGCCTTCTGGCTCGACAGCAATCTTGCCGGGTCGGCGCTGTCGCAGTGGTCTTACATGGGAGACGCATCGGGGCCACATGCGGCGACGGTCCAGTATCGCAGCCACGACCGAACGATCGTTATCGATGATGCTAACGGTCACCGAACCGAGAACGTCGATATATTCGAATATCTTCAAAGGGAGCATCCCAGCCGGCCGCAGTCGGCGCCGCCATGTCCTTTCGTCGGCGGGCATGTGGGCTGGTTTGGTTACGAGCTGCGACATGATTGTGGCTCGCCGACCATGCGGCGCGCCGCAACACCCGACGCATTGTTGATCCACTCCGACAGATTCATCGCCGTAAACCATCTGGACGGGAAAACGTATGTGTGCGCGATCGACAGGCCCGACGAAGCCGGCCGCGCGCAGCATTGGATTCAATCGACACTCAAGCGAATCGAATCGGCACACAGGCCGCCTATGGAATTACCCGCAACCGGCCGGGATCCGCTTGAGTTCCTCATGCGGGATGGAAAAGCCGGCTATCGCTCCAAGGTCGCGCGCTGTCTCGACTTGATCGCGCAAGGCGAGACTTATCAGGTCTGTTTGACCAACGAACTTTCCTGTGCCGCCACAGTCGAGCCCTTGCGGGTTTATCGCACAATGAGACACGTCAATCCCGCTCCGTTTGCGGCTTTTCTCAAATGGCCAGGCGGGGCCGTCCTCAGTGCGTCGCCGGAGCGATTTCTTGCAGTCGATGCAGACGGCAACGTCGAAGCAAAGCCGATCAAGGGAACGGTCCGGCGCGACGCCGATCCGCATGAAGACGAGAGGCTGGTCGAAATGCTGCGAGCCAGCCGAAAAAATCGGGCAGAGAACGGGATGATCGTCGATCTCCTGCGTCACGATCTATCGCGCTGTTGCGAGACCGGGACCGTATCCGTGCCGAGCTTGTTCGACGTCGAAACGTATCAGACGGTCCACCAATTGGTCAGCACGATACGTGGCGTTCTGAGCCCGGAGCACACGCTCGTTGACCTGCTTCGCAGCGGCGCATTCCCGGGAGGATCGATGACCGGCGCGCCGAAATCTCGCACTCTCGAGCATATCGATCAGTTGGAACAGCGTGCCCGCGGCATCTATTCCGGCGCGCTTGGCTGGCTGGGTGACGACGGCGTTGCCGATCTGAGCATCGTGATCCGATCCATCGTGTCGGCCGATGGACGGTTCTTTATCGGTGTGGGAGGTGGGGTCGTTGCAGAATCGACACCCGACGGCGAATTTGAGGAAATGCTCCTAAAGGCCGAGGCTTCGATCAAATCGATCGTCATCGCCGCACTTGGAAGCTTTAGCGAAGATCGCTATCATCTCCTGGAGTCCAGCGATGACATGCCTTTCTGATGATATGCCTTTCTAAGGTAGAGCTATCCCAGCTTGGTGGAATCAAAACAGGGCTCCAGCCTTTTGTGTTGCGCGTTTTCTTCACGCGAACCGATACCCATCTCGGATCAAGCTCGAGGAGCTTCGCTCGAAAACGCTAATAGTCTGATTTGCGCCACCGCGAATCCCGATCCGTTAAAATCCTCACTGCAGCCGGACGCAAGTGCGGTTAAGGCCGGGTTAATATGTTCCATGGATCTTGAAATTATGATCGGGCACTCTCACATCGAAACGATGTACGGCTTTCGGGCCGAAAACACAGTGGCCCGGTAAACATCGCGGTCAACCGCTGGCTCTGACAGCCCCGGCTGGGGCTTGCTATGTCTTCCCCGGCTTGTGCTGGACAGGCAAGCGCCTTGTTTGCGATGAGATGCAAGGTCTGAAGTCGATCTCGAACGGCTTCAATTGAGGTCGTTCGCCATTTTTATCGACTATTAACATGGACCAAGGCTTGACGCTCATTACATTGAAGGTCTTCAACGAAAGCACCGGCGGTGGTTTTCTATTTAGGAATCGATCTTAAAATTTTCCAATCTCAACGCACATTAAGATGGGACGACAGGAACATGCGCACTGTTTTCTCCGTTGGGCTATGGAAGGAGAGGGCGACATGAGCGAGCTGAAAATTCAGATTATCCTGGCAGCAATTCTAATCATCGCAACATTGTTGGGCGTCAACGCGCTGGTGTCGGCTGTTTACAAGACAGATCATGGGGCTACCCATACCAGCAGTATGTGGCATCAGCATCAGGAACTGACCCGGCGTGCGGCAGAAATCCGTAGTATCGCAATAGTCGTATCGTAAAGAAGACCCTTGGGGCCGGGTTGCCTCCGGGATTCAATCAGGCCCTGCCGGGCCTGCGCTTCATCTCGGTTTCGATTTCACCGATGGCTTGGCGCAATGCAAAAAGCGCCCGCTCATCCACCTCGAATGCGATGGCGCCCAGTTCGCTCGTCGACAGCTCTATGGCGTAGCGACCATCAGGCCGGATCAACGGGCGCGAAGCGGTCACGGTGACAACACTCAGTTTGTCGGGGTGATACATGACGTCCATCGGGGATCCTCTGATGGGACAGCGGAGCGGGCAGCCAAATTGGGCCGATCATGCCTTTTCCTTCGGCGAGGAGTCGAGAGGGAGCGAGTGCGGAGGTTTCTATCGGGGCTTGGGCTTCGCTGCCAGTCGCTCGCGATATGCTTCCAGTCCGCGCCGCCAATCTTGTCCAGGCTGCCATTCGCCGGTTTCGTCCATGGCGCCGGATTCCAGCATTGCGGCTGCGACCTCCCAGTGGCGATCCACCCATCCCTGAATGTCAGATTCGCTCATCCGGTGAGACCGGCAGATCCTTTCGGCCATCGCTCGGGCAAGCGGTTCGATGTTCGATGACATAACGCAAGGCTTATGCCGATGGCGTGGCGAAAACGTGCTCACCCATCTGGCGGGACGGTTTTGCTGGCGGGACGTTCTTGCAAGGAATTACGGGCCCACGGCCGGCGCCCGCTCCACCAACGGACGGGCTCAGTTCACGGGAGATCTTTGATCTCGCTGCACCATGTCAAGGATGGTTTGCAGCATTTGTGCAGCGTTCTGATGGACCAAATCTCCTTTAGAATGGGCTGCTATTCCTTGTTCCAGCATCTCTGAGGCCTTTTCAATCGAGATAATCCCGCTCTCGATAAGACCCCAAAACGCGAACTGGGCTAGCGTGAACGCTGCGATTGCGGAACTTTCGGCTTCCATCTCGAAACTATCGTTTGTCATCAAAAACTCCTGCGCTACGGCTAATTCTTATGAACCTCAAATTCGGCTTTCGTTTTACCGGCAAAGCCTTATTCACCCGATCTTGTCGGCATCGTCGCACTCGGGGCAAGAGGGGGCGGTCAGATCGCCGGCCAGCTTCCTGGTTTATTTCTCCGGCCCATATCGGTGGAGGGCCTCAAGGGTGAGGCCCTTGCCGACTGCGCCGAAGGTGTCGCCTTCGACGATACGGGCTGAGGGGAGCGCCTTTGTGATTGCGTTGCGGACATGGGCCAGCCTCACCGACCCGCCGGTCAGGAACACGGCATCGACGCGGCTCGCTGTCAAGTTCGCTTGCGTGAGGCAGATCTTGACGCGGGCGCCGATACAACCGGCTAATTGTTTCGTATGATTCACGAGATCCGGTCGACTGACGGCAGCGCTGAGGCCTGCTGCGACCCACTCCAACTGGATTTTTGCGCGAGGCAGACCGGACAGAACAATCTTGGCTTCTTCCACCTCCATCGCCAACGTATGACCGCGCTGCTCCGCGACGACGCGCAGTAGCCGATCGAGCAAGGCCGGCTCATCGGCCTCGCGGCGAACCCGACGAATATCCGACACCATTCGCGGCTCGTACATCCGATTGATATTCGACCAGGTTGCCAGGTCGTGGAAATAACTCGAAGGCACCTCCAGTCCGGGGCGCTTCATGGCACTGCCAAAGCCTAACAACGGCATGATGACGCCGAGACTGAGTTGGCGGTCGAAGTCTGTGCCGCCAATGCGTATGCCATCATTAGCGAGAATATCCCCCGAACGATCTACCTTGCCGTGACGTTTCGGCCCGAGGCGCACAATCGAGAAGTCAGATGTTCCGCCGCCGATATCGGCAATCAATGCGATTTCTTCAGCCGATATCTGCCGCTCGTAGTCGAGCGACGCAGCAATCGGCTCGAACTGGAAGGAAACCTGATCGAAGCCAACCTCGCGAGCGATATCGCGCAATATCCGCTCGGCTTTGCGGTCGGCATCCGGAGCGTCGTCGACGAAATGAACCGGTCTGCCGTGCACAACGTGTCGCAGTTCGCAACCGATGGCTTGCTCAGCGCGCCGTTTCACTGCACCCACGTAATAAGCGATCACGTCGCGAAAGCTGGTCCGCTGGCGCCCAAGTCGTGTGGTTTCGTCGATCAGCGCGGTGCCAAGCACAGATTTAAGGCTGCGCATCAGGCGGCCCGGCACCCCCTCGACATAGGCCTCGATCGCCCTGCGTCCAATCGAGACAGCGCCGCCGGTTTCATAGAAAATCGCGCTGGGAATCGTGGTCTGATCGGCCTCCAGTGCCGTCAGAACCGGCTCACGGTCGGCAATGGTGCCAAGCGTGGAATTTGATGTCCCGAAATCAAGTCCGCAAATTGACATAGGCACTCCAGGAAGGAGCGTTCGTCTACACATTTAAGCGCCACTGATCCACCTTTATCTCGTTGCATGACGTATCGAGGGCGTTCTGAAAAATGGCCGCACTCGCGGGTTGCGATCGAAGCCAGTCCACAGATCAATTTGTTTGGTCCGGCGGGTTGATAAATCAATCGGCGGTGGTCCATAAGCGTCATTTCGCGGCGAGCCATTTTACCCGTCGCGGATGGTTCAGAGAGATCGCGCGTGGCAAACATCAATCGACGGATCGCGGAAGAACTCGGCGTTCGCGAGCAGCAAGTCGAAGCGACGGTCGCGTTGCTCGATGGTGGCGCGACTGTTCCTTTCGTCGCCCGTTACCGCAAGGAAATCACGGGTTCGCTGGATGACGCTCAATTGCGGACGCTGGAAGAGCGTTTGAATTATTTGCGCGAACTCGAAGACCGTCGTGCCACGATTCTCAATTCGGTTCGCGAACAGGGCAAGCTCGACGCCACACTGGAAGCGGCGATCCTCGCTGCCGACAGCAAGGGGCGCCTGGAGGACATTTACCTTCCGTTCAAGCCGAAGCGACGTACCAAGGCCGAGATCGCCAAAGAGCGCGGGCTGGAGCCGCTGGCTCACTTGCTGCTGGCCGAACCGCAGAACGATCCAAAGACGGTAGCAGAGCCGTTCGTCAACGCCGAAAAGTCGATCGCCGATGTTGCGGCTGCGCTCGACGGCGCCCGCGCCATTCTGGTGGAACATTTCGCGGAAGATGCCGACTTGATTGGCGCGCTGCGAGAACAGATGTGGTCGAACGGTCTGATGTCGTCCACCGTGCGGAGCGGCAAGAAGACCGAGGGCGAAAAGTTCAAGGACTATTTCGATTTTAGCGAGCCGCTCACCAAGTTGCCGTCGCATCGCATCCTCGCAATGTTTCGCGGTGAGAAAGAGGATATCCTCGACCTTCAAATGTTGCCCGAACCGGTTGCCGCTACACCGGCTCCGGTCAGCCCCTGCGAATTGAAGATCATGCGGCGTTTCGCGATTTCCGATCGTGGCCGGGCCGGCGACAAATGGCTGATAGAAACGGTGCGCTGGGCCTGGCGAACCAAGATTCAGGTTCATCTCAATGTTGATTTGCGGATGCGGCTGTGGAACGCGGCCGAGCAGGAGGCGGTACGCGTGTTCGCGTCGAATCTGCGCGACCTCTTGCTGGCGGCGCCGGCGGGCGCCCGCGTGACCATGGGTCTCGATCCGGGATTCCGCACCGGCGTCAAGGTCGCTGTTGTCGATGCGACCGGCAAGGTGGTGGCGACCACAGCCGTCTATCCGCACGAACCTCAGCGGCAATGGGATGCGGCGCTCGCCACGCTCGGCAAGCTCGCCGTTCAACATCGCGTCGACTTGATCGCGATCGGCAACGGCACGGCGTCGCGCGAGACCGACAGGCTCGCCATGGATCTGGTGAAACTCCTGCCCGATATGAAGATGTCGAAGATCGTGGTGTCGGAAGCCGGCGCTTCGGTGTATTCGGCGTCGGCTTTTGCGTCCGAGGAACTGCCAGAACTCGACGTCACGCTGCGCGGCGCGGTATCGATTGCTCGACGGCTACAAGACCCATTGGCCGAACTGGTCAAGATCGATCCGAAGGCGATTGGCGTGGGACAATATCAGCACGACCTTGGCGAGAGTAAGCTGGCTCGCTCCCTCGATGCGGTAGTTGAGGATTGTGTTAACGCGGTCGGAGTCGATGCCAACACGGCGTCTGCGCCGCTGCTCGCACGCGTATCGGGAATCGGCGTGGGGCTGGCGCAAACCATTGTCAAACACCGCGACGACAATGGGCCGTTCAAGACACGGAAGGGGCTGAAGCAGGTGCCTCGGCTAGGGCCAAAAGCGTTCGAGCAATGCGCGGGCTTCCTGCGGATCACTGGCGGCGACGATCCGCTCGATGCCTCGGGAGTCCACCCGGAAGCTTACCCCGTCGTGCGCAAAATTCTTGCTGCAACCAGGAGCGACATCAAGGCGCTGATCGGAAACGCGGATATCCTGCGTCAGGTCAAACCGCAGAACTTCGTTGATGACACCTTCGGTTTGCCGACCGTGGTCGACATTCTGCGCGAGCTGGAAAAACCCGGTCGCGATCCGCGGCCAGCCTTCAAGGCTGCGGTGTTCAAAGAGGGAATCGAGACACTCAAGGATGTTAAACCCGGTATGGTCCTCGAGGGTGCGGTAACCAATGTGGCGGCGTTCGGCGCCTTCGTCGATATCGGTGTCCATCAAGATGGCCTGATACACATTTCGGCGATGTCGAAGTCCTTTATCAAAGACCCGCGCGAGGTCGTAAAGTCAGGTGACGTCGTCAAGGTGAAGGTGCTGGAGGTGGATGTCGCCCGCAAGCGGATCGCATTGACGCTCCGTCTCGATGACGAACTCGGCGGCAAGAGCGAGCGTGCGGCGCAAGGCCTCCCACGAGACAAAACTCGCCCGATGACATCGACGCCGGGCAAGCCGCATCAGCAGTCCGGCGGCGGAGCGCTTGCTGAAGCCCTGCGGCGCGCCACCGAGAAGAGCGGGAGCGGTAAGGCTAAGTCCTAGTAGGACCCCGTATGGCTGACATAATCATCAGTTCCGCTGCCTTACACTTTTCATCTTGCCGCCTTGCTGAGGTCAAAGCGCAGAGCCTCCTTCTCGACATGCAGACCCGGCCGGAACCCGGCCGTGCAACAAGCAACTTGGGGCTCCAATGTTATTCAGATCACAACCCGCCGGTTCTCAGGCCGATCCGCACGACGCTATCGCCGCGCAGCTTCGCGACCTGGCACGCGTCACACATGATCCATCTCAAAATAAAGAAGAGACGTCTCTATCGACGGAGATATCTCAGCCGATCGGCGAATCTTTGTCGCAGGTTGCGCCGTCGAACGACAATGCGGATGCCGACGCGCACGTCAATGCAATCCCGACAATCCCGCGCGCACGGTCTCATCGCGGCATCTTAAAGGTGCTGTTGGCCATCTGTGCCGGCATTGCCGCAACGACGGCTTGGCATTCCTACGGTGAAGAGGCGAAGCAGAGGCTTTCACGCTTTATGCCGCAAATTCTAATGGAGACACTCGCCTCTCCACAAGGCGCAAATGCAGATCAAGCGCAGGACACGGCGGCTCAAACGGCCGTGCCTGAACCAATCGCCGAAGCGGTACCCGCGCAACAGGCCGCGACGGTCGCACCCCAGCCGTCAACACCGGCGACGGATCCAGTTGCGACGCCGGCACAAGCTCCACCAACTCAAGCCGCGCTTCCGGCCGAAACTGCACACTCGCTTGAGGCAATGGCGAGCGACATCGCCGCGCTGAAACAGTCAGTCGAGGAGTTGAAAGCCAGCCAACAGCAACTGCGCCGAGAGAGCGCTGCGGCCACAGAGCGCGAAACGCACCCCAAGCCTGTACAACACCGGGCGACGCCTGTTCCGCCACGGCGACAGCGCACCTCGCCTCAAGCGGCAGTTCCATACAATCCGCCCGCTCCGCCTCCGCCAACGACTGCAAGGCAGATACACCCGCAAGGACCGATACAACGCGAAGCCTACATTCCGTCGCAGCCGCCCGGACAGGCCCGACTTCCGCCGCAGCCTGGCGACGACAGCGCTCCCCGGCCGCCGATGCCGTTGCGATAACGACGCAAGGGGGAGCGGCCCCCTATGGAACATCTGCGCCGGGACCGCGTTATTGCCGATCCTTCCTGACTAGCAGGGTATCGGCATGGCCCGGTCAAACACCGCTCCGGCAATCGTTTCGCTTCCCGGCCTGATAAGCATTGAACTGACCGTCAACGGCACCAAGGTAAAGCTCGATATTGCTCCCTGGACAACGTTGCTCGATGCATTGCGCGATCGCCTTGGCCTCACGGGCACCAAGAAAGGCTGCGACCATGGCCAATGCGGTGCCTGTACGGTGCTGGTGGACGGCCGACGGATCAATTCCTGCCTAACGCTTGCGGTGATGAAGGACGGCGCCGATGTGACCACCATCGAGGGTCTTGCGACCGATGGCGTCCTCCATCCCGTGCAGCAGGCCTTCATCGATCACGATGCGCTCCAGTGCGGTTATTGTACGCCGGGCCAAATTTGCTCCGCGGTCGGCCTGATCGCCGAAGACAAGGCGAAGACACCCGACGACATTCGCGAGATGATGAGCGGAAACATCTGCCGCTGTGCGGCCTATCCGAACATCGTCGCTGCAATTGAGCAGGCCATGAATGCGTCATGAACAATTTCCAGTACTCGCGCGCAACCGATGTTGCTGACGCCCTAAACCAGATTGCGGCTGATGCCTCGGCAAAGTTCATTGCTGGCGGCACCAATCTCGTCGACCTGATGAAATACGACGTCGAACACCCCAGCCGCCTGATCGACATTTCGCACCTTCCGCTGGCCAAGGTCGAGGAAACGACCGGCGGCGGCCTGCGCATCGGCGCGCTGGTGCCGAATTCCGACCTCGCCTGGCATCCGCTGGTGATGGAACGCTATCCGCTGCTGTCGAGTGCCATCCTCGCCGGCGCCTCGGGCCAACTGCGCAACATGGCGTCCACCGGCGGCAACCTGCTGCAACGGACCCGGTGCTTCTATTTCTATGATGTCGCGACGCCATGCAACAAGCGCGAGCCCGGTTCCGGCTGTTCGGCGAAAGACGGCATCAACCGGATCAACGCCATCCTCGGCACCAGCGATGCCTGCATCGCCACCCATCCCTCCGACATGTGCGTCGCGCTGGCGGCGCTCGATGCCAAGGTGCATATCGCCGGCCCCAACGGTGAGCGCATCATTGCCATGGCGGATTTCCATCGCCTGCCCGGCGATACGCCGCAGCGTGATACCAATCTCGATCCGAAAGAAATCATCACGGCCATCGAACTGCCGGCGCAAGGCTTCAACAAGCACTACACCTATCTGAAGATCCGGGATCGCCTATCCTATGCCTTCGCGCTGGTCTCAGTCGCGGCGGCGCTCAAGATGGATAACGGCACGATTCGCGACGCGCGGCTGGCGCTCGGCGGCGTGGCCCACAAACCGTGGCGCAATCCGGAAGCCGAAGCAGCCTTGAACGGACAGCCCGTCACTCCCGACACCTTCGCTCGCGCGGCTGATGTCGTTCTGCGCGAGGCCAAGGGATTCGGCCACAACACCTTCAAGATCGACCTCGCTCGGCGCGTCATCGTCCGCGCGCTGACGCAAGCCGCCAACGGCACGCCGCAATCGCAATCGGACAAGACAATCGCATGAGTTGGTCATGGCGCGCCTCACCCGATCCAATTCTCACGACACCAATGGCATCAGCCGCCGCGGCGTCCTGCAAGGTGTCGTCGCCATCAGCACTATGGGAATTGGAACACCACGCGAAGGCACGGCAGCGCCGCTGACACCGGAAACCCATCAACCGAGCAAAACCATGACGACCTATATCGGCACAGCGACGTCCCGCATCGACGGGCGCGACAAGGTCACCGGCGCCGCGCGCTACGCCGGCGAGCACGGCGCGCCCGACCTTGCGCATGGCAGCGTGGTCACTTCGACCATCGCCAAAGGCCGGATCAAGCGGATCGATACCAGCGCGGCTGCGAAGGTTGATGGCGTCATCGCCGTCCTCACCCACGAGAACCGGCCGCCGATGGCCGACAACGACAAAGCCTACAAGGACGACGTCGCACCCGAGCAAGGCTCACCCTACCGCCCGCTCTACGACGGCGAGATCAAGTTCAGCGGTCAGCCGGTCGCGCTGGTGCTGGCAGAGGATTTCGAGACAGCAACCTTTGCCGCCTCCCTCGTCCGCGTCGAATATGACGAGCAGCCGCACATCACCGATATCGAACGGCAGCGGAGCAACGCGGTCCCGCTCGATGCGCCGGCCAAACCTCGCGGCGATGCCGCGCAAGCCTTTGCGGCTTCGGATATCCGGCATGATGCCGAATATTATGTGCCGGTCGAGCATCACAATCCAATGGAGTTGTTCGCCTCGACGGCGGTGTGGCACGACGGCAAGCTCACGGTCTACGACAAGACCCAGGGCGTGCAGAACGTTCAGCGCTATCTGTGCGGCGTGTTCGAGGCCAAGCCGGACGAAATCCGTGTGATGTCGTCCTATATGGGCGGCGGTTTCGGTTCGGGCCTTCGCCCGCAATATCAGGTGGTGCTGGCCGTACTCGGCGCTCGCGCGCTCAAACGTTCGGTCCGCCTCGTGCTGACGCGACAGCAGATGTACGAGGTTGGCTATCGGCCCGCAATGATCCAGCGCATTCAGATCGGCGCGAAACCGGATGGCACGCTGAATGCGATCATCCATGACGCCACCACCATTACGTCGCAATATGAGGATTTCCACCGCAACGAGACCACATGGTCCGGCCTGCTCTACAAGAGCGAGACGGCAAGCTACGCGCACAAGCTGGCGCATCTCGATCTTCCGACATCGTGCGACATGCGCGCGCCGAGTGCGGCAACCGGCGTCTATGCGCTGGAGGCGGCGATGGACGAACTAGCGGTCGCACTGAAGATGGACCCGCTCGAATTGCGACTGAAATGCTATTCGGACACCGACCAGATCACCGGCTTGCCCTTCAGCAGCAAGAATCTGCGCGAATGCTACAGCCAAGGCGCGGCGGCGTTCGGCTGGAACAAGCGCAATCTCGCACCACGCTCGATGCGCGACGGTAACGATCTGATCGGCTGGGGCATGGCCACCGGCGTCTGGGAAGCGCTGCAGGTCCCGATCACCGTGCGGATCACGTTGACGGCCAACGGCCACGCCGAAGTCGCGTGCGCGACATCCGATATCGGCACCGGCACCTATACGATCATGGCGCAGGTCGCCGCCGACATGCTCGGCCTGCCGATCGACAACGTCACCGTCAAGCTCGGCGACTCGACGCTGCCGCAATCGCCGGTCGAAGGCGGGTCATGGATTGCCGCGTCGGTCTCAAACGGCATCCTCACCACTAGCAACGCCATCCGCGATGAACTGCTGCGGCTGGCGCAGACAATGCCGGATTCGCCGCTGAAGGGCGCGACGGCTGACGACGTGACACTGTCCGAGGGCAGCATTATCTCCAAAAAGCCGCCGCGCAGCACGATTCCGATTGCGGACGTCATGCGGCACGCCGGCGTCGAACGCATCGCGCAGGAAAAGGCCACGCAGTTCCAGAACGACGGCAAGCACGCTCACAACACCCATTCGGCGATCTTCGCCGAGGTGAAGGTGGACGAGCAAATCGGCGTGATCCGCGTCACTCGCCTCGTCGGCGCGGTCGCCGCGGGACGCATTCTCAACCTCAAGACTGCGCGCAGTCAGGTGATGGGTGGCATGATCTGGGGCATGGGCATGGCGCTGCACGAGGAAACGCTCATCGACCACCGCTTCGGCCGGATCATGAATGCCAATATCGCCGAGTATCATGTGCCGGTGAATGCCGACGTCCAGGACGTCGAGGTGATTTTCGTCGACGAGCAGGACGACATCGTCAACCCGATGGGCATCAAGGGGTTGGGCGAGATCGGCATCGTCGGCGTTCCTGCGGCAATTGCCAATGCGGTCCATCATGCCACAGGCAAACGGGTGCGGGATCTCCCTATCACTCTCGACAAGTTAACACGGGACACCTAGCTTGTGTGAGCGAAGGCCCGCTCCGGGCCGGAGGACTGAACCATGGCAAAAGGCGAGCAACGCGGAAACCGCGAAACCAAGAAGCCGAAGAAGGAAAAGCCGAAAGTGATCGCGGCGGCTCCGAGCATGAAGGGTCTTATGCAATCGGAAGCGGCAAAGTCTCGCAAGAAGTAGCGAGATGACCGATACGCCGCGCCGGGCCCAACACTCGGCGCTGCACTCGGGCTGCTTTCGGAAGACGACAATACCGCCTCGCCGCTCACTAAACCGGGCGTAGCGGGTTTTGCGCCCTAACGACGCGCTCCGTTCAGCACGTTCGCGAGGCCTCCTGCGCCGCGATGCCTTCCGAGCAGTTCTTCAAGCGCTCGATCATCCATCGCCCGGCTGGCCCCGGAGGCTAGCCTTCCCGATAGACTGCGAACATGGGAAGAGGCAGTCCTCCGGGCGGCGCCTCGTCAATGGCAAGCTCGACCGGCCGCCCTTCGGCAATATCCCTTCGGAGCCGGGACGGGGTTAGCCGTGGCCAATCCGCGCCGGACGGTTTGCACGAGGCAAGCGACGAACTCACCGATTCCAGAATGTCTTTGCCGCCTTGAACCGTCGCCATCTCTTGCGCAGCATTTTCTCCACCACCAACTGGTCGCGAGCCTGCCAGCCAGCGACGACGCCGGCGGCAAAATCGAGCGCGGGTTGATCGTTCCGCCGGATTACATCGATCAGAATGCGGCTACTGGCGATGTCGCATACGCCACCGAGCGCGACCTGAAGCCCGGCCAGGCGCTTCACATAGCGCTTTACAGGTGCGCGAGCCGCATAAAGCGGTGACAGGAACTCCGCCGCGTAACGCAGTTTCTTGACGTCGATTCTGAGCCCGTGTTGCATGGCGGCGTCGAGGCGATTGAAATGCAGGCCATGCTTGAGCGCCTTGCGATGAAGTCGCGCCAAAATCTTGTCAGCGAGCGACACCATCGGCTGCGACAGGACGACCAGCGCCTCGCCGTCGATTTCATCGCGCCAACTGCGACGCTCTATCATGTGGCCCAGCGTGAACAGAAAACGGCCGCAACGGGGATCAGCGAGGGTAGCCTGAACGGCGCCGTAGTTCGACTGACGCTGCCGGTCGACCGCCTCGCGCAAGCCGCTCAGGTCGATATCTGGTGTGGCTATGGCCAGGCGAGTGGCGGTCTCGGCGAACACATCCCATTCCCGCGCTCGTCCGAGCTGCTGCATCACCCACTTTGCTTCGGCGCTGACCGCCTGAAATAAAGGCGACGGAATGTCGTGCTGAAATATCGTACAGATCGTCCGCAACCGGCGCAGCGCAATGCGCATCTGATGCACCCCCTCGGGATCCGTCTTCTCCTGCGCCACCTCGCGATTCTTCAAGAGATGATGCCAGCATGATCCCATCAGGAGCGCGATGACGTTGTCGATGACCTGGTCCGCGGCAATATCGGGCAGCTTGGCCTTCGTCGCTGACCGCTCGAGATCAAATGCGAGCAGGTAGCCCCGTTCCGCCGTGCTGCAGGCGCTCAATTGCAGTGGCACTGCACCGAGCAGTTGCGCCCCGAGATCGAGCAGAACACCTGCATTGCCGCTCTTCAACTTGAGCTTGATTTCAAATAGAGCATCTTGTCGCGCACCGGTTTCGACCGTCCCTTCGTCGAACACGATTTCCGCCGACGCATCGGGGAAATCGAGCCGCTGCACGTGCCTGCGAACCTTCGTCGTGAAAACCGGCACCAGCGTATTCTTGATCCGCGCCGTTATCGGATGGCCGATTTCGTCGACGGGAAGCTTCGCCAAGTCGGGAGCGATGCCGGCAACCGGCACGTCCTGCTGCCGTCGTCCCAGCGGCCAGCCGTCGGCAGGTGGCAGCTTTATCGTTTGAACGAAATGCCGGCCGTTGCGCCGCACGCGCAATGACATGCCATGCCGAAACAGCAATTGCTCTGGGGTGTCGTAGTAGACCGATTCGAGCCGACGGAACGTGGCGCAATTGCGCGTATGCTGTATAACGACAGGCAACTCGCGCACCTTTTCGAAGGCTCCTCGCGATGCAAGCAGCCTCAACTCCATTCCCGCATGTCCAGCTATTGGCGCAAGATTGGAAGCACCAGAATCATCTTCAGCTCGAAGCTGCGCGTTCAACGATATCTCCGTCGAGGTCATGCATGAATGCTTCACGATGGCTCTGGGGTTTTCGTTAGCTTACGCCTTCCTGACCGCACTCGACAACCGCGCCTGGATGCACCCGTTCGATGCCTCCGGCAGGCGGCGTCTGCATCCTGGACGTTTGTGACCCGGTATTCGCTCCGAGGCAAAACCCGGAACTGCTCTCTTGCCGGCGCGTTGGTTCCTGACTACAAACTGAGACGGACGACTGCGCAAAGCAGCCGGACGAAAGTTAGAACGGCGCATGGAACAGCACAGTCCGGCCTCTGATTCTCTTTCGGTCGCGCCGATCAGCCGCGACGAATTGCGAACTTGCGAGGCGTGGCGGATTGCCTTCGCCGGCCGGCGCAAGGATCACCGCTATTACGAGATCATTGCGGACACGATCGGCGATCACTTCGAGTACGGCTATTTCGCAATCCGCGATGCGTCAGGACGGGTGCTGGCGGTGCAGCCATATTTTTTACTCGACCAGGACGTGCTGGAAGGCATCAAGCTTGATCGGTCGCCACTCGTCGCGCGCATCCGCCGCCGCTATCCACGTTTCCTGAAACTGCGTACGCTGATGCTCGGCTGCACGGCAGGCGAAGGGCATCTCGCGACCAGCGCGCATCTTTCGGCCGCGGTCGTCGCTGGGACATTGGCGCTAGGTATCGTTGCCCAGGCGCGTGCGTTGGGTGCACAGATGATTGTGCTCAAGGAATTTCCACGCGGCGATCGCCGCGATCTTGCGTGTTTCGAGCGCGAAGGGTTCGGTCGTGCGCCGAGCATGCCGATGACTACGCTCGACATCGACTACGACAGTTTCGACGACTACATGCAGAAGGCATTAAGCGCGAACACACGCCGTAATCTGCGCAAGAAATTCCGTGCCGCCGAAGGTTCCGATCTTGAAATGACGGTAACCGATAATGCGGCGAGCTTCATCGACGAGCTTTATCCGCTTTATTTGCAGACCTACGAGCGCTCCAACTTTCATTTCGAGAAACTGACCAGGGACTACTTCCGCCGTCTCGGATGCGAGATGAGTGACAAGACCCGCTTCTTCATCTGGTATCGCGGCAATACCCTGATGGCGTTCGCTCTGTGCATGGTGGAGGGCGACGATATCTTTGCCGAGTATATCGGCCTCGATTACGACTTCGCGCTCGACCTCCATCTCTATCACTACATTTCACGCGACGTGATCCGCTGGGCGATGGCCCATGGCTACAAGCGCTTCCGTAGCAGCGGACTGAATTACGATCCCAAGCTGCACCTGTGCCATCGGCTCGACCCGATCGATCTTTATGTGCGGCACGTCTCGCCGATCGCCAACTGGATCATGCGGCTGGCGTTGCCATGGATCGTCCCGGTGCGCTACGACGCGACGCTGCGGAAATTTACCGACTATCGTCAGATGTGGTGACGTGCGCTAACAACGAAAACAGCGGCCGGGGTAGTCAGAAAGCATTCGTCAAGCCAGTTTGCCGCCTATCACAGTGGTCGCTCCTGGGAAAGCTAGACTCGACGCCCGTACTCAATCATGTTACCGGCAGGGATGGGCTGAGGTTCAGTAATGCGGCGGGCATTTAGCAAGTTTCTACCTGTTATATTGTTCGCGCTGTGGGCGCAAATCCTTGCGCCCATCGTGCCGTATTTGCTGACGGCTGCCGCGGCCGACCCGTTTCACTCGGAAATATGCTCCAGTCATCCGTCATCGGACCAGCGCGATCTACCGACTCAAGCACCTATCCATGATTGCTGCTATGCACTATGCTTGGTCCATGCGGGCATCGGACAGGCGCTGCTCGGCGACCAGCCGATCCATTCTCTTAAGGTTGAGCGTGAGCCACAGCGCGTCGTTTGGCTCGATCGTGCTTCGGACCTCTTACTGCACAGGTTGCATAGTCCTGTGCAGGCGCGCGCCCCGCCTGCGTCCTGATTAAAGGCTTTTGATCGTGCACCGGCGGGCCATCAGCTTGTCCGCGCCATTTCCATTGCATCAACCGGTGGGCATCCCCGGTATCAGGAATATCCCATGTTTCGCTCTCGCATCCTTTCTCGCGTCCTTTCGGGCGTGAGCGCGCTCGCGTTGCTCGCTGTTTGCGACGATGCTACCGCACAGACCGCCGGCCAGACACTGCCGGGCATTACGATCGAGGCTCCACACCCTGCCCGAACCAGTCCGCGCAAAAAGCAATCGGTCGCCCGCCGCGCCGCTCCGAGACCGTCACAACCGCAGCCGGCTGTGGCGGCAAAGCCGCAGCCGGTCGTGGCAGCAAAGCCGTCGCCCGTGCCCATCGATTCGAGCCTTGCGACTCTTTACCAGGCACCGGGCGGGCAGACCCAAACGTCCATTGGCCGCGATCAGTTCGACAACAGGCCGTCTTTCTCCGTGGCCGACGTGTTGCGTGACAGCCCGGGCATTTCCGTCAAACAGGGAAACGGGCCTCGGGACTTCGGCATCTCGATTCGCGGATCGAACGCGCGAAACGGCTATGGCATTCGCAACCTGGTGATCTTTGACGACGGCTTCCCGGTCACCCAGCCTGACGGATTGTCCCGCAGCGACCTGATCGATCCTCGCGCCTACGGGGCCATCGACGTCATCCGAGGTCCGTCGTCCGCGCTTTACGGCAATTACGCGACCGGCGGCGCGCTGAACTTCAGGACCCGTCGTGGCGGCGAGATCAACGGATTCGAGTACGGTCTCGATGCCGGAAGCTACGGCTACCTCAACAACTATCTGACGGCCGGCAAGAAGATCGGAAACTTCGAGGCTTCGCTGTTCGCGAGCGACGTGCGCGGCGACGGCTATTTCGGCAACAGCTGGTTCAATACCCAGACCGTGAACTTCCTGGGGACGCTGCAGGCGACGCCGGACGATCGTTTCACCTTCAAGCTGATCAACAACATGCTGGATGCGCGTATCCCGATCCGATCCTCGCTCAATCAATTCTACACCAACCCTTTCCAGCGGGGTTGTGCGACCGCCGCGATGGCTGCTCCCGGCTGCGGCACGATCACGCTGTTCAACAACGGCTTCAACGCGACCGCCGGGACCGACCGCGAAACGGCCGAGCAGGCCGGGCTTGGCCGCACCGATCGCCGGACCATCGTCGGCGGACGCTGGGAGCATGATTTCGACAACCAGACCACCTGGCGCAACCAGTTCGTGTTCGACGATCGCAACATCAACCAGCCGACCGGCACCACGAGCGCGATCGGCGATTATCCGTCCTATAATTTCATGAGCGACGTCGTCAGGCGAAGCCAGTTGTTTGGTATGGACGCGACCAGCTATGCTGGCGTGTTCTACAACACTTTGAGCTGGTCCGGTGACACGCGCAACGTGATGCCCGGCGGGAACGCCACGCTTGGCGCACTATCGTCGAATGTCACCGGCGAGCACACCAATTACGGTGTCCGCGCGCGCGAAGAACTCAGGCTCACCGATTCATGGACGGCCATCGCCGGAATCGGGTGGGAGACGACGCATCTAAAGGGCATCAATACAGCCTACACCTATGCCGGACCAACGGGAATCGCGGCCACGGCGATCAAAAGCGCGGATCGCCAATTCCAGAACACCGCGCCGGAATTCGCGCTGCAATACCGCGCGAACAAGGACTGGCTCCTCCATGCCAGGGTCGCGACCGGCTACGGGACGCCACAGGTCGGTAACCTGTTCGTGCTGCCAAATGGCCAGAACGGCAACAACACGCAGCTCAATGCCCAAAAGAACCTCGGTTATGACCTCGGCCTTGACTGGACACCGGATCCCACGCTCAGGGTGAGCGCGACCGGCTTCTACGAGTTCTTCCGCGATGAGCTGGTCTCACAGGCAACGCCCCTCGGCGCGCCCAATTCGAGCTACACGTTCAATGCCCCGAAATCCGAGCACCGGGGCGTCGAACTATTGGCAGACTGGCGCTTCTTGCCAAACTGGCGGGTGACAGCCGCTTATACTTATCTCGACGAAATCTACACGAGCTACACCGAGAATATCAACAACGGCGCCACTTTCAGCTTCAATCGGGCGGGCAACAAAATTCCCGGCGTTTCGCCGAACGAACTGACGGCGCGGCTGTCCTATGACCAACTCTCTGGATCCTTGAAAGGCGTCGGCGCGTTCGTCGAGCTCCAGTGGAAGGACGCCTTCTACATGGACAACGCCAATCTCCTGAAGGCTCCCGGCTACGATCTGGTCAACCTCAACCTGCACTACGACAGGCCGCTGCAATCGGACTACCTGAAGTCGCTTCATCTTTTCTTCGAAGTGCGGAACGTCTTCGACAAGACATACGTCGCATCCGCCAACAATATCGCGAATTCGGTAACCGGCGCGGGTATTCAAAACCCCGCGAGCGTCCTGGCCAACACCGGCGGCTCCATCTATGCCGGATCGCCGCGCACGTTCATCGCCGGAATGAGGCTTGCGTTTCGATAGCATGAGGTGTGTGACCATGATCAGAACAGCAACCCTCGCTGCGATCGCGCTTCTCTTGCAGGGTGCCGCAAGCGCGCAAATGAGCCATCACCACGTATCGGAGGCCGCCTGCGATACGGCCGAATTGCGATGCGCCACCAAGGTCACGCCGGCATTCGCCCCGGACGGAACCTTGTGGCTGGCGTGGATGGCAGGCGGCCGTATTTCGGTGGCCAGTTCCAAAGATCGCGGAAAGACCTTTTCAACGCCGGTCGCAGTCGTTGATCGACCGCTCAAGTTGGATTGGGGACCCGATGCGCGCCCCAAGATCGTCGTTGACCGCCACAACCGGATCGCCATCGCCTTCTCGATTTTCAGGGACAAGAACTTCAACGGCGAGGTATTGTACACGCGCTCGGTGGATGGAGGTCACAGCTTCGCCAAGCCCGTTCCCATTACGCCTAACACGGAAAGTCAACGCTTCGAGCAACTCGCGCTGGATGCCGACGGCTCGGTCTTCGTGGCCTGGCTCGACAAGCGCAACCGGGCGCAGGCGCGCGCCGACAATCGAAGCTATAACGGGGCGGGGTTGTTCTTTGCATGGTCGAAGGACGGTGGTGGAACTTACTCCGAAGCCCGCATGGTGAAGGACAACACCTGCGAGTGCTGCCGGATTTCCGTCGCATTCTCCGGCCCAGGTCGGCCCGCCATTCTGTTTCGCAATATCTTCCCGGGCAGCGTTCGGGACCACGCGATCGTCACCTTCAAGGATGCGGCGACGCCGGGAGCGATCTACCGCGTCAGCCATGACGACTGGAAGACCGAGGCGTGCCCGCATCAGGGGCCGAGCCTCGCCATCTCGCCGAGGGGGACCTATCACGCGGTCTGGTTTACCGGCGGCGGAGTTCGAAAGGGTTTGTTCTATGCGCGTTCGACCGACGGCGGCGAGAGGTTTTCCGAGCCAATGGCCGTCGGCAGGCCGGACCGGAACGCATCACGCCCCTACGTGCTGGCGAGCGCCTCGGACACCACGATCGTCTGGAAAGAATTCGACGGTGAGAAGACAACCGTGAAACTTATGACGTCCGGCGACGACGGGAAAACCTGGTCGCAACCGAGGGTCATCGCTGCGACAACCGACGCGTCGGACCATCCTTTGCTCGTAAGTAACGGACCCAAGATATTTCTGTCGTGGATGACCAAGGCTGACGGCTACCGCATCGTGCCGATCGAGGACGCACCATGAAGCGTCAATTGTTATTTGCGGTCGCGTTTGTATGGGCATTTCTCCCGCAACATCTTGCGGCGCACGATCAATTGCACGCATTCCAGCGCGGAAGCTGGCAAGCCATCCTCCATGCACATGCGGGCCGTCCCACGATGGTCAATTTCTGGGGCGTCACATGCGGCCCTTGCAAGGTCGAACTGCCGCTGCTCGGGCAGTTCGTCAAAGACAATCCGGGTGTCGACGTCGTAACGGTCAATGCCGACCTCGTTCCGAACGCGCCCGAAGCAACGCTGTCGATGCTTGCAAAGGCCGGACTATCGTCGGTTGAGAACTGGACCTTCAGCGACGGTTTTGTCGAACGATTGCGCTTTGAGATCGATCCCAACTGGCAGGGCGACATCCCGCGCACGATGTTGATTGCGCGCAATGGCAAAGTCACGACCATCGAAGGCATCGCCGACTTTACCGACGTGAGGAAATGGTTCGGCGCTCAAGCGATCGAAGCGAGATGAAAAGCTTCGGCCTGGCCGTTCGGCCTGCTACCAGGCAGGCCATTTAACGCGATTTCAAGTCGCGCTGCCGGCAGTCCCGGCTTTGTCCAGGGATTGTCCAAGATTGCGCGGATCTTTGAACGGCTGATCGCGGTAACTTGTATCCTAAAAACGCCGGGAGGAGCAGCGTCTTTGCTCCAGATCAAAGAACTCTTGCAAGGGATGTGCATCCTTGACTCGTTAGGAAAGGAGACCATCATGCCAACCGAGACAATCATTGTGGCCGGGTTTGTTGTCGCCATCATAACTATACTCTCGTTGACTATAGCTTATGGCCAGCGTCAGACCACGGCTTATCGCCGTGAACACCCGCAAAAGTAAGCTCGCTGAACTGCATCGATCGCGACCGTGCCGCTCCAGAAATCCGGACGGTCGTATGAAGCCAGCATGAAGAAGCATGGCGACGGACGGCGCTCCGCTGTCCTCGCCCGCTCCCCGAACACTTCCTTGGTATCGCAACCCCACCTTGCGGTCGGACCAGAGAGTTGGCGCGATAATAGGCGCTGTATTTTCCGACATAAGCAAAACTGTACGGCGTCGGCAGCGGATCGCCCGGATCGGAGCTTTCCTGCAGAACCGTTCGTCACGGCATCGCAGAACCGATCCTTGAACGTGATAGCGGGACTTCGATCGTTCGTTACGTTGTTACTACCGAACTGGCGCGCTTGCCGGCGTTCCCGCTATTAGCGTTGTTCTCTTTACGTCCCATACCAGCTTTACATCACGTGACCATCTTCGTATGACGCGCCATCCTCAACAAACGATGGACACCCAAGAAATGGCGAAGAAGGCCAAGAAGAAGATTGTTCGCAAGCTTTTCACAAAAGACGACGTGAAGACGCTCAAGGCTCATTCAAAAGCCAGGACGCCGGTCGCAAAGATCGCTAAGCAGATGAAGCGCACCGAAGGCTCGCTTCGTCAGAAGGCAATCAAGCTTGGGATCGGTCTTGGACATATGAGGTAGAACTGACGGCGTGATTCGCCGCGCGGCTTTCGAGTTGAGGGCGACGCCGGTTCCAGAAAGCTGTGTCCCACCGCGCGGCGGCCGCATAGCGAGCCGCAAGGGCTGGCACGTAATCGGCAAAACCCTGCGCCGCGATCATCGCGTAGCGCCTGCGAGCGAGTTCATCCCGGCCGTCGATCATATCCGACGCGACATAGGCGGCGAGGATGCCCGAGCGCAGCGCATGAACGATCCCGCGCGACGACAGCGGATCGGCGGTGAACAGGGTGTCGCCCGCTGCGACCCAACGCTCGCCCGCGGCCTGATCGACTGTGGCTGTTCCCGCTGCCTTTACCAACCTTGCGGTCTCGCGTGCATCAGGCGGCACAAGCGGTGCGATAAACCGTGTTGCCGCCAATGCGCGGTACCAGTGCTTCGACTGGCGCAGTTCGCCGCCCAGATCCGGATCGGTCAGACATGACACCACCCGGCATTGATCGGGCAAATCGGCGCTGTACCACCAGCCCTCGGGGCGTGCCTCGACAACCATTCGGCAATCGCCCGGCGCGCGGTCGAAGAAGCGGGTATAGGCCACAAGGTGGCTGTGCACCCGAAGCTTCGCGCCAAAGGACCTGGCGAGCCTCCAGTTGCGGCCGGTTGCCCAGATCACCGCGCCGGCGACAATCTCTCCATCGGCCAGACCCAGCCGCCACGCCCGGTCTTCGCGAACCGCCGAACGTACCGCGCTCCCAATTCGCACCTCGGTGCCTGCCGCCCTCGCCGACTGTACCAGCAGCCGATCGAACCGCGCCCGGTCGAGTTGCCAGCCGGCGCCCTGAGCGGAGAACATGCTGTGCCGCTCGTCGGGTGCTTCATCACCCCATGCCGAAACGACCGCGCGGCTCCTTACAAAGGCCTCGGCCGTAAACGGTGTCCAGACGTCGAGCTGGCGCAGCAACCCTTGCGCCACTGCCGGCAAAATCTCGCCTGGTTTTGGCTTTTCGTGCCGCCCCGCCTCCAAGAGCACGACGCGCTTTTGGGGCGCGTGGCGGCGCAGTGTCAGAGCCGCCGCCGCGCCCGCCGGCCCGCCGCCTATGACGGCGAAATCAACCTGCTCGGACGGCATAGAAGGATGCCACCACTCCCGCCGGGTTGGTGCCGCCGCCGCTGCCCGAATGCGGGATAGTGCGCACCACCGAGCCAACGATCGCGGGCACTTCGAGCCGGTCAGTGCTGTTCGGCCACACCGGCACAAGCCAGCCAATATAATCGTAGATCCATTGCTCGCCGCCGACCACGCCCTTGCCCTGGAAGCGCACCTGCATGGGCGAGCCGTAGGCAAAGCTGCCGCGCAGGTTGAGCGACCATCCGGGCCCACCAATCGTTCCCGAAAGCTCGGTTTCGGACTGCTCCACAATCGCGATCGTGCCCTCGCCGAACAGCAGGTCGTTGGCGGCCTTGCCGAGATCGGGATCGTTGAGGAAGCTGCGATAGCTCCAGTTGCCGACAAAGGGATTGGTCATCGTTCATCCTCCCGAGTCTTCGACACAGATGTATTTGTTGCCGGGCGATGGCTGATCGAGGTCTTCCCCGGGGTTGCGGACGACGAAGCCGAGTTTCGACCATTCGGTCACCATCTTCAGGTCACCGGCCAGCGTCTGCGGAATGCCGCGCGCCCAATTGCGCAACTGGAAATCGCTGCCGACGGGATAATAGACCTGCATCGGCCGGTGCGCCGGCCACCACAGGGTCTCCCAAACGCGCCGCTCGCGCTCCAGCAGTGTGTTGCCGACGCTGTCGGGATAAAGGACGTTCCATTCCTCGTAGGTGACGTCGATCGTCTGAGTAGAGCATTCGTTGAAATCGGCCTGCCACGGCAGCCCGCTGAGCTTGGTGAGATCGCCGGGCTGCAGCCCGATATCGAAATTACTGCCTTGCGACAGCGGGTCGGAAGCATAGGCGATGTAGCCCTCTTCGCTGACGCCTGCCCCCCACCGGTTGGCGTTCTCCTGCGCCGCGGTCAGAGCGAAACTGTACCATTCAGGATCGGCCTTGATCCGGTAGGGCTCGCGCCAGATCGCCGGGTTGCGGATGATCCATGTCACTTCGCCACCCGGGCAGAAAGCGCCGCCGAGCCCGTTCGATAGCACGCCCTGGTCAAGACCGCGGCCACCTGGCACATTCCAGTCCTTGTAGGGTTGCCACGGATCGATCGCCGGCGCGAAGCCGGCATCCACTTCGTCGATGAAGACGCCGGCCGCCCATTGTCGCAGCAGGAAAAGCTGCGTGTCCGTCAGCCGCAGGAACTTGCTCACCGTTTTGTTGGTGATCGGATTATCGCCGGCAAGCAGCGGCATCAGCGGCAGGTGATAGGTGCGCGTCGCGGGGTTGGCGTCGAGATGGAACAGGTTCTCCTCGCCGGGTTTGCGCAGCAGATCGAACAGATATTGCCGCGCGGAGCGGCCGGGATCGGTGACGGCATCTTTCGCCGCCGCGGCAAGCGCGCGCTCAAGCAACTGGCCGGAGCGGTATTCGAGCGCCAGCCGGCGCAGCGCCGCTTCAATCGGTTCGTCAGGATCTGTAGTTCGATCCGGCTCGGCAGGCTCCTGCCGCGACGACGATCGGGCGAGCGTCAGCATCCGCTTTGGCGGCGGCGCGGCAGCTGCGGCGATGCGCTCGATCACACCGGCGACCGCCGCATCGAAAGCGTTGCGTGCCTCCACGTAGGCGGCATCAGTTGCCGCGTCGTTGTCGACGAAGATCTTTTGCCAGCGCGCGGCGTAGGCGCGTGGCGCTTCGCCATTGTCAGGCGGGCAGACCGCCGCGGTGAACGCCGCTGCTGCCGTCCTGAGCGCAGCGCCGGCATCGCCGACCACGGCATCATCCGCCGCGCCGGGGGCCTGCGTCGCATCGAGCAGCATCAGGCTCGGCTCGACTGCAACCTCGAGGAGACGTCCGCTGACATGATCGTCCCTTGAACGCGCCTCCTTCTGCGCCAGCGCGCGCGGCGCGATCCGTGGCGGGATGCATAGGCGATAGGGATCGAACGTTCCCCGGCTCGACTGGTTGTGCGGAAAGTTCGATAGCTGGAGGATGTTGGCGAAATAGGAGAATTCGTCGGCGCGAAACAGGATCGGCCAGATGTCGCGCCAGAACCACGGCCGATAGGCCGGATTCCACTCAACCGATCCCGCCTTCCAGTGAAGCAAGGCCGCCGTATCTGTAGGATCGATCGTCTGCGGCGCGTCGAACGTCCCGGTGGTGCCGTACATATCGGTGCGATAGGCAAATTCGCGGATCGACATGTCCTCGACCACATCTTCAAGCGTGATCATGTCGAGCACTTCCGGCGCATAGCGCGGATAGCCGACCAGCACCCAGGCCGGATATTCGACATCGATGTAGCGCAATGCCTGGACGCGCTCCTCCATCATCACCAGCCGCGCCATCACCGGTCCGTCCGAGATGTCGTCGAACCAGCCGTCGCTGTTGGCGTAGGTCTCGATGCGCGGATGGCCGAACCCGCTCAGGAACGAGCCGCTGTTGCCGTGCCCGCCAAGCACCAGCAGCCGTCCGTTGTCGTCCGTCATCATGTCGCCCAGCGTGTCGATGTCGTGCGGCGCCATCCCGGTCGGCGGGAAGGTGGCGGCGTAGGCCGGATTGGTGGTGTCTCGCCCGAAGCGCGCCTTGCGCCGCGCCGTGCAGTCAACAGCCTGGGGGCCGGCGTCGATGATCAGGTTTTGCCGCTCCACCGGATCGGTGATGGCGGCATTGCGCAGCGGCGTGTCGGCGGGGTAGCCGGCCTCGCCGCGCAGGCCGTCGAACGTGAACCATGCCGCCTTCTTGTTGGCGAGCTGAACGCGCCACTGAATATCGACCAGCTTGCCGCGATTGCCGCCGCCCTCGACATGATCGCCGATCTTGAGCGGGCTGCCTTGCGGATTGGCCGCGTCATAGACGAAGATCTGGAAACGCGCGGCCTGGCGCTTGATGCGGCCCTTGTTGTCCTTGAAGTGCTTGATCGGTGCATCGCCTTCGGCAGCGTTGCCGCTGGCGTCGCATTCGATCGGCAACTGCGCCGGCTTTTCCGGCGAGATACAGAAGGCGTCTAGGCTGTCGCCGAGCCGGGCGATGCCGATGGCCGGGTGGATGCGATAGACTGTTGGGTCGGCCAATTGATTTCCCCCTGCGCCCGTACCGGCCGCGTCTTCCGTTCAATCGAGAAAGTTGAGCGAGACCCCGTCCAGCCTCAGCAACTCGCGGTCTTCCTCATAGGAGGCGCCGATCACCACCAGGCTCACCGTGAGGCGGGTGGCACCGGCCGCGATCAGCCGCCGTGCCGCGCGGGTCACATCGATGCGGTGGTTGCGCGGCGTGTTCATGCTGCGCTCGCGCAGATCGAACTTGCGATTCTCCGTTGGCGGAATGTCGCAATGCCCCGGCCCGCCGAAACATTCACCATGGCCGAAGACCGCAGCGTAACCGGCGTAGCCCGGCACGTTCAGCGGCGTGCTGGCGTCGGCATCCGGCGTGTTGAGAAACACGCGGATAAAGCATGAGCGCGGCAGTTGCGGCACGCGGTGCAGCCGCACTTCCGCCGAGCGGAAGGTCTTCGTTGCATCGGGTACGGCAATCGGCGCCGAGACGAAGCGTCCGACGGGATTGGTCAATCCCACCGGCATGAGGCATCCGCCGCGAACATACTCATAGCCGAAGCGGTTCATGTCGAGCGTATCGCGAACGGCGTAGCTCCACGGCGTCACAGCGGAATCGAGATCGGCTGGCAGGCCGTCCGGATGATCCTGCTGCCAGCGCCACCAGAGCCGGTCGATATTCGCGTGCACGGGCCAGAAGATCGGGTCGTAGGACGCGGTCAGGTTCGAGAACATGTCGCCGAACTGGGGCTCCGAATAGAGATCGTCGCGCTGGTGGAACTTGCGGCCGGCAACACGCACCGCGCTGTTGCGGTTGGCGGGAGCATCGGTCGCGAACGCCGGGTTCATGCCTCCGGTCCAGATATGCATGGTGTTGTGCGGGTTCTGGTCCAGGAATCCGAAGCTGTCGACATAGAGGCTGCCGCCGCCGAAATCGCGGAAGGTGCGCAGACTGAGAATCTCGTCGATGTCTTCCTGTGCCGGATAGTGGTAGTGGATGGCCGTGTTGATCGTGCCTTTGCCGAATTGGCCGGAATAGCGCAGCGGATACCAGAGCGAATTGGCTTCGAGCAACGCGTCGATCAGCCTTTTGCGGTTCTCCCCCTCCACATAGTCCTTGCCGCAAGCGGCGCTGACCGCATCATAGACTTGCGTCGGATTGGCCCATAGTTGGCCCACCAGCGTGTCGACCTCGGCCGGGAAACCATGAGCGCGCAGGAAGCGAACCGAGGCATCGGTGAGGAAGCCCTTGAATGCATCGGGAAGGATCGCGCCGTCAGCCGGATGCTCCGGCTTGTAGCGCGGAGCCGGGAAATCCCACCACGGCATGGTCACATCCGGGCAAAAGTCCTGCAGGGCTTGTTCGAACTCATAAAGATACACGCGATGCCACGGCAGGAAGCGCTCCCAGCCGTGCTGACAGTGGTTCTGATGGATCAAGGCCAGATTGTTGTAGCTGCGCTTGTCACCGACCCATTTGTTGAGCTTGTAGAGTTCGCGAAAGGCGTAGCGCAGCCGCTCTTTCTGCGGCTCGCCCAGTACATCGACATCCATTCGCTGCCGCAACTCGCCTTTGGCGTAGCGCCACGCCGCCGGATCGGATGCCGGGCCAAACACGGGACCGGCAAGCCCCTTGACCTGGACGCGGGCCTCGGCCGTCACGCTGACTTCGCCGGCGAGCGCAACCGACCCGATCAGTCCCTCGGGACAGCCTTCCTCGATCCAGGTTTCGATCCGGTCGATGTCCTCATCGGCGACCGGTGAGCCGCCCCAGGGCAGTCGGGGAAACTGCTTCCCGTCGAACGGTGGCAGTCCGCGCAGCCCGCGGATCAGCGCCGATCGCGCACCACGGCCCTTGGCATTGTTTTCGCCGCAGCACGTGGTGGCGAGCGGCGCGACCAGCGGCATCCCATGTAGCTGGAGCGTCAGGAATTCCGGCAGCGTCAGCCCGGTCAGGCTGCCGGGTCCCTTGGCGCCGCCCGCCGCCGCGAGGATCGCTTCGACATCGCTCCATGTAAATGGCGCGGGCAAACCTGGCCGCTGCGCTTCATTTGTGGCCACTGTGACCACCCGGCTGCATCTTCCCGCCCTTCTGCGCCGCGTCGCCCTGCGCGGGATCGCCCACTTGATCGGGAAGCACCACGGCAACGTTCTGCATCATGCCCTGATCTTCATGATCGAGGATGTGGCAATGGAGCACGTACTCGCCGATGTAGCGCTCGTAGCGGGTGCGGACCTTGATCGTGTAGATGCCGGCGGGAGGCGACGACGGCGGGATCAGGCTTTTGATCCACAGCGTATCCTTCCAGACACCCTTGAGGCCGGGATATTGCGGATCGGGGGGCGTGCCGCCGGCATCGTCGATCGCGCCCGGCGCGCTGACGTCCTTGCCGTTGGGATCGAGGATCGAGACGACCTGGAACGGGTTGACGTGGATATGGAACGGATGGCTGACGAAGTGCGACTGCAGCGTCCATTCCTGCGCCTTGCCGAGCGGCAACGAGCGGTCGATGCGGGTTGGATCGTAAGGTTTCACATCGGCCGTGTTGAGGGTGTTGCCAACCTCGAACTTAACGTCCGGCCCCGTCGTGTCGATAAAGAAGGTCAGCTCTTGCGTCCCGTTACCCTTCACCTCGTCGTCTGTGACGTCGGGGTGCGGCGTGAAACTCGTCAGTTTTGTTCCGTTCTTCAGATCTGCAATCACCGTCGATTTGACGTCGTCCGGCATGTTGGCCTTGGCCAGCGCCAGCAGCTTGCCGTTGATATAGGATTCAACATTGTTGACCGGCGCTCCCGCGGCGACATCGACCACCGCCAGCAGCCGTGGCCCGACATCGAGCCCGTTGACCACACCCGATTTCGGCGCCGAGGAGTCGATCACGCAGTACCGTCCGGCGTCCGGGAACACGACAAGCGCATCCACGCGATAGCCGGGCTGGAGGGTAGCAAGCTTGGTCATTTGTCCCGCGCCCATCGTCAGGCCGTCGGCCGCGACCTGCATGTAGGGCACAGGCGTGGTGCCGCACGTATCCTTGATGAAGGCCGCAGTGGCGTCGGCTTTCAGCAGCGTTTTCGTTCCCGGCTTCAGCTTGCCGTCGCGCACCTTGAAGAACTGCAGGCTGATCGTATCGCGCACGCCGGCATGGATCATGCGCCAGCGTTCGATCCGGCCCTGTTTCGCCTTCAGCGGGTTGTCGGGATCGAATACAAGCCCGTTGAGCGAGGTATAGCGACCTGACGCAGGCCAGGTGCCCGGGCCGAACTGGTCATAGCCCTCGATGCCGCCGACATCGCCCGGATCGCAGATATAGCGGCCGTTGACGTCCTGCTTGATCGGGCCGAGTTCGCCCGGCTTGGCGGCAGGCCCGCGGCAGGCATACTGGATCTGCTGCATCACCAGCACCCGCTCCGGGATCGCCGAGGTCGGGATCAGCGTATCGAGGTCGCCATGCGCGGTTGAGGTCGGGAAGCGGTTGCCGCGAATGATCAGGGCGCCGGCCATGCCGCTTGAGACCTGCAGCGCGGTCGAGCCATGGCGGTGGGTGTGGTACCAGAAGGTACCGGAAGGATGATCCGACGGGATATTGTATTCGTAGGTGAATCGCGTCTGCGGATTGATCGACAGCAGGACGTTATCGCTGTTGCCGGTTGGGCTTACCCACAGCCCATGGGTATGGAGATTGGTGCCGTTGAAGCAGTGCGGGATATCGGGCATCTGCGCACCCGGCATACAGCCGGGGTCACCGGGTTGCGGCCCTGCCGGCAACTTGTTGTCGAGGGTGATGCGCACCGTGTCGCCGGGAATCGCCTCGATCGTCGGCGACACATAAGGCGCTTTGGGATCGACGCCCTTGCCGGTGTAACCGCGCAAATGGACCTTGTCGTATCCACCCGTGGACGGATTGTAGATCCGGTTGTCGATATATTCGATCTTGAGATCGAGCTGGCGGTCGCCGCGCACAGGCTCGGTATTGCCGGGCAGTGGCGCGGCAGGCGCCTGCTTCTTGAGGGCAGGCTTCTTGAGAGTAGGCTTGCTGAGGGCAGGCTTGGCGATCGGCGCCCGCTCATCCTGCAGCACGGAGGGATTGATGATCTCGGCGGCTGCGGGAATTGCCGCGACGACCCCCGATCCGACGACCCCTAAGCCACTGACGAAAACGCCCGCGAAAAATCTGGCGAGCGTCGCCGATCCACCATGCAACATGGGGCCCCCTTCAACTGTCTGTGGTTTGAACTGTCTTGATTGCCGCCCACAAGTATAGTGCGTAAAATATGGAACTTTGTCCAGATTGAAAGGTGGAATAACTATAAATATACTTTTGATGAAAACAATGCAGAAATTATAAACTTGTTTATACTTTGAAATATTAGAATATTAGCGGTTGACCGCTCGAATCTGCTCGTCATCGCTCGATTGATGGCGGGTCCGGCGAGACATACGTCTCACACTCCGATACTCGAAGGGATAGTTCTTAAGCGGTTCATGAACCGGCAGGCAGAGGGGGCCTCATGGCATGCAATTGATGACACTGGAGCGCTTCGCCGGTTGCCTGGGGCAAGGGTTCGACGTCGATCTTGGAGCGACATCGGTTGCCTTGACGTTGTCGGAAGCGCGTCCCTTGCCGCAAAACGGCTTCGCGACCGCGATGCGTCAGCCTTTCTCTCTGCTGTTTCGCAGCGGATCATCTGTTGTCCTTCCGCAGAAGACCTATCGAATGACGAACGCGACCGTCGGGTCGGTCGAAATATTCATCGTGCCGGTGGCGCGCGACCGGCAAGGGATCGTCTACCAGGCGATTTTCAATTGACGGCAGGCAACGCAACCTGACCTGCAACAGCGTCCGGTTCGGGAGTCCATACCATCCGCGCGCAAGTCGGTTCTTCGCGCGCAACCTCGCGAAAGCCCAGCCTGCGATAGAACCGCTGCGCCCCCTGATTGTCACAGGCGACGTGCAGCGCGATGCCGGCGGCGGCCGAGGCTTGCGCGTGTCGCTTGACTGCCTGCATGACCGCGAACCCAAGACCGCCATTGCGCCGCTCCGATGTGAGACCGATGTCGACGATGTGCCAATGGTCGTGGCTGGCGTCGAGATAGAGCCGACCGACCGGCATCCCTTCCCACAAGATCAGCAGGAAATCCGCCTGCGGAAAAGTCACGACATAAGAGCGATGCTGGAGATCGAACTGCTGGTCCAGAAATACGCGTATCTGTTCGGGGGACCAGGCGAGCGACGCGAACTCGTCGGCGCGGAACGAGCGATACAACGCGCGCAGGAACGTCAGATCATTGTTCGTGGCACGCCGAAAAGCAGCGGCTGGCTCGGCGCAAACGGGAATGTCGCCATCGCGCACCGGAAAATCCGGCAGCGGTGGCGCATCAGGCAACGGCATCGCCGAAAGATGGAAAGACGCCCGACAGTGCGATGCAGAAGTTCATGGCAAGATAGGGTTGCCGGTTCTCATGTGGCTGGTTTCCGCCAGTCAGGCCGCCCATGCCTGGTGAAAACTGGGTATTCGCCGTTCCGCCCGAACTGAAAGGTGTGCTGTTTTGCGGAACGAGCAGCGAGGAGCCGTTGGCAGGTGCGCTCGTGCGCTTGCTCGTGTCGGTCTGGTTATAGATCGTAAACGGATGCGAATGCGACGGCATTTCCTCCGAAATCAACGTCATGCTGTTCTCGCCGAAGGCTTCACCGATGGAGCGCGGCGTCAAACCGGCGCCTTGACCTTGGTTGCAGCCGGTGCGGCCGGCGAAGTTCGGCAGCATGAATGTCGTGACACCGTCCCCGCCATACATCGTGCCGAGAAGCGAAAAGAGCGCCGTATTCTGCCGGATGGCCAATGTCGCTCCGTTGCAGAAAGCCCAGTCGCGGGGAGCGAAGTTGAAGCCGAATATCTGGATCTGGCCGATGAATGGTTCCATGGCGGCTTTGCCTTCGAAAGTTTGAACTGCGTTGAAGCGTCGGATCAGCTCTGCGTCGGGTAAATCCCACTGAACGCGATGCAGAACTGCACCGGCAGCGTGGGCATGAGATTGTCGTGCGGGATATTGCGGCCTGCCATCGAGGTCGACGCCGGCGCCGTGGTTGCGCCGCCCACGCCCTTCACGTCGCTGGTGTACATAGTATCGCCCGCGACCGCCCCGGGCTCGAGGCTCGGTGCGATCTGGCTGGAATCGGCCGGCCCGGTCGTCGCGACCATCGGATGATCGTGGTAAGGCATGTGTGCCGATAGCAGAGTCACCTTTTCGCTGCCGCCGGTCTCGCCGATAATGCGAGGCGGTACGCCAGGACCGACCCCGGAGTGAACGGGGACGCGGCCGCTGAGGTTCGGCGTGGCGAAGGTCGTCACACCATCGCCGCCATAGGTCGTGCCGACCAACGAATAAAGCACCTCGTACTGAGAGATCGGCAGGAGCGAGCCATTGCAGGGAAGCCAGCCCTGCGGCACGCGGGAGAAGCCGAACAGCCGGATTTCTCCAACATAGGGTTCACTCATTGTCCGACCTCCGATCGGTTGAACGTCCGCCCGTCAGCTTCGGGAGGGAAATATTCCCGTCAGCGCGATGCAGAAATTGATGGCGGCAAAAGGCTGCATGTTGTCGTGCGCCAGATTGCCGCCGACGCGCGCGATGCTTCCCTCGGACAGGATGACTTCGCCGGTGCCGGCAGTGCCGTAGATCGGCGCGCTGTTTGCTCCGTAGAGCGCGTTGGTTGGATTGCCTTTGTCGCCCTGGGTGGTGGTGCCGCCGCATTGATGGGCGTGCGATGGCAATTGCGCGGTGGTCAGCATGACGGTTGCCGTACCGCCCTTTTCGCCGAGTTCGTAGGGGGAAATCGACCAGCCCGGATCGGCGGAGGGACCGAAGCCCACCGGCGCGCGCCCGCGCAAATCCGGCAGGCCGAACGTATTCGTCCCGTTGCCGCCATAGATCGTGCCCAACAGGCTGAACAGGACCTGGTTCTGCGCGATCGGCAGGATCTGACCGTCGCATTTGGCGAGGCCGCGCGGCGCGAACGGAAATCCAACCGGCAACACCTGGCCAACGAACACATCAGACATGCCGCCCTCCCCCGCGCATTGGCGATCCGATCCCCACATGCGCGCCAACGCGCTTGAGCCGTTTTGGCGCAAATGCGGGACCCGTGCAAGCGCAACGTTTGTCCTCTGGATATTGCTACAAATGCGCGAGAATTTCTTTGAATCGATATTTGGTTTGTGTACAACCGCCGCACGTCTCACGAGGGGCCGACCTTGATGGACCGCAACTTTAGCGTGGTCCAGTCGGCGTTGAGCTGATCGTCCCAAGATTGCGGCGGACATTTTGCGCAATGCCTCCCTCAGTGCGGCGCCTGCGGTGCAGGCAGGGGCGGGGCAATGATTGACGATCGATCGCAACACCTCGGCTTGTCGCGGGCGGAGAGTAAGGGCGTCTCTTACCTGCTGGCGCTGGTCGCACTACTCTTCATCGGTCTGCTTTGGTCAAACCCCGCTTTCGCCGCGCAATGCCCGACCTTTAACATCACGGTGCCTCATGGCGGTTCGGTCACGACGCCACATTGCAGCACAGTCGGTTTTGATGGCTTCAACCCTGTATCCTCGATACCGGTTGGCGACCTCCCGCAACATGGAACGCTGACGATCAACAAGGGCGCTTCGCCCAACACATTCACCTACACGCATAATGGCGACAGCGCGACAAGCGATTTCTTCAGGATACGGGACACTGATGACGCCCCCATCGACGTCAACGTCACGATCACGCCACCCACGTCGTCGATCACGATCACGCCGGGTTCGCTGTCCCTACAAGCCGGCACCGCATTCAATCAAACACTCACCGCCAGCGGCGGCACGGCGCCCTATACATTCTCGCTCGATGCGGGCTCGGTGCCTCCCGGACTCACTCTATCGTCCGGCGGTGTTATTTCAGGTACGCCAACGCAACGCGGGAACTTCAGCTTCACCGTCAAAGCTACGGACTCGACCTCCGCGACCGGTCTCCAGTCCTACTCGGGCAGTGTCGCCGATCCAAACCTGACGCTGACGCCGACCAGTTCGCAGGGCTCGGTCGGCACGCCGTTCGCTGTCACCTTCACTGGCGGCGGCGGTGTTGCGCCGTACAGCGCGTTCCAACCCCAGCCGGCACAGCCTCTGCCACCTGGTCTTACGCTCAGCGGACTGACGCTAAGCGGTACGCCGACGGCGACCGGCACCTATCCGTTCAATATCACCGTCCAGGATAGTAGCACCGGGAGCGGCACCTATTTTCATGACGTGCCCGTGACGGTTAAAATCGTACCAGCGCCACCGGCGATCAGCACGGTGACACCCGGCAGCGGCCCGGCGGCTGGCGGCACGGCGGTAACCATCACCGGCACCGGCTTCACCGGCGCAACGGCGGTGACGTTCGGCAGCGCGGCGGCAACAGCCGTCATCGCCGTCAGCGACACCAGCATCACCGCGACGACGCCCCCCCACGCGGCCGGAGCGGTCGCGGTCGTGGTGACGGCTCCCGGCGGCAGCAGTGCCCCCGTTCCGAACGGCTTCGCCTATGCGGCTCCCGTGCCGACGGTCAGCGGGGTCGCACCGAACACAGGCCCGGCGGCCGGCGGCACGGCGGTGACCATCACCGGCACCGGCTTCACCGGCGCCTCGGCGGTCACCTTCGGCGGCGCGGCGGCAACAGGTATCACCGTGGTCAGCGACACCTCGATCACAGCGACAACGCCAACTCATGCGGCGGGCGCGGTCGCCGTTGATGTCACCGCGCCCGGCGGCAACGTCAGCAAGCCGAACGGCTTCACATATTCCGCGCCGGTGCCGACGATCACGTCGGTCGCGCCGAACACAGGCCCGGCGGCGGGCAGCACGGCGGTGACCATCACCGGCACCGGCTTCACCGGCGCATCGGCGGTGACGTTCGGCGGCGCGGCCGCGACGGGCATCACCGTCGTCAGCGACACCAGCATCACCGCGACAACACCGGCGCACGCGGCAGGAGCGGTTGCGGTCGCGGTGACCGCTCCCGGCGGCAACGCCAGCCTGCCGAACGGCTTCACATATTCCGCGCCGGTGCCGACGATCACGTCGGTCGCGCCGAACACAGGCCCTGCGGCGGGCGGCACGGCGGTGTCCATCACCGGCACCGGCTTCACCGGGGCAACGGCGGTGACGTTCGGCAGCGCGGCCGCAACAGCCATCACCGTGGTCAGCGACACCAGCATCACCGCGACGACGCCCGCCCATACAGCGGGAGCGGTGACCGTCGCGGTGACGGCGTCCGGCGGCACCGGCAGCAAGGCGGGCAGCTTCACCTATTCGGCTCCCATGCCGACGGTCACAAGCCATACGCTTCAACTCACTGCCGGCGCATCGGGCACGGTGAATTTGACGCAGGGAGCGACCGGGGGTCCCTTCACCGCGGCCACGGTGGCCACGCCACCGCCGGCCTCAGACGGCACGGCAAGCATCGTGCAGAATGGTGCGCAGTGGCAGCTTGTCTATGCTTCGGCGCTCACCGCCGCTTCGAGCGTCGTCGTCCGCTATACGCTTTCCAATGCATCGGGCACGTCGGCGCCCGGCACGGTGACGTTCACCGTCATTACGCGCCCGGACCCCTCGCGTGACCGGGAGGTCATCGGTTTGCTCAACGCCCAGGCTCAGAGCGCCCAGCGCTTTGCAACGTCGCAGATCACCAACTTCCGCGACCGGCTCGAACAGCTTCACGACGATTCAAACCGTGAAGCGACTTCGATGAACGTGCGGCTCGGCGCCCCTCAAGACCCGACCGACCCCAACGCGCTGGGCTATGCCCGGGAAACCAGGCCCTCCGACCCGACCCGCAATGCGTTCGCCTACGCGCCGAGCGATGCCGGAAATTCAAAAAGGCTTTCCGGGAAGACACCTCCGCCCAAGACCGGATCGCCAAGCGATCTCGCCTTCTGGGCCGGCGGCTTCGTCAACTTCGGCACATCGAACAGATACAATATCGATCTCGGCCACACGCTGATCGGCGTCAGCGGCGGAATGGATTACCGGTTCTCGCCCAGCTTCACCGCGGGTATCGGCCTCGGCTATGGGCGCGATACCGTCGATGTCGGCACCAACGGCACGCAGAGCAACGGCCAGGCCTTCAGCACAGCGCTCTATGGCAGCTATCATCCGCGGAACAACGTCTTCATCGATGGCCTGCTCGGCTACAGCGCGCTGGACTTCGGCAGCACGCGCTTCGTCACGCCCACGAGCGGCTTCGCGACCGGCAACCGGTCGGGCAACCAGGCGTTCGGCTCGCTCAGCACCGGTTACGAATACAAGGGCGTCCGTTACATCGTGTCGCCTTACGGCCGCGTCGAAGCGGCGTGGACGCAACTGAATGCCTTTACGGAAAGCGGCGCGTCCCTTTACAACCTCACCTTCGGCGACCAGCGCATGAACATGCTGGCGGGGGTCATGGGCCTGCGCGCCGAATACGCCTTCCCGCAAGACTGGGGCGTGTTCAAAGCGCGCGGCCGGCTCGAATACACCCACGATTTTTCCGGCTCGAGTTGGGCGAGCATGGGTTATGCCGACCTCAAGAACGGCTTGCCCTATGCGCTGAACATTGACACCTTCACCCGAGATTATGTCGCGGTCGGTCTCGGCTTCGACGCCACTGTCGGCAACGGCGCCACACTCGGCTTCGACTACACCACCGCGCTCGGCTTTGAAGGAAAGACCCAGGCTCACAACTTCGCGCTGCGATTCGGCGCCAAATTCTAATGGAACGAATTTGACATTCGCTCCCCAGCAATGGCTGGAAGGTCGCCGGTCGCGAAATCATGACCGCAAACGGCGCCGACCACCTGTTGACACTATGGCGCCGTCAATGTCCGACTGTCTATAAGTGCAATCGAAACGATTGACGATTGGCGCCGCCGCCAAGACGACCGGCCACGCCGGCCGAAGGCCATCCGGCGGTTCGTGGAACAAGGATTGAAGGCGCAGCAGCGATAGATTTGCGGCGCTGGTTCGGACCGACCGAGAAACGAGAAATTATGTGGATTAAACAAGCGGGAGTTTTTGCTGTCTTGACCGCCTTCGCCGCGACGAATGCGAGTGCGGGCGTTATCGATGATGCGAAAGCGTCTGTCCGCCTTCACCTCTTTATTCCCGACTCTGCTAAATTCAGCCAACTCCACCCGCGGGGTGATTACATTTGCGGGACGGTCGAAGCCAAGACGACCGCAGGTGAGTACGCCGCCCCGAAGGTCATGATCTACAATACCAAGACCCAATTTTCGACGATCGTGGATGGCTCTCAAATCTCCAAATTAATGACCGACACGATGAAAAGAGATCTCGACAATGCCTGCTCCTAACTCGCCGCATCGGGACCGCTTCAGCTATTCCGCCGGATCAGGATCAGTCGTTTTCCTTCGATTGAAGAATCCACTCGTTCGCTCTCTGATAGACTCCCAGAAGACATAGAGCATCGGAATCAGGAACAGTCCGATACTGCTCGCTGCGATCATGCCGACGAACACCGGCGTGCTGACGGCGTGCCGCGCGATCTGCGATGCGCCGGTCGCCCAGACCAGCGGCACCAGTCCGAGGATGAACGCGATCGACGTCATGAGCACGGCGCGGAACCGCATCTCGGCACCGAGAGCTGCGGCCTGTTCAAGGCTCAACCCCTGCTCACGCTGTTCCTTGGCGAACTCAACGATCAGGATGGCGTTCTTCGCCGCCAGCGCGATCAAAACGACGAGCCCGATCTGTGCATAAAGATCGAGCGTGAGGCTCGCGATCAGGACGCCGCCAATGGCACCAAAAACGCCCACCACAACGGAGAACAGCACCGGAATCGGGATGATCCAGCTTTCGTAGAGCCCGACCAGAAACAGGAATGCGAACAGCAACGCCATGCCCAGCACGATCATGGTCTGGCCGCTTGCGGCTTGCTCCTGATAGGCGGTACCGGTCCATTCGAACGCATAGCCGGGCGGCAGCGTCTTGGCCGACACTTCGGCCATGGCGGCCAACGCGGTACCCGATGCAACGCCCGGAGCCGGGCCGCCATTGATGGTCACCGAGCGGTAATTGTTGTACCGCGTGATCACTTGCGGCCCGGTGACGGTGCGCGCCGACGCAATCGACTGTAGCGGCACCATCTCACCTTTTGAATTTCGAATGAATATCTTCCAGAGCGCGGATACGTCGCGCCGGTCCGCCGCCTCGGCTTGCAAAATCACCTGCCAGGTGCGGCCAAACAGGTTGAAATTATTGATGAAGTACCCCCCCAGCGTGGCTTGCAGCGTGGTGAAAACATCGCTGAGGGTGATACCGAGCGACTGCGCCTTCTCGCGATCGATATCAAGGAAGATGGACGGCGCATTGGCGCCATAGGTCGAGAAGACGCGAGAAAGCCGCGGGTCCTGATTGGCCGCAGCGACGAGTCCCTGAACCACCGCACCCATTGCTTTCGGATCGGCACCTTCCAGATTCTCAAGCTGATATTCGAAGCCGCCCGTAGTCGACAGACCCATGACCGGGGGAAGATTGAACGGCAAGACATTCGCCGTGAGAATCTGCTGGGCCGCGCCGAAGACGTGCGCGATCAAGGCCTGCGCGGAATCGGCCGCCTTGGTGCGGTCTTCGAATGGCTTCAGGGTGGCTATCAGAAACGCATTGTTGCTGGCGGAATAGCTGTCGAGCAACGAATAACCGATGATCGCGGTGGTATCCTGCACCTGCGGCATCGACTTCAGAATGTTTTCCACCTGCTTTACGGCTTCGCTGGTCCGGTTGACCGAGGCACCATCCGGCAGTTGCACGTTGATGAAGAATGCGCCCTGATCCTCCTCCGGCAGGAAGCCGGTCGGGGTGATCTTCATAAGACCGAAAATACCCAGACCGAATGCGGCGACCAGCACCATTGACATGATCGACAACCGCAATGTCTTGCGCACGATGGTGGCATAACCATCGCGCACTTTATCGATCCCTTGCCCGATACGCCCCATGATGCCGCGACGCGGGGAGTGACGAAGGAAAACCCTACATAGCGCTGGAGAAAGTGTCAGCGCGTTGACCGCCGAGATCAGCACCGATGCGCTGATCGTCACGGCGAACTGGCGAAACAGCTCGCCTGAAATACCTGAGATAAAGGCGATCGGAACAAACACCGACAGCAGTACCAGCGTAATGCCGACGATCGGCGCGGTCACCTGCGTCATGGCTTTCTTGGTCGCGTCCGCTGGCGAGAGGTCCGGCTCTTCCTCCATCACGCGCTCGACGTTTTCGACCACGACGATCGCATCGTCCACCACGATGCCAACCGCGAGCACCAGCGCCAGCAACGAGACAGTGTTGGCAGAATAGCCAAGCGCAAGGAGAATGACGAAACTACCAACCAGGCTGACCGGAATGGCAATGATCGGAATAATGGTTGCGCGCAGATTGCCGAGAAACAGGAACACGACGATAGCGACCAGAACAAATGCCTCGATAAGGGCGTGAACGACGGCGCTGATCGTATTCGTAACGAAAACCGTGGAATCGTACACGACGCGCGCTTGCAGGCCCGCGGGAAAGCGCCCTCGCAACTTTTCCAGCGTTGCGTTCACGGTCTTCGCTACGCTGATGGCATTGGCGCCGGGCGCGAGATAGATGCCGATCGCCACCGACGGGTCGCCGTTGAGGCGGCTGAAGGTATCCTGATTTTGCGCCCCCAGTTCGATCCGGGCCACATCCTTGACCTGCAGCACCGAACCGTCCGGATTGGCGCGGATGACGATCGCACCGAATTCTTCCGGCGTGGTGAGACGCCCTTGGGTCTGCAGGTTCAACTGGAACTGCTGGTCTTTGGGAACCGGACGGGCTCCGAGACGACCGATCGGCGCCTGGACGTTCTGCGCCTGCACGGCGCGGATGACGTCAGACGGCGCGAGACCCAGGTTGGTCAGCCGCGACGTGTCGAACCAGATGCGCATCGAATAATCTTCGCGTCCGAACAGCGTCGCCTGTCCGACGCCCGGCGTCCGCGATAACTCGTCCATCACGTTGATGATGGCGTAATTGGTGATAAACAGCGGATCGAGCTTGCCGCCTTCGCTGTAGAGGGCGATGAATTGAAGCAACGACGACGACCGCTTCTGGACGGTCAATCCCTGGGCCTGCACCTCGGTGGGCAGGTTCGCCATCGCGGTCTGAACGCGGTTGTTGACGTTGACGGTGTTAATGTCCGGATCGGTGCTAAGGGCAAAACTGACGGTGAGATTGTAACTTCCATCAGCCCCGCTGCTGCTCTTCATGTAAATCATCTTGTCGACGCCGACGACCTTGGACTCGATCGGCTGCGCCACGGTCGATTCCAGCACCGAGGCAGAGGCACCCGGATAGACCGCCGAGACCTGAACCTGCGGCGGCACGATGTCGGGCAACTGAGCGACAGGAATGCGCGAGAGCGCCAACAGGCCCGCGAGCGAAATGACAATGGCGATGACGATCGCCATGCGGGGGCGATCGATGAAATATGCGGAGAGCATGGCTTATCTCCCGGCAGGCGTTGGCGAAGCCGGCGCCGGCGCTACCACGAGATTTGGCCGCACCCGCTGAATTCCCTCCACGACGACCCGTTCGCCCGGCTTCAAACCATCGACTATCCCCGCGACGTCAGGGGTCGACTGCCCCAGTTTCACGCGGCGTTGCTCGGCCACGTTCTTGTCGTTGACCACGAAGACATAGTCGCCCTGCTGGTCGGACAAAATCGCGGCGCGCGGGACAGCCAGCACCTTGAGCGGTTCGACAGCCTCAAGCAATACGGTGACAAACTCATCGTCCGTCAACTCGTGAAGCTTACTCTCTCCAACCGTCTGAATCACCGGATTGGCGATCGTACCGCGCAAGGTGATGGTGTCGGTATCCTTCGCAACGCCGATATCGACGAACTCGAGCTTGCCGGTCTGGCCGTACATTTTCCCATTGGGCAGGCGCACGCGAATTTTGACGGCGTCAAAGCCACCCTTGCCGGCATATCGATCCCTTAGTTCAAGGACGCGGCGCACCGAGACCGGAAAGACCACGTACATGGGATCCGGGCTGACGATCGTCGCCAAGGTACCGCTGGTGGGGCTAACGACGTTACCGACGGTGATCGAGGTTCGGCCAATGCGGCCGTCGATCGGCGACTTTATTTCGGTGTAATCGAGATTGATCTGCGATAGGTGGAGCTGCGCCTGCGCGGCCTTCACCTGCGCTGCCGCCGTGCGCTGCGCCGCCAGCGCGCTGTCGGCGGTGACCTGGGTACCGGAATTTTTCCGCAACAGTTCCTGCGCGCGGGAAAGCGCGAGATCGGCATTCTCCAGTTGAGCCTGAGCCTGAGCAACCCCCGCTTTTTTAGCCTCGACGTCGGCTTCGAACGGCGCCCGCTCAAGCCGATACAGAAGCTGCCCCTTCTTGACGTCCGCGCCTTCCACAAAAAGCCGCTCGTTCATGAACGCGGTCACGCGCGCAACCAGATTAACACGATCCCGGGCCTGGATGCGGCCATTGATTTCCGTGCTCTCCGCCATCGGTTTGAATTCGGCCGTGACAACTCCTACCGCCGGGGGTGCGCCAGGGTTCACTTGCGCCATTGCCGAGGCTGGCCACAGAACTGTGGCAGCAAAGAAAAAGAAGGAGGCGCGGAGCAAAACCGAGGTGCGCATCGCTTTTCCCATCCTTGTGCACGATCACCAAAAGACAATGTCCGAATGGCTTCTCGCAACGCGAGGCTCTATGCGACTTAAGCATGTATCCCGATTGATTGCCAAACAACAAAATAATCATAAACGTCTACGGAAAGAAACGTACTAGCCTACACACCTTGTCGGAACTCATGGCAACGCCTGGCTTCATTCAGACGATGACACCGAAAGTTAGCCGCGCTTTCGAGAATTTTGGAGTCGCCAGGAAGGATGATGGCGATCTTGCGGGCAATGGCGCCCCGGCCTTCTTCATACCGACCCGCGTCGCCAAGCCTTGGCTTGCCCGCGACTCGACGCCAGCTTGCCTTGTCCCCTGCAAATCGACCATATCCTGGACACCATAACCGTCTGGAGTTTTCTTCCCGAAAAGGCCACGAATGACGATGCCATATGAAACGATCCTCATCGTCGTTCTCGCGCTCCCCTTCGTCGGGACCTGTCTTGCCGCACTCCTTCAGACCAATGCCCGCAACGCCGAAGCGTGGCTGGCCGGCGCAGTTTCACTCATTGGTCTGGCGCTCCTGGTTGTGAGCTACCCCCGCATCGTCAATGGCGGGGTCATCCGGCATACCGTGGATTGGGTGCCGGAACTCGGCCTCTATTTCTCTCTGAGGATGGACGGTTTCGCCTGGATGCTCGCCGTCTTGATTACCGGCATCGGGTTCCTGGTGGTGCTGTACGCCAGGTACTACATGTCCCCATCCGATCCCGTACCGCGCTTCTTCTCATTCCTGCTCGCCTTCATGGGTGCGATGCTCGGCATCGTGCTGTCGGGCAACCTGATCCAGCTGGTCTTCTTCTGGGAGTTGACCAGCCTCTTTTCCTTTCTGCTGATCGGCTATTGGCACCAGACCGCGCCGGCGCGGGATGGCGCGCGCATGGCGCTGATCGTGACGTCGATCGGCGGATTCTGCCTGTTCGCGGGCGTCCTGATCCTCGGGCATATCGTCGGCAGCTACGACCTCGATCGGGTTCTCGCATCCGGCACCGCGATCCGTTCGCATCCCCTCTACATCCCGACGCTCGCCCTCATTCTTATCGGAGCCTTGACGAAAAGCGCGCAATTCCCGTTTCAGTTCTGGCTGCCGCAGGCGATGGCGGCGCCGACGCCTGTTTCGGCCTACCTGCATTCCGCCACGATGGTCAAAGGCGGGGTGTTCCTTCTGGTGCGGCTTTGGCCTGCGCTGGGCGGAACAAACGAGTGGTTGTGGCTCGTAGGTTCTGCGGGACTTATCAGTTTCATGCTCGGCGCGTTCATTGCTCTTTTCCAGCAGGATCTGAAAGGGCTGCTCGCCTACTCCACCATCAGTCATCTCGGACTGATCACTCTGCTCATCGGCCTCGACTCACCGCTCGCGCAGGTCGCCGCCATCTTTCACATCATGAACCATGCGACGTTCAAGGCGTCGCTGTTCATGGCGGCCGGCATCATCGACCACGAAAGCGGCACCCGCGACTTGCGCCGCCTAAGCGGCCTGCGGCGCTTTATGCCGATCACGGCAACGCTCGCGATGGTCGCCGCCGCCGCTATGGCTGGCGTCCCCCTGTTGAACGGGTTCTTGTCCAAGGAAATGTTTTTTGCCGAGACCATCGAAACGCACGACAACTCGCTGCTGGATCAGGCGCTGCCCTACATCGTCACGATGGCCAGCATGTTCACGGTCGCTTACTCGCTCCGGTTCATAGCCGAGGTGTTTTTCGGTCCGCCGCCGCGGGACCTGCCGCGCACGCCGCATGAACCCCCGTTCCTGATGCGCTTCCCCGCCGGGCTTCTCGTCCTCGCGTGCCTTCTCATCGGCATTGTCCCCGGCCTTACCATCGGTCCTCTGCTCGCAACCGCGCTCCGCGCCGTCCTCGGCGACGCTATTCCGGAGTACAGCCTCGCGGTCTGGCATGGCTTCACTCCCGCGTTTCTCATGAGCCTGGTCGCGATTTCCGGTGGCATAGCCATCTACCTGATGCTGCGCTCATATCTGCTTGTCACTGAAGGACCGCCGCTGCTGCGCCACATCAAGGGTCAGCGCATTTTCGACCGCGTGCTCGTCGCGGTCTCGTGGCAACTCGCAAGACGACTGGAGGAGCTGCTTGGCACACACCGCTTGCAGCCGCAGTTGCGGTTGCTGATTTGCGCAGCGCTGCTGGTCGGCCTAGCGCCCGTGTTGACGCGAGGGATCGGCTCCTGGGGGACGGCGCGAACAGCTTTCGATGTCGGGTTTGCGCTTATCTGGGCCGTAGGGGGCGCTTGCGCACTGGCTGCAGCTTACCATGGCAAGTTTCATCGCTTCGCGGCCCTCATCCTTGTCGGCAGCGCCGGTCTGGTGACGTGCGTCAGTTTCGTTTGGCTGTCTGCGCCCGATCTGGCGCTGACCCAGCTGGTGGTCGAGACGGTCACCACGGTTCTGCTTCTGCTGGGGCTGCGCTGGCTGCCGAAACGCGTCGAGAAAACCCATGCGGCCGGCTCGCCGGAGCGCGGCATCCGCTGGTATCAGTTCCGCGACATCGGCATCGCGGCTGCCGCCGGCGGGGGATTGGGAGCGCTGGCTTATGCGGTCATGACTCGCCCGGAGCCCGATAGCATCGTGCGGTTCTTTGTCGAGAACGCCTACACCCTGGGCGGCGGGACCAACATCGTGAACGTCATTCTCGTAGACTTCCGTGCGTTCGACACGTTCGGCGAGATCACGGTGCTCGGCATCGTCGCGCTGACCGTCTATGCGTTGCTGCGGCGATTTCGTCCTGCTGCCGAAAGCATTCCCGTGCCGGAGCAGCAGCACAGCCAGGATCTCTACGACGAGGCTCAACCGAGCCGTCAGAAGGGTGACACGCTCAAGAGCGCGATGTCCGTCCCCGCGCTCATGATGGCAATGCTTTTCCCGGTGATTTGCGCGACAGCGATTTTCCTCCTCCTGCGCGGGCACGACCTGCCCGGGGGTGGATTCGTCGCCGGCATCACGATGGCCGTGGCCTTCATTCTCCAATACATCGCCCGCGGAACGGCCTGGACGGAGGCGCATCTGCGCATCCTGCCTGTGCATTGGATGGGCGCTGGCCTCCTCCTGGCGGCCTGTGCTGGAGCGGTCGCCTGGGTGTTCGGACGGCCTTTCCTGAGTTCGTCATTCTCCTACCTCGAGGTCCCGTGGATTGGCTCGGTCCCGCTGGCAAGCGCGCTGCTCTTCGATCTTGGCGTGTTTGCACTGGTCGTCGGCGCCACGGTCCTGATGTTGATTGCGATCGCGCATCAGACCATGCGTAGTCACCGGACGCCAGCCAGCCGCGCGGCCAGCGCGCCCGCGGCGTCTCCAACGGCCGGGGTGCAGTAGTGGAGATCGTGCTTGCTCTCGGCATTGGCGTGCTTGCAGGTTCGGGCGTGTGGTTGCTGCTTCGATCGCGCACGTTCCAGGTGATCATCGGCCTGTCGCTGCTCTCTTATGCCGTCAATCTTTTCATTATCGCGATGGGGAGAATTAGGACCGATGCCGCTCCGATCCTGGATTCACATGCGGCCGGTGATCCGGCCAGCCTGCCGGATCCGTTGCCGCAAGCACTCGTCCTGACTGCAATCGTCATCAGCTTTGCGACCACTGCGCTATTTCTGGTCGTGCTGCTCGCATCGCGTGGTCTGACGGGGACCGACCATGTCGACGGACGGGAGCCGGGATCGTGAATCATCTGATGATCGCGCCAATCGTGCTGCCGCTGTTCGCCGGCGCGATCATGTTGGTTCTTGGGGGAGAACAGCGCCGCAACCTCAACGCCGCACTGAGCATCGCGAGCACGTTCGCACTGGTGGCGATTGCCATCGTGCTGCTGCGATCCGCCGATGCCGCTCCGACCGGCGTGGCCGGGGTCTATCGTCTGGGCGACTGGCCTGCCCCGTTCGCAATCGTGCTCGTTGTGGACCGGCTGGCCACACTGATGCTGCTGCTGACCAGTCTCCTTGCGGCGGCGGCGGCTGTATTCTCGCTGGCGCGCTGGCACCGCGCGGGGGTGCTTTTCCATCCCCTGTTTCAGTTCCTGCTGATGGGCATCAACGGTGTGTTTCTCACCGGCGATCTGTTCAACCTGTTCGTTTTCGTCGAGGTGCTGCTCGCCGCTTCCTACGGTCTGGCGCTGCACGGCTCAGGATCTGCCAGGGTCATGGCCGGGTTGCATTACATCGTCGTCAACCTCGCGGCGTCGCTGTTGTTTCTGATCGGGGTCAGTCTGATCTATGGCGTGACCGGCACGCTGAACATGGCGGATCTGGCCGTGCGCATTCCGGCGATCCGCGCGGAGGATCGGGGACTGCTGGAGGCGGGAGCCGGCATCCTGGGCGTTGCGTTTCTCGTCAAGGCCGGAATGTGGCCGCTGTGCTTCTGGCTGCCCAGCACCTACGCCGCCGCGCCGCCTCCCGTGGCCGCGATTTTCGCCGTGCTGACGAAGGTCGGCGTCTACATCCTCCTGCGGCTATCGCTGCTTTTGTTCGGTGATGGAGCGGGAGCGTCTGCTCAATTCGGCGGCCAATGGCTGCTGCTGGGCGGCATGGCGACCGTGGCATTCGGCACGATCGGAAGCCTCGCTTCGCAGGATATGCCGCGGCTCGCCGCCTTTTCGGTGCTTGTATCCTCCGGCACGATACTGGCCGCCATCGGTCTGGAGCAGGTCGGTGTAACCGGGGCCGCTCTGTTCTACCTCATCAGTTCGACGCTCGGCCTGGGTGCATTCTTTCTTTTGATCGAGCTTGTCGAGCGCGGCCGTGAGCCCGGTGCTGACGTACTTGCGGTGACACGGGAACTCTATGGCGACGAGGATGATTCGGAAATTTCGCCGGAAACCGGCATTGCGATCCCGGCGACGATCGGCATCCTTGGTTTGGCCTTCATCGGCTGCGCCCTTGTCATTTCGGGTCTCCCGCCTCTCTCCGGCTTTGTCGCCAAATTCGCGATCCTGACGGCCGCGCTCAATTCTCCGGTCGGCACCATTCCGACCGCAAGCTGGATTTTTCTTCTCCTGTTGATCGTGTCGGGGCTGGCGGCGTTGATCGCCATGACGCGCGCCGGCATCCGTGCGTTCTGGGCTTCACCGGATCGCACCGTACCCCGCGTGCGCCTTATCGAGATGGCGCCGATCGCGGCCCTCCTGCTGCTTTGCGCAATCCAGACGGTCGAGGCGGGCCCGATCATGCGCTTCATGCAGGCGACGGCGCAATCGCTGCACGCTCCTCACAACTATATCCGGGGGGTTCTCGGTTCTCCGGTTGAGCCCGGTAACACGAGGGGGCCGACATGACCCGCCTGCTGCCGTTTCCCATCGTTAGCGCCAGCCTGCTTGCGTTCTGGCTGCTGCTCAATCAGACACTTTCGCCGGGGCATATTCTTTTGGGCAGCGCCGTGGCCCTTATCGGCGGATGGGGGCTCGCAGCGTTGCAGCCGCCGAAAGCGCATCCACGGCGGCCGGGCGCGATCGTCCGCCTGGCTGCTGTCGTCTTCACGGATATCGTGCGCTCCAACATCGCCGTCGCACGCATCATTCTCGGGCCGAAACGAACAGAACGGACTCCGGGCTTCGTGGAGATCCCGCTTGAACTCCGCGATCCCTACGGCCTGGCGGCGCTCGCTTGCATCATCACGTCGACACCGGGCACTCTATGGGTGGACTTCAACGAAGCCAGCGGCATTTTGACCATCCATGTCCTTGATCTGGTCGATAAAACCGAATGGGTCCGCACTATAAAGGGACGTTACGAGCGGCGGTTGATGGAGATTTTCACATGAGCATGATGCTCGCCTGGTCGGTCACCGCGGCGCAGATCCTGCTGGGCTGCGCGATGGCATGCGCGGCCTTCCGCATCCTCCGGGGACCAAGGGCGCAGGATCGCGTCGTCGGGTTCGACACCCTGTATGTGAACGCGATGCTGCTGCTTCTCGCCTTCGGCATCAGAACAGGCAGCACGTTTTACTTCGAAGCCGCCCTGATCGTTGCCCTGCTCGGATTCGTGAGCACGGTGGCGCTTGCCAAATTCCTGCTTCGCGGGGAGGTCATCGAGTGAATGCCGCAGGCGAACTTTCAGCGCTGCCAGCCATCCTGACGGCGGTTTTCCTGGTCGGCGGTGCTGTCATCACTCTGATCGGATCGTTAGGACTGCTACGGCTCGGGAGCTTTTACGAGCGAGTCCATGCGCCCACCCTGGGGACCACGCTCGGTACGGCCTGCATCGCAATCGCATCCATGATCTATTTCTCGGCGCTAGGAACGCGCCCGGTGCTGCATGAGCTGCTCATCATTGTTCTCGTCATCGTCACGACGCCGATCAGCTTGATGGTACTGGTCAACGCTGCGCTGTTTCGGGACAAATCCGAAAACGACGGAGCGTCTTCAGGAAAAGCAGGAGACCAGCATCGCTAGAGCATTTCCCGGTGAAGTGGACACCGATTCACCGGGAAATGCTCTAGCGAAGCAGCCATGGCCAGGCGAGCCCGAGTGCGATCAGGCCCAGGATGACGGCAATGCCGATAGCCCAGGAGCTGAGACGCACTGCGCTGACCGCCGCGCGCTCGCTCTCGTTTTGAGCGATCTCGCGATTGCGCTCTTTTTCGCTCTGCTCCGGCTCGCTCATCGCCCACCGCCTGCGGATGAATGGTCGCGCCATCAAATCCCGAGGGACGAAATAGTTCCGGCGCGCTCTGTCCGTCAGAAGCTGCGGAAACCGTCGTCAGCGCGCGACGACCAGACCTCTGCTGGTGACGACGACCCAGCGACCGTCCTGCTTGCGAATCGCATTGACGCGACCGAGCCCGGGCACCGGATCGCCGGCGTAGACCTCGTAGATGCCGCTGCGCCCTTCTATCAGCGCACCGCCGTTGGCGACGTCGCGCAATACCCAGCCCTCGACCGCGGGCAGACGCGCTATTGCCGGCTTCGCCGCCGGCAGCGGCACTGGCGTGGCAGCGGTTGGAATCGACCCTGTCACGTTCGTCGCGGCGGTCGTTGGAGGCGCAGCCGGCGCGGAGGACACACGCTGCTTGTCCAACGTCTCATTGAGCCTGGTCAGCTCGGCCGCCGACTCGGCATGCGCCTTCTCGACCTTGTCCAGGCGCTCGTTGACCTTGGCGAACTTACCGGCGTCGCCCTTGGCGGAGCGATCGATGCCCGTCTTCAGCGTGGCAACCTCGGACTCCAGCCGCTTGATCGTGGCCTCCAGGGCCTGGGTGTGGCTCGCCGTCGCGGACGACTGTTCATCCGCAACGCCGTGGCCGAGGCCGGATGTCGCGAGCGAGCCGCCGATCGCACCGGCAATCGCTACCAATACCGCGACCGCCGCAATTGCGGCGAGACGCCGCTTGCCGAACCGGCTTGACGCCTGCGCACCGCTGGCGGCCGCCGGACCCTGATCGATGGTCGCGCGATCCCATGATTGGTCGCGTGACGGCGCCACGATCATGAGCTTGCCGGTTTCTCGCGGCGCGTCCATCTTGGGAGCCTCAGGCTCAACCTTAGGCTCGATCCGAGGTACGTCCGCCTTCGGAGCTTCAGCCTCAGCCTTGGGCTCGATCCGGGGAGCGTCCATCTTCGGAGCCTCAGCCTCAACCTTGGACTCGATCCGGGATGCGTCCGCCTTCGGGGCCCCAGCTTCAACCTTGGGCTCGATCCGGGGTACGTCCGTCTTCGGAGCCTCGGGCTTGACGTCGTCCGGCGGCGGCGCAGACAATTCCTGCTCCGGTGCAAGCTCTGGAGATTTGGCGCTCAACGACATGTCCATCCCGGCAAATTTGTCGGCAGGGCCACTATTGGTCCGATCAGACGAATGGTCGCTCACGTTAAAACCTCCAATAAAGGTTGAGCATTTGGTAACTTTTCATTGCTTGCGAAATCCTTACTTTCGGGACTATTGCGGAAATTTTAGGATTTTTCCGACCCACAAAACGGCTTAACCAAGGCCGGCAAAAACGCCAGCCTCATATCAGCGAGGCATCGCGCCGGGGAACGGCCGTCCACGAAGCCTTTGAGCGGCGCCCAGCTCAAATCACCACCGGCGCGTCCGGCAGTTCATTCGGACCGGCCCCCTGCTTCGGGAAATGGTTTGCAAGTTGCCGCGAGACGGCTGCGATGCCCTCGACAACTCCGGCCTCGAAACGGCCTTGCTTGAACTCAGCCTCCATCGCGGCACAAATGGTCTTCCAAACCGCCGCTCCGACCTTGGCGTGAATGCCGCGATCGGCAACGATCTCGACATCGCTGTCGGCGAGCAACAGATAAATCAGGATGCCGTTGTTATGCGCGGTGTCCCAGATCCGCAGATGCGCGAACACATCGAGCGCCCGCTCGCGCGCCGGCTGATTGCGGAACAGGGGGATGCCGTCGAGCGCGCCTTCCACGGCGAACACCACCTGCCCCGAATGGGTCGTCTCGCCGGCGCGGATCGCCCGTTCGATGGCGGCCATCGCCTCAGGCGGGAAATGCTTTCGCACCCGCCAGCGATGCCCGAGCAGATGCTTGCCGATGCGCCCGATGCCCATGCCTACCAGCTCCCCGACGCGCCGCCGCCGCCGAAGCTGCCGCCGCCGCCGCTAAAGCCGCCGCCGCCCGAGAACGATCCGCCTCCCCGGCCGCCGCCGACCCAGGTGCCGCCGCCCCGGCCCGCGCCCGAGACAACCGCATCGCTGAACAGCGTGAAGGCAAAGGCGAGCGCACCGGCGACACCCGAGACGGCAAGCGATCCGATGAACAGCCAGGCCGCGAGACCGATGATCCCGCCGACCGCCGCCGAGCCGAACAGCCGGCCGAAGACGCTCCGGAATATCCCGCCGAGGACGAGGACGCCGACAATGACAAACGGATTGAAGAGATCGCCGATGTTGAAATTGTTCGCGTACTGCGCCTGCGGTTTCGGCGCGGGCAAGGGCTCGCCGTCGATCACGCGCAACATGCGATCGACGCCGGCCGAGATGCCGCCGGCGAAATCGCCGTTCCTGAACTTCGGCACGATCTCTTCGTCGATGATGCGCTTCGAGGTGAGATCGGTCAGCGCGCCCTCGAGGCCGTAACCCACCTCGATCCGCAGCTTGCGGTCGTCCTTGGCGACGAGAAGGATCGCACCGTCATCGACCTTCTTGCGGCCGATCTTCCATTGTTCGGCAACGCGGATCGAATACTGCTCGATGGTTTCCGGCGCGGTTGTCGGCACGATCAGCACCGCGACCTGGCTGCCCTTGCGGTCCTCGAACGCTTTCAGCTTCTGTTCGAGCGACGCCTTCTGATCGCTGCTCAGCGTCGCGGTCAGGTCGACCACGCGCCCGGTCAAAGGCGGCACCGCGACATCGGCGAATGCCGCGAAGGTCCAGCACAACGTCAGCGCCAGCAGCGTGGCCTTCAGGGTGCGCATCACCGCCACCAGCTAGGCCGGCTACTTCGACGGCGCGGCCGGCGCCGGATTGAAATCGATCTTCGGCGCGGTCGATATCTCCTTCTCGTTGGCGACCGTGAAGTTCGGCTTGGTCTTGTATCCCAACGCCATGGCGGTCAGGTTGGTGGGGAACGAGCGGATGGTGACGTTATAGTCCTGCACCGCCTTGATGTAGCGGTTGCGCGCCACGGTGATGCGGTTTTCGGTGCCTTCGAGCTGGGACATCAGATCGCGAAACAACGCATCCGACTTGAGCTGCGGATAATTCTCGGTGACGACCAACAGGCGCGACAGCGCGCCGGAGAGTTCGCCCTGGGCGGCCTGGAATTTCTGGAACGCCGCGGGATCGTTGAGCACTTCCGGCGTCACCTGGATGCTGCCGACCTTGGCGCGCGCGTTGGTGACGCCGAGCAGGACGTCCTTTTCCTGTTGCGCAAAGCCCTTCACGGAATTGACGAGGTTCGGCACCAGGTCGGCGCGGCGCTGGTATTGATTGACCACTTCGGACCAGTCGGACTTGATCTGCTCGTCCTGCGACTGGATGGCGTTGTAGCCGCAATTGGTCAGGCTCAGGGTGGCGAGCGCCGCCAGTACCGTCAAAAGCTTTCGCATCACATCTCTCCTGCCCGGCAATCAAGACTGCGTTTTAAGGAAAAGTCGCGCGACCTCTTCGGCCGGGCAACCCGAATGGTAGCAGATGTCGTGGCCGCGCTGACCCTGTCAATTCCCCTGTCCCACGGAACCGGCCTGTTCGCAAACCTTTCGCTGCCTTATAGTTTAAGGCATGACCGTTACGGATATCGCGACGCGGACCTATAACCACGGCTGGCGCCTCGATCCCATCGTGCGCAGCTTGCTCGATACGGATTTCTACAAGCTTCTGATGTTGCAGATGATCCGGGAATTCTATCCGAACGAGCACGTTACATTCTCCGTCATCAACCGCAGCCGCCACGTCCGCCTCGCCGAAGCTCTCGACGAGGGTGAACTGCGCGCGCAGCTCGATCATGCCCGCTCTATCCGCTTCACCAAGAATGAACTCATCTGGCTCGCGGGCAACACCTTCTACGGCAAGACCCAGATGTTTTCGCCGGATTTCATCGATTGGCTGGCGACGTTCCGGCTTGGCGAATATGAATTGCGAAAAGTCGATGGCCAGTACGAACTGCATTTCCACGGTCCGTGGACCCACACCACGATGTGGGAGATTCCGGCGCTCGCCATTCTCAACGAGTTGCGGTCGCGTCAGGTGACCAATGGTCAGGGCCGTTTCGCCCTCGACGTGCTTTATGCGCGCGCCAAGGCAAAGCTGTGGACCAAGGTCGAACGGTTGCGCAAGCTGGAAGGCTTGTGGCTGTCGGACTTCGGAACACGGCGGCGGCATGGCTTTCTGTGGCAGCGCTGGTGCGTCGAAGCTGCGAAGGAAGGACTGGGGCCCGCCTTCACCGGCACGTCGAACGTTCTGCTCGCCATGGACAACGATCTCGAGGCCATCGGCACCAACGCGCATGAACTGCCGATGGTCGCGGCAGCGCTCGCCGACGACGACACCGCGTTGCGCCGAGCGCCCTATCGTATCCTCGACCAATGGCGGCAGACCTACGGCGGCAATCTGCTGGTCGCCCTGCCCGATGCCTTCGGCACCCGGGCGTTTCTGCGGGACGCGCCGGAGTGGGTGGCGGACTGGACCGGATTTCGCCCGGACAGCCTGCCGCCGATCGCCGCGGGCGAGGAAATCATCAAGTGGTGGCAGCAGAAGGGCCGCGATCCAAAAGAGAAGCTGCTGGTGTTTTCCGACGGCATGGATGTCGATTCGATCGAAGAAACGCATCGGCATTTTGCCGGACGCGTCCGGTTGAGTTTCGGCTGGGGCACCAACCTGACCAATGACTTCGTGGGATGCTCACCCGACGGCACCGTCGACCTCGACCCGATTTCAATCGTCTGCAAGGTGACGTCGGTCAACGGCCGTCCCGCCGTGAAACTGTCGGATAATCCCGAGAAAGCGACCGGCGAGCCGTCGGAGATCGAACGCTACCTGCGCGTGTTCGGAAATGCCGGCCGTGTCCGCTTCCCCGTTCAGGTCTGAGCCGATAATGGCGCCTGAGAGCATTTTCGGCTAAGTGGAATCCTGTTCTCTGATCGCAAAACCGGTATCCACTTTTGCGGAATACGCGCTAATGGGGCGCGTCGGGATGCCAGCCGACGACGGCCAGCATCACGAAAAAACCGACAACGTAGGCGACCGCGATGGGCCAGCCGTTCCTGACCCACAATCCCACCGATTTCGCCTCGGGATACATGTTCGACAGCGCCACGCCTGCGGAGGAGCCGAACCAGACCATCGAGCCGCCGAAGCCGACGGCATAAGCGAGAAATCCCCAGTCATAGCCGCCCTGCTTGAGCGCCAGCGCGGTGAGCGGGATATTGTCGAAGACCGACGAAACAATGCCGAGGCCGAGCGCCGTGTGCCACGACGCCGCCGGCAATTTTTCCACCGGCATCATGGAGGCGGCGGTCACCAGCGCCAGAAGAAAGATCGTGCCCTTGAAGGTCTCGGGCATGACCTTCCAATCCGGCGCGCGCAAGAACGCCGTCATCAAAATCGCCGCCCAAACGGCGAGCCCGAGCACGGGGAGCGTGTCGAGCAGCGCCGGGAATTTCAGGTTCGCGGTCACGTTTGCAACCAGCGCCGCGGCCAGAATGGCCGCGACAATGAAGACCCTCGTGCCGTCCACGCGCAAACCACTTGGGGCCTTCTTCACGATCGGCGAAAAGCGATGCTGCTGCATCGCCGCCGGAACCGCAAAAATCACGAGCGCGACGATGGCCGCGACATATGCTTCCAGGACACTGAGCGGGCTGATCCCGTCGATCCACATCATCGTCGTCGTCGTATCGCCGACCACGCTACCCGCACCGCCGGCATTGGAGGCTGCGACAATCGCGGCCAAATAGCCGATATGCACCTTTCCCCGAAAGACGTGGCGCGCCACCGTGCCGCCGATCAGCGCTCCCGCGATATTGTCGAGGAAGCTCGATAGCACGAAAACGATGACGAGAAGGACGACCCCGCCTTTCCAGTCATCGGGCAGCAGGGCCGGCATCTCATCCGGAATCCGGCTCTCCTCGAAGTGTCGCGACAGCAGTGCAAATCCCATCAGCAGCAGGAACAGGTTGGCCAGCGTGACCCACTCGTGTTCCATGTGATGGCCAAGACCGGCCACTCCCGTGCCGAACTTGAATCCGGTAAAGCCGATCTTGTAACCGACGATCGCGGCAAGGCCGATCAGGGCGATCGGCAGCGTATGCCGGTGAAACAGCGCTATGCCGAACAGAATAAATCCAAAGAGGATGAAATCGAGGGGGATACCAAGGATCAGAATCGGATCGGCCATCGTGCTCCCAAATATTCAAACTGTCAGGATCCAGACCTGACGACAAACTCACACCGGGCCGAAGGAAAGTGGAGGCGGATCGATACCGCAACGACATTCGATCGCTGTTCGCCTCCGACCGTGCGGCATATGATCCCATGCCGACCCGAGACGTCGAGGGTAACCAGTCCGGCGGTTGCCGCCACCGAGCCGGCGAGCCGTCATTCGCCGACGAAGCGGCCATACTCGCCGCGGGCAAACAACAGCGCTTCGTGTCGGTCGTAGCTATAGGCCTCCACGGCGCCGAGGAAGATGACGTGGTCTCCGCCGTAATAGCGATCGACGGTTCGGCATTGAAAATTCGCAACGCTGCCCGACAGCAGCGGAGCGCCGCCGAGACCCGGCGTCCAATCGACCCCTTCGAACTTGCGGCGCGACGACGTCGCAAATTTGACCGCCAGCGCCTGCTGTGAGGCGCCGAGCACGTTGACCGCGAAGTGGCTGGCGTTCTGGAATACACTCATGTTCCGGGAATAGACCACCAGGCTCCAGAGCACCAGCGGCGGGTTCAGCGAGACCGAAGCGAACGAGTTGCAGGTCAGCCCGTGCGGCTTTCCGGCATCGTCGGCAGCCGCGATGATGGTGACGCCGGTCGCATAGGTTCCGAGCGCATTGCGGAAGTTGCGCGGATCGAGGGACGACTGGCCGCTCGCCAGTTCGTTGGCCGGATCCGGCGCGCCGGGGAATTCAGGATCGCCAACCATCTGACGACCTCACAGCGTCAGATTTTGAGACGGCAGGCCGAGGGCAACCCGGCCGTAATCCGTGCCCGCCGCATCGAAGCTGAACGCGATATGGGAATTGATCGCGTTCGCATCGCGGAACTGGCGCTGCAGCGGTGCGCCGGAAAACAACCCGCGCGCCCCGCTCGCTGCAAACAGCAACGACACCGCCTCGGTACACAGGTTCACCGCATAGGCGCCATCGCGACGCCATCCGGTTTTGACCGCCATGTTGGGGACAAGCCCGCGCCGCGCATCACGCATCGCCTTGATGCAGGTCGAGCGCATGATGAGGCGCGCGGCGTCGATCTTCGCGGACGCTTCGGCAATCTTGATCTGCGTGGACTGAAGATCGCCGAGCTTGGCACGACCGTAGGTGGTTGCGCGGTGGAGCGCGACCTCGATGTAGTCATCGAGGCAGCCCCGGGCATTACCGAGCGCCACACCGGACAGCACGAAGGGAAACAGCGCAAATACCGGCAGAGCATAAAGGGGGTTCGGATTCACAACACTTCCGGGCGACGGACCGCCGGCGATGTCCGCGACCGACAGCGACATCCAACTGTCGACGAAGACATCGTCGACCGCGACGTCGTTCGAGCCCGTTCCTTTCAAGCCGGCGGCCTTCCACATGTCGATGATCCGGTAATCTTTGCGGGGGATCAGAAAAATCCTGTATTCGATGCCATCGGCTTCATCATCGGATGAAACGATTCCGGCGAGCATGTTCCACGCGCAGCAATCCACCCCGGACGAAAACGACCAGCGGCCTTGCAGGCGGTACCCGTCCTCGACTTTCCTGGCACGACCGGAAGGAAACACAAAAGACGACGCGGTCAACGCGTTCGCATCCCTGGTCCAGACCACATCCTGCGCCCGGCTGTCGAACATGCCGAGCATCCAGTGGTGGCTCGCAAGGTTGGCCAGCGTCCAGGCCGCGGATGCGTCGGCCATGGCAATCGCTTCAGTGAAGTCGACGAGAGCCACATAGTCGAACTCAGAGCCGCCGACCCGCTTCGGCTGCAGGATCCCGAACAATCCGGCCGTCTGAAAGTCCTTTTCGGTCTCCGGCGGCAGCCGCCGCAACTCCTCGGTCCTGTCAGCCCGGTCACGCAATTCCGGCACCAGCGCCCGGGCCCGGGCCATCATGACGGCATAGGCGTTATCGTTCGGATCAGGGTCTGACAACGGATCCGCAGGCGGGCTGCAACCGATTCCTGCCATTTGACAAACCCCCTCACTGTCCGCTGGGCAACGGACTACGTTGCGATGCTGGCTGATTCTATCCGGCCCGGCATGGCCTAGTGGTCCAATTCTACCATTCGCATCCCGTTTCAGCGAGCCTTCTTGCGAATGTTGGAATTGAAGGAAAGCGGTTAAACTGAAATACATACAATAGGCGGATTTCTGCCTATCGTTTCGCAAATCAAGACGGCGCGCTCACGCGCATCGCATAGCCGGTCCAGCGGCGAAAAACCGTCACGGCCGGCTCCGCCATTCCGTTCCGGAAGGCTGCATCGTCAATTCCCGCACCGTTTCGATAGGCAAGAGAGCCATGAAGACAATCCGCGCGGCAATTTGCTTCATCGTCTTTTTATCGTGGATGCCATTGCACGCCGCGACGCCTGCACCCGGTAATGCCGGGAATGCCAAACCGACAAGCCCGGTTGCCGCACCCGCGGCGGCGCCGGCTGAAGATCTGCCGCCGGTTCCGGCGCCGCAGTTTCCTCAAGCACAGTCGAAACTCGACGGCTGGAAGCAGACGCTCGATCAGGTCGAATCGGCGCTGCGCGCCCGCGGTATCGACGATGTCATTTTGAACGATCTCCGGGATCGGGCCGCAGCGGCGCAGAGCCAAGCGCGCGAGTTGATATCGGGAATGACGCCTCCGCTCGAAGCGGCGACCGCGCGGGCCGCCGAACTCGCGCCAAGTCCCCAAGCGACGGCTCCGCCGCCGGACGACGTGAAGCTCGAGCGCGCCAAACTGGTGGCCGAAGTTGCCGCCCGTCAGGGTATCATTCAGCAGGCCAAGCTCATCAACGTGCGGGCTCAGCAAACAATCGACGCGATCTCCGATCGGCGGCGCGCGATATTCAACGATTCCGTGCTGCAACGCTCTCCAAGCCTGGTCAGCCCCACTTTCTGGATCACAGCCGCAACCGCCGTTCCGGTTGCCGCGGGCCACCTGGTCGAGCTCCTCTCCAAGTGGGGCCGGGTGCTGGCGTCACAACCGCTTCGCGCCGCGTCCGGCTTCGTTATCGCAGCCATCGTGGTGCTCGGGTTCTTCCTGTCACCGGGCCGGCGCTGGTGGTCGCGCTGGACAAAACGCGATCCCGAGATTGCCAATCCCAGCCCGCTGCGGAAGACCGGCTCCGCCGCCGTCATCGTCCTTGCGGACACCGCGCTCACGGCCGTCGCGCTGCTCGTGCTCTACCAGGCGCTCATGATGCTCGGGGTCCTGCCCGACGACGTGAGCCCCGTCATTCGCGCCTTGTTCCTGGGCATCACCTTCGGCTTCTTCTTTGTCCGCCTGACCATTGCGGTCCTCGCACCGGGCCGTCCGACGTGGCGTCTGATCGAACTGGACAATGCCGCGGCCGACGGCATGATATCCTTCTCGGTTCTGCTCGCCATGGTCATCGCGTTCGGCGTGGTTGTGGACGCCACAAACCTCGCGATCGGGGCGCCCCTCGAACTTTCGATTGCAAGTCGGGGTATGATCGCCATTGCAAAGGCGCTCCTCTTCATGGGCGCTCTGCGAGTCGCGGCCGCCACTGAAGCCGACGACGAAACCACCGCTGCTTCCTCCGCGAAAAAGTCCGCGTGGCGCCTGCTGATTCCGGTGGGCTGGGTGATGGCCACGGCCGCCGTTCTCGCACCGCTCGGGGGATATGTCGCGTTTGCCCGGTTTGTTACCATCGAAATGGGTGTGGTGATCACCGCGCTGATGAGCTTCGTGCTGCTGAGCCGGTTCGCCGCGGTTCTCATCAATACGACGTTTGCCTTTCATGGCGCGATCGGCCGCTTTCTGCGGCAAACCGCGGGCCTCGGGAGCGGCGCGGTCCGGCAGATCGCCGCGGTGCTCGGCGGCCTCACCCAACTGTCCCTGATCGGGCTGACGGCCTTCGTCGTGCTCACGACGTGGGGGATCCGTTCCGACGACGTTGTCACGTCAATGTCTTCGGCATTCTTCAGCTTTCAGATCGGCAACATCACCATTTCGCCGTCCGCGATTCTCGGCGCGATTGCGGTTCTCATCATCGGGATCGTGGCCACGCGCGCGATCAAGCGATGGCTTGAGGAGCGTTTCCTGCCGGAAACCAATCTCGATGTCGGCGTTCGCAGTTCGATCGGCACCGGCGCGGGTTATGCGGGCGTCATTCTCGCGACCCTGATCGCGCTGTCGTATGTCGGCCTCAACCTGCAAAACGTCGCCATCGTCGCCGGCGCGCTGTCGGTCGGCATCGGCTTCGGACTGCAATCCATCATCAACAACTTCGTTTCCGGTCTGATTCTCCTCGTGGAGCGCCCGATCAAGGTCGGAGATCGCATCGAGGTCGGCACCCGCATGGGCGTCGTCAAACGCATCAACGTGCGCGCCACCGAGATCGCGACATACGATAACCTCTCGGTGATCGTGCCGAACGCGGAGCTGATCAGCGGACAGGTCGTCAACTGGATGCACGGCAGCTATTCGGCCCGTCTGTCGGTGACGGTTGGCACCTGCTGTGATGCCGACCCGGACAAGGTCATCGAAATCCTGCTCGATATCGTCGCGCACCATCCGCGCGCACTGAAGTCGCCCGAGCCGTTTGCCATTCTCGGCAATTTCAGCGCCGACGGGCTGGAGTTCATGGTGTTCTTTCACGTCGCGCATATCGGCATCGACGCCGGCGCCGCCAATGAGGTCAGGCTCGAGATTCTCAAACGCTTCCGCCACGAGGGAATCGACCTTCCAAACCCTCAACGGGACCTGCATGTGCGGGATCTCGATCGCATCGAAGCTCTCGTGCGCGAACTGGTCGGAGCCGAACGCTCCAGCCCATCATAGCGCTTGATTCGGCCCCCTCCGGGGCAAAGCTGGCGGCACGGTCGAACCTGTCGCGCCCGGATCGCGCCCCAATCACGGCAAAATGATCGTGGACGAACGCCGCCCACTCTCCTTCCGAACAGGTTAGCGTATCCACGGCCGCGCGCGTTGTTGAGAAGAACCGCCAGGGAGAGCCGCCTTTCCGGCGGACCGCTCCGCGGGTCAGATTCAAGCCGACTGCGCTCAAGAAAGCTGACGTTCAATATGGAATGATGTATGGTTTCATTCTCCAGATTCCATTGAGCGTGTCATGCAGGCCTCATCCAACAGATCACTACCCTCATTGAGCGTGCGGATCGATCTTGACGCAAAAGGCCGTATTGGACCGGGCAAAATCGAGTTGCTCGAGAGCATACAGGCTTGCGGCTCGATTTCGGCCGCCGGACGCGCCATGGACATGTCCTACAAGCGCGCCTGGGATCTCGTCGATGAAATAAACCGCATCTGCCGGCAGGCGGCGGTCGCCCGGCAGACCGGCGGCAAGAACGGCGGCGGTGCAGTCCTCACCCCATTCGGCATCTCCCTGGTCGCGCGCTATCGCAAGATCGAGCGCGACGCCGCCAGTGCGGCCCGCAAGGACCTTGAGGCGCTGCGGAACGATATCAAGCACGCAAAGAGAAGCGCGGAACGATAGCAAGCCCGCGCGCGGCAAGACTGCGGCAGACTGGCGCATATTCCGCAAAATGCTCTGGCGGCCGCTTTTGCCATCGACAAAGGCGCCAGGGCTGGAGCGGTCGACGGGCGTCACGCCGGACCAGCCGGCCCGCCCTGACGCTCATGCCCCTACTTTCATAGTCCGAGGCGCTCCACTCTGGCTTTGTCTTTTCATTCGTGATATGCAATTGAATATATCGAATAAAGGCCGGGGATCACGGCGAGCGCTGCTGCGCTGTTGAACGGAGGCGGACCGTGTTCGACGCTCAATGCGACCTTGCCGCTTTGGTTTATGCGGAAGACCAGGATCCCGACCAGGTCCTGCATGAATTCGCCTCCGGTCTGAACGCAAACGGCCACCGGGCCGTGGGCATCGTTCAGCTCGGCCGCCACTACCCCGATGCGAGCCTGTCAGCAACGCTGGTGCCTACCGGCGAGCAACTTCGGCTGTTTCAGGATATGGACGCCTGTTCGGCGGGGTGCCGGCTCGACCTCGACCAGTTGACGGGCGCCGGCGAACGGATTGCAAGGACCCTCGACGAAGGTGCGGACATCCTGATCGTCAACCGCTTTGGCCGGCAGGAGCGCGAGGGCAAGGGCCTTGCCCATCTGGTCGAGCGCGCGCTTGGCGCCGATATTCCGGTCGTGATCGCGGTGCCGAGCCACCATTTTGCTGACTGGATCACATTCGCCGGCGGCATGACCGTCAAATTGCATTGCGACCGCGAATCGCTGGATGCGTGGTGGAGCCTCGTGTCGGCCCGTGCCGGCAGCCTGCGCCGACCCGATCATTTGACGGTCTGCGAAGTTATCAAATAGGTTGCTCGTTTCGGAAAGCCGCGAACCGCCGGCCCGAGGGCGCGCGTTTGCCAGCCGGCACCGCTTGTCTACCCGCACGACCTTTGACACAACAGTCACAGCACAACAGCCGCGTTTCATCGGTAGATGCCGGATGCCAGACCTCGTGATCGCGGTGGATGTCGGATCGAGCAGCGCACGCGCCGGCGTGTTCGACAAGTGCGGTTGTCTGCTTGCGCGCGCGGACGCTCCGTTCGCGACCGCACATCCCCAAACCGATCATGCCGAACATAGCTCGGATGAAATCTGGACGGCGGTCTGCCAGGCGGTGCGCGGAGCCGTTGCGGCCGGACACATCGCCGCCGAAACGATCAAGGGCATCGCCTTCGACGCCACCTGCTCGCTCGTCACCCTTGACCGCGCCGGCCAGCCGGTCACAGCCTCCCTGACCGGCGAGGATCGCTGGAACGTGATCATGTGGGCCGACCATCGGGCCACCGTGGAAGCCGACGAGATCACCGCCACCCGCCATCGCGTGCTCGATCACGTCGGCAATGTGATGTCGCCGGAAATGGAAATCCCGAAGCTGCTCTGGCTGAAGCGGCATTGCCCCGATGCCTGGCGCCGCTACGGGCTTGTGCTCGACCTCACCGACTTCCTGACCTGGAAGGCGACCGGCCGCGCCGCGATCTCCACGTGCACGGTGACATGCAAATGGACCTATCTCGCCCACGAGAAGCCAGGCTGGCAAAGCGATTTCCTGTCGCGCGTCGGGCTCGATGATTTGCAGGATCGGGCATCGCTTCCCGCCTCGACACGACCGATCGGAACAAGCGCCGGCCCGCTGACTGCAGAAAGCGCCGGCCAGCTTGGTCTGCCGCGCGACTGCGTTGTCGGCGTCGGCGCGATCGATGCCCATGCCGGCGGCATCGGCGTGCTCGGCGGGCTCGACGCAACCGGCCTCAACGAGACCCTCGCCATGATCGCCGGCACCTCCTCGTGTCATATGGCGGCCTCGCCCGATCCCAGGCAAATTCCCGGCATATGGGGTCCCTATTACGGCGCGATGCTGCCGGGCTACTGGCTGAACGAAGGTGGCCAGTCCGCCACCGGCTCGTTGCTCGATCACATTCTCGACCTCCATGCCGAGGGCAAGTCGCTCGGCGCGGACCGGCATGCGGTGATGGCCGCACGGATCGAAGCGGCGCTCGCCGCCGACGGATTCGCATTCGTCGAGGACCTGCATGTGCTGCCGGACTTTCACGGCAATCGCTCCCCGCTCGCCGATCCCGATTCGGTCGGCGTGATCCACGGGCTGCGTCTCGATGCCTCGCCCGCCTCGCTGACCCGGCTTTATTTCGCGACCGCTGTGGGCATCGCGCTGGGAACGCGGCACATCATCGATGCCCTGAACGACGCCGGCTACGCCATCGCGCATCTCCGCCTGACCGGAGGCCATGCGGCAAGCCCACTGCTGGTCCAGCTTTACGCCGACGCCGCCGGTGTCGCGGTATCTCTGCCCGAACAACCAGACGGCGTGCTGCTGGGAACCGCGTGCGTCGCCGCCGCCGGCTGTGGGCTTTATCCGTCGGTCACGACGGCGGCCGCGGCGACGACCCGGATCGGCCGAACGGTGCAGCCAGCCGCTGCGGCGCGCGATTTCTTCGACCGGCGTTACCGCGCGTTTCTATTGATGCACGAGCATCGCCGGGCGTTATCGCGGCTCGTGTGATGGGCTGGCAACGGCGATGAACGATCGACGCCTCCCGTCGCCATGTGCCAAACGCCGATGTGTGACAGACACGCTTTGCAATGTCATTGCCGGGCTTGACCCGGCAATCCATCCTTCGTCAAAAGATGGATGCGCGGATCCAGCCCGTGCATGACGGCATTGATTCCGTCGAAAGCGGAAAGACTCTAGCGCTGCAACCGGACGCCGAGCATCACCACGGTCGACGCCGAGCTCGCGCCGGGAATGTTCGAGGCCAGAAGGTCGCGGCGCACCTGGGCCTTGATCTGGAATTCGCGGGTCAGCTTGTAAACGAGATCGCCCGAAAGCGAGTAGATCTCGTCGGAGCGGGTCGAGCCCTGATAATCCTGCGTACCATAGGTGAACCTGCCGACCGCGGTCAGCCAGCGGCGTAAATCGTGATCGACCTCGAATGTATATGTGCGGGTCAGCACACCGGAGACGCCGGCCAGCGTGGATTCATCGACCGAGGTGACGGAGATGAACTTCGCCGTGGTCAGCGGCGTCGCCGACCACACCAGCGACGCGCTGGTGAGCAGGCCGGTCAACTGGTTGAGGCGCGGGTCCGCATAGCTCCGCGCGGCATAGCCGATGGAGGCTTCGCCGGTCAGCAGGCGTGTCAACTCAAAACTGGTCCCGACCTTGGCGTAGCCGCCGTTGGAATCGCGCTGGAAGCCATTGCGGTCGAACCGCGTGTCGTGGACGCGCGTGTCCGCTTCGACTTCGCCGAACGGCTTGACGCCGGGCAGCAGATCGTAGCTCGCGCGCGCCACGGCGCCATACTGGTTGAAGTCGCGATCGTCGTTGGGCGTCGATGTGCCGTCCGTCAATTGCGAGTTCTGATAGGTGGTGCGGTCTGCGGTCCCGTTCAGAGAGACTTGTAGCCGGTTGAAGTCGTGCTCGATGCCGGCCGTCCCGCCGGTCGTCGCATAGAGCGGATACTTCTCAAGGCCGGCCTGGATATTGGGGCTGCCGGGATTGTCGGTGCCGATCCGCAATCGTAATTCCGAATTGATGCGGGTATCGTGGGTAACGTCGAGACGTCCGTCGATCTTGCCGGTGAAATCCGGCCGATCCACGTTCGTCGGTACCGGCGACACGATCGGCCGACCGGAACTGTCGATATCAGGCGGAAATGTTCTGCCATACCCTGTGAACGATCCGCGCAGATCGACGAGGAGGGAGTGGCGCTCCCAGTCTGACTTCGCCACGAACTCTGGCGACACCATATAGAACGCGGAACCCTTCGGCTTGTTGAACCGGCCGGGATTGGTGTCGTAACCGCCCCACAACTCGACCGCCGATTTGACGAGGAAGCTGCCGACATAATTGCCCACGTCGGCGAACGGATCGTCATCCCGCTTCAGGCGGCGGCGCGCGGGCTGTCCCTCCACTCTCCCCGCCATCGCCGGTGCGAGCGGAGCCTTGTTCGCAGTCGATGATGGCGGAACCGACAACGGCGGTGGCGGCGGAACGGCGACGAAATTGCCCGGCCCCGGCGGCTGCTTCGGTTTCGGCGCGCCGGGATAGGGTTTCGGCTTCTTGCGCCGGCGATTGAGCGAATCGTAACCGGTATCGCCCGCACCCGCTGCCGCGGGCACGCCGTAGGTGGGGATCCTGCCGATGCGCGACGGGGCTATTGTTGGCGAATCCGACGCGGCGTCGTCGCTACCGGCATCGCTGGTCCGGCGCAGGCCAGAATCCTGCGGCTGAAAAAATCCGCCGCGAAGCGGACTTATGCGATCGCCGGTGAGCATTTGCGCCTCGGCGGCCGAGCATGGTGGAACGATGAGGGCAAGGCAGGCCAAAACCGCGCGACACTTCGATGCGCGCTGCCGACGGCCCGTCGCTGGACCCCAAGTCACGATCCGGAAACTCCAACAGGAACATATATTTACAAAAGATCGCCGGAGGCGCGGCGGACCCTATCGTTAATGGAGTTAAAACAATTATGGTTAACGGGCCGTTGAGAATGCGGCAGCCTGCATCGCATCGCACAAGCAGCCGTGCTAAGCACAGCCAGCGGACCGGAACGGCGCTTCTCCGTCCCACCACGGAATCAGGCATGACCTCATCAAAAATCGTGACATCGGCCATGACCGATCAGGCCAACGCCGCGATCGAGTCCGCGTTGCGGACATTCGAGGCGGAGGCTGGCGGCGTGACTGCGCTCGCCGCAGCGCTCAAATCCGATCTCGGCCCTGCATTCGCCGCAGCGGCCGACACGATCCGCAACGCCAAAGGGCGGCTGATCGTCACCGGCCTCGGCAAGTCCGGCCACATCGGCCGCAAGATCGCGGCGACCTTCGCGTCGACCGGGACGCCAGCCTTCTTCGTTCATGCGGCGGAAGCCAGTCACGGCGATCTCGGCATGATCACCGCCGACGATGTCATCATGGCACTGTCGTGGTCCGGCGAGCAGCCGGAGATGAAAAACCTCATCACCTATGCCAAGCGCTTTCGTATCGCCCTGATCGCCATGACCGCTGACCGCGACTCCACGCTGGGCACCGCCGCCGATATCGTGCTGGTGCAGCCCAGGGCGCGCGAAGCCTGCCCGCATAACCTCGCGCCGACGACGTCTTCGCTGATGCAGCTCGCACTGGGCGATGCGCTCGCTATCGCGCTGCTGGAGGGCCGCGGCTTCACCTCGGTCGACTTCAGCGTTCTGCATCCGGGCGGCAAACTCGGCGCGCTGCTGAAATACACCCGTGACCTGATGCACAGCGGCGACGCCGTCCCGCTGAAGCCACTCGGCACCAAAATGTCCGATGCGCTGGTCGAAATGACATCGAAGGGGTTCGGTTGCGTCGGCGTCATCGACGGCCACGGGCACCTCGTCGGCATCGTCACCGACGGCGATCTGCGCCGTCACATGCGCCCCGACCTGATGACCGCCCGCGTCGACGACGTCATGACCAGAAATCCAAAGACGATCGGACGCGACCTTCTGGCCGGCGAGGTGCTGGAAATCCTCAACTCGTCGAAGATCACCGCGCTGATCGTGACCGACGGGAAGAAACCGGTCGGCATCGTGCATCTGCACGACCTGCTGCGCGCCGGCGTAGCCTAGAGCCAATCCGGCTTGATGGAATCAAAGCGGGGCTCCAGCTTTTGTTTTGACGCATTTTCTTCACGCGAACCGGTATCCATCCCATTCCCTGGTCAAGCCGGAGGACGTGCTTCGCCCGAAAACGCTCTAAATCCAGCCCTGAAGCTCGCGCAGCACCAGCTTCCGGATCACATCCATGCCCGGATCGCTGTCGTTCAGGCAAGGAATCGCGCTGAACTCCTCGCCGCCGTTGTTGTGGAAGATATGCGCATTCTCCTGCGCGATTTCCTCCAGCGTCTCCAGACAATCGGCCGAGAAGCCGGGCGTGACGATGGCCAGACGCTTCACGCCGTCCTTCGCCAGTTTCTCGACGGTCTTGTCGGTGTAAGGCTGCAACCACTGATCGAAGCCGAAGCGCGACTGGAACGTCAGCATCAATTTTGACGCATCAAGCCCCATCCGCTTTTGCAGGGCTTCGGCGGTCGCAGCGCATTGCGCCTGATAAGGATCGCCCTTGTCGATATACGCCTGCGGCATGCCGTGGAACGACGCCATGATGATTTCGGGCGTGAACGAGAGCGAGGCGAGATGCCTCTCGATCGAAACCGCCAGCGCGTCGATGTAATCAGAATCGTCGTAGTATGGCGGCGTCACCCGCAGCGTCGGCTGCGCCCGCATCTCGCCGAGTACGCGAAACGCCTCGTCGCACACCGTGGCCGTCGTCGCGGCCGAATATTGCGGATAGAGCGGCACCACCAGCAGTTTTTCGCAGCCCTGTGCCGTCAGCGCCGCGATGCGCGAGCGCATCGACGGATTGCCGTAACGCATCGCCCAATCGACGACGACATGGTCGTGATCGGCGATCACAGCCGCGAGCTTATCTGACTGCGCCCGCGTGATGGTCTTGAGCGGCGACTCGTTCTGCTCGGTGTTCCAGATTTTCAGGTAGTCGCGGGCCTTGCGGCGCGGGCGGGTATTCAGAATGACGCCGTTCAGCGCCAGCTTCCAGACCAGGCCCTGCTTCTCGATGACGCGCGGATCGGACAGGAATTCCTTCAGATAGACGCGCAAGCCGCGGGCATCGGCGGTGTCGGGGGTGCCGAGATTGACGAGCAAAACGCCGACGCGCTCGCGCGGCGCACCCGCCGTGGTCCGGGCCTTCCCGATAGGAATAACGACCGTCATACCGTCTGAATTCGCGCGCCGGCCCCTTCTTGTCAAGCCCGCGTATCTGCCGATACTGTTGCGACATTGACCGCGGAGGGGATTTGCCATGACGGTCGCCGAATGGTGTGTCTTCGGGGCGGTCATTCTGTACCTGCTGACGATCGTGCCGTTCAAGGCGCTGGGATCTCCCGGCTTCGACAACGCCCGCCCCCGCGATCCCGGGTTCTACGACCAACCGCTGCGCGCCCGCGCGCTTGGGGCGCACCTGAACGGCATCGAGGCCTTTCCGTTTTTCGCGGCGGCCGTGCTGCTTGCGGAATTTCGCGCTTCGCCCCAGCACCTGATCGACGAGCTGGCTATCCTGTTCCTGATCGTCCGCGCCGCCTATGTTTTGACCTATATCGGCGACCGGCCGACGCTGCGCTCGATCCTCTGGAGCATCGGCTTTGCGATCAACACCGCGATCTTCTTTCTGCCGGCGATCCGGCACTGGCTGCCTTAGGAGTCCGGCTTAAGCGCAACTAATAAACCAACCGTCATGCCCGGCCTTGTGCCGGGCATCCACGTCTTTGTTCCAGTCAGCCAAGAAAGACGTGGATGGCCGGGACGAAGCCCGGCCATGACGGCATTAGCGTTTGCGGTGCTCCGATGATGAGTTTTCGTCAAAATTTGAAGCGCCCTATGCCGCCTGCGGCTCTTCGACGAGCCCACGACGCCGCAACAGCGCCTCCGGTTCCGGCTTGCGGCCGCGGAACGCGACGTAGGCTTCTTCCGGATCGCGCGAACCTCCTGACGAATAGATGTCATCGCGCAGCCGCTTCGCGGTGGCCGGGTCGAAGATGTCGCCGGTCTCCTCGAAGGCGCCGAAGGCATCGGCGTCCATCACTTCCGACCACATATAGCTATAGTAGCCTGCGGCATAATGGTCGCCGGAAAAGATGTGGCCGAACTGGGTCGGCCGGTGCCGCAGCGAAATCTCGGCGGGCATGCCGATCTTCTCCAGTTCAGTACGTTCGAAAGCCCTGACATCGCGAACCTCTGAGGCCGGCTGGCTGTGGAACTCCAGGTCGATCAACGCCGAGGCGACGAATTCGACGGTAGCAAAGCCCTGGTTGAATTGTCGCGCCGCGAGGAAGCGCGTGAGCAGATCGTCCGGCAGCGGCTCGCCGGTCTGGTAGTGCTTTGCGAATTGCCGCAGCACCTGCGGCTGTTCCTGCCAGTGCTCGTAGAGCTGCGAAGGCAGTTCGACGAAATCGGTGAACACGCTGGTGCCCGACAGCGACGGGTAGGTCACGTTGGACAGCATCCCGTGCAGGCCATGCCCGAACTCATGGAACAGGGTGCGCGCGTCGTCCGGCGACAGCAGCGCGGGCTGGCCTTCCGCGCCCTTGGCGAAGTTGCAGACGTTCACGACCTGCGGCGCGACCTCGCCATCGAGCTTCTGCTGGTCGCGCAGCGAGGTCATCCACGCGCCGGACCGCTTCGGGGCGCGGGCGAAGTAATCCCCGTAGAACAGCGCCCGATGCTTGCCCGAGACATCCTTCACCTCCCAGACCCGGACGTCCGGATGCCAGACCGGGATGTCCTTGCGCTCGGAGAAGGTGAGTCCGAACAGCCGATGCGCGCAGTCGAAGGCGGCGGCAATCATGCCCTCCAGCGTCAGATACGGCTTGATCGCGGCGTCATCGAAATCGGCGCGAATCTGCCGCAGCTTTTCGGCGTAGTAACGCCAGTCCCACGGCGCGAGTGTGAAGTTGCCGCCCTCCTCGGCGATCAGGGCTTGCAAAGCGTCGCGGTCGGCGAGCGCCCGCGCACGGGCCGGCTTCCAGACCCGCTCCAGCAGGCCGCGGGCGGCTTGCGGCGTCTTGGCCATGGAATCCTCAAGGCGGTAGACAGCGAAGGTCGGGTAGCCCAGGAGTTTTGCGCTCTCCTCGCGGAGCGTGAGAATCTCCACGATGGTCGCGTTATTGTCGTTGGCGTTGCCGTTGTCGCCGCGTGCGGTGAAGGCCTTGTAGACCTTCTCGCGCAGGTCGCGTCGATCCGAACTCTTGAGGAACGGCTCCATCGAGGAGCGCGATGTGGTCACGATCGCCTTGCCGGGCAGCCCGCGCTCCTCAGCCGCGGCACGCGCGGCGGCGACGAAGCTGTCGGGAAGGCCGTCGAGATCGCCCTCGCCGAGTTCCAGAAACCATTGCTGCTCGTCGCCGAGCAGGTGGTGGCTGAAGCTGGTGCCGAGATGGGCCAGCCGTTCGTTGATCTCGGCCATCCGCGCCTTCGCGGTGTCGTCGAGGCCAGCGCCGGCCCGGTGGAAACGGGTGTAGGTGCGTTCCAGCAGACGCACCTGTTCGGACGTCAGTCCGAGCGTGGCGCGATTCTCGTGAAGCTGCGCGATGCGGCCGAACAGCACAGCGTTCATCAGGATCGGGTTCCAGTGCCGCGCCATCCGCAAGGAGACATCCTTGTCGATCTCGAGCAGCGCCGGATTGGAGTGCGCCGACACCAGATCGTAAAACACCGCCGACACCTTCGCGAGCAGCTTGCCGGAGCGTTCCAGCGCGGTGATGGTGTTGGCGAAGTCCGGCGCCGAGGGATCGTGTGTGATGGCCGCGACTTCGGCGGCGTGGTCGGTGAACGCCTGCTCGAAGGCCGGCAGGAAATGTTCCGGCGCGATCTCGCCGAATGGCGGGGTCTGGAACGGCGTCAGCCACGGCTCCAGCAGCGGGTTGTCCGGGCCGGAAGCGGCGGGCGGCGATTGAGGTGTGTCTGACATGAGCGTCCTGCTTTTGTCCGTTGCTGCATATTTTTGCCGCTATCCGGAAGACATCAAAACTATAACACGCGACGAGGTCTTTGGGGGCCTTTGGCGCTTGCCGCGGCCGGCATTTTCGGAGAGATTGCCGCCCGCAACGGGATTTCTTGACATGAGTTCGCAACCTACCCCATCCGCCTCGCGCCGGATCGTCTGGTCCAGCGTAGTCACCGTCATCTCGGCGGCGATCCTGATCGGCGCGGAAGTATTCGGCGCCGCCTTCGCTGGCGGCTGGGCGCTCGCCATCCTGTTCGGGCTCAGCGTAACGGAGACGCACATCCTCCAGGCGGTGCTGTTCGCGATCGGTGTGTTCGTGATGATCAACTTCATCCGCGCTGCCCAGCGCGTCGAACCCTTCGTGCGGCGCGCCTGACGGAAACCGCTGCGGCACAGGGCTAACCCTGCTTCCTGCGTGCCAAGCTCACTTGTCGTTTCATTAAACAACTTTAACATCCGTTCATCTCCGGCGCGCGCTTGCGCGTCATATCGACCGCAGCGTGGGGAAACCGCGTCGCGCTCCCAAGAAAATTGTTGCGAAGCCGGATCAAAACACTTATGTCCGCTCCTGCCCAATTTCGCACGTGCCTGTGGTCGTGTGTCAGTCGGTGGGTATCCGGACAAGAGGCCGGACAGCCGCCAAGGGTGAAGCAGCCGAGGGTCGCTCAGGTCGGTCGGATCGATCGAAACTGAGAGGCCAGCATCTCTCTCCAGGGATGCCGTTGAAGGCACTTCGCTCCTTGCAACCGTGACTGGCAGCCGGAGGCGAACCGGCGCACCCCGCTCTCAACGGGGGACGCGACTTAAAGCAACGACGGATCGGGCTTTTTTGGTCTCTACCGGCCTTCCACCGCCGGCGCGGGCTACTGAAAAGGCTTGTCCTTCATTGCCAGGTGTGCGGGCGGGATCATCCCAACCAATCCACGGCAGCACAGTTCGGTCTGAGCTCAAGGCTTTGTCGCGCCTCCATCGCGCGGCATCGCCGGAAACGCTCATGTCCGAGAACAATTTTTTGAACGGATCCCGTCGCTGGGCCGTTTGGGAGAGTGCTATGACCGAACGCATTCAGGAATTCCTGCGCAACCGCCGCAGCGAAGGCAACGATACCGAGCCCTGCCTCGTGGTCGATCTCGACGTCGTGCGCGACAACTACCAGACCTTCGCGAAGGCGTTGCCCGACTCGCGCGTGTTCTACGCGGTGAAGGCCAACCCGGCGCCGGAAGTGCTGTCGCTGCTGGCCTCGCTCGGCTCGTGCTTCGACACCGCGACCGTCGCCGAGATCGAAATGGCGCTGGCCGCCGGCGCGACGCCGGACCGCGTCTCCTTCGGCAACACCATCAAGAAGGAGCGCGACATCGCGCGTGCCTATGCACTCGGCATTCGCCTGTTCGCAGTGGACTGCACCGCCGAGGTCGAGAAGATCGCGCGCGCCGCGCCGGCTGCGAAGGTGTTCTGCCGCATCCTCTACGATTGCGCCGGCGCCGAATGGCCGCTGTCGCGCAAGTTCGGCTGCGACCCGGAAATGGCGGTCGATGTGCTCGACCTCGCCAGGCGCCTGAGCCTCGAGCCGGTCGGCATCTCGTTCCATGTCGGCTCGCAGCAACGCAAGGTGAAGGCGTGGGACCGCGCGCTGGCGATGGCCTCGCAAGTGTTCCGCGACTGCGCCGAGCGCGGGATCAACCTGACCATGGTCAACATGGGCGGAGGCTTCCCGACCAGGTATCTCAGGGACGTTCCTCCGGTCGTGCAGTACGGCCGGTCGATCTTCCGCGCGCTGCGCAAGCATTTCGGCAACCAGATCCCGGAGACCATCATCGAGCCGGGCCGCGGCATGGTCGGCAACGCCGGCGTGATCGAGGCGGAAGTCGTTCTGATCTCCAGGAAGAGCGACGACGACGAGAACCGCTGGGTCTATCTCGACATCGGCAAGTTCGGCGGCCTTGCCGAAACCATGGACGAGTCGATCCGCTACGCAATCAGGACGCCGCATGACGGCGCCGAGATGACGCCGTGCGTGCTGGCCGGTCCGACCTGCGACTCGGCCGACGTGCTGTACGAGAAGCAGCCGTATCCGCTGCCGGTAACGCTCGAGATCGGCGACAAGCTGCTGATCGAGGGCACCGGCGCCTATACGTCGACCTACTCGTCGGTGGCCTTTAACGGCATTCCGCCGCTGAAGACGTATCACATCTGATCGCTTCACCTCTCCTTCCCCGTTCGCGGGGAGGGAGAGGAAAGCCGGACGCCGGTTCGCCGGCGTCTATCATTCCAGAATTCTGAAATTTCTCGCGGTCATTGCGAGTTCGCGACAAAATTGGCTGTTGCCAATTTTGCGCTGAGCGAAGCGATCCAGGCAACTTCATACGCTGGATTGCTTCGTCGCTGTCGTTCCCCGAAAACGAGGAACGGCGCTCCTCGCAATGACGGTGAAAACTGACGCGCCATGACCGCTGTTCGGAAAACGACCGCTCTCCTCATCATCCGACGCCGCCCGGTTCGCCATCAACAACTCGCGCCAAAATGTCGCAGCGATTGATATTCGCGATCACTTCACCGCAAGTTTGACTCTAACCGTCGCAAACGCGCATGCGGACACGGATGCGAATGTCGGAACCGAGCCGCTGGAGCATTGACTTCCGCGCGGATCACCCTACTTTGAAATCATGATGTCGAACGTTTGCAATAACCGGTTGTTGCTGCGCGCCGGTCACCTTCAAGCAGGAAGGTGACCCGGGCGGACGCGCATCCGTGCCGTCCGGGATATATCGAGTTCGACTGCATTCCCAACTGACCACTTCATCATCCTGGCACATCAAGCGATGCGTTGTCGTCGCAAGTCGTGCCGCCCTGGCTCGTGATCGTCCTCAACCACGCGATCATTTCGCCACGGCCAACTCGCGGTGAACGACATGCTCGACAATCTGCAAACACGCCTCCCCGCCATCGCCATCAGTTCGCGCGATATCGATCGCCTGCGGCACCTTGCCGAAGCCGCGATGGAAAAATATCCCGCGACGGCGGAATTTCTCGCGCGGGAAATCGATCGCGCCGAAATCATTCCGGCCGACCGGTCCGCCCGCAATATCGTGACGATGCAATCCGAAGTGACGTTCATCGACGACATCAGCGGCCAGAAGCGAACGGTCATTCTGGTTTATCCGGAAGACGCCGATGTCGATGCCGGCAAGATCTCGATTCTCACTCCCATCGGCGCGGCCCTTATCGGCTTGTCCGCGGGACAGAGCATCGAGTTTCAAACACCGTCCGGCGGATGGCGCTCCCTGACAGTGATCGCGGTCGGTCTCTCCTGGCCGGCATCGCCGACTCGCGAATCGTAGCGACGACGTGCTTGTCCTCGCGAAGGCGGCGATAAGCACGTTACGTTATAAAATATCACCGTGATGGCTGTGCTTTGCAGCGGTCGCCAGAACCACCGGCTTTGATGGCATCAAAGCCGGGTTCCAGCTTTTGTTTTGGCGCGTTTTCCTGACGCGAACCGGTATCCACTTCGCTCGAAAACGCTGTAGACTTGGCACATGAAGCGCGGCTCCCTTCATGATGACCACTCCTACCGGGATCATGCGCGCCACGAACGCGATCATGGCGGGCACAGTCATGGCAGGCACAGTCATGCCGGCCATGGTCACACCGCGAATTTCGGCCGCGCCTTCGCGATCGGAATCGGCTTGAATGCGGCGTTCGTCCTCGTCGAGGCCGGCTACGGCTTCGTCGCGAATTCCACGGCGCTGCTCGCCGACGCCGGACACAACCTGTCCGACGTGCTGGGACTGTTGGTGGCGTGGATCGCAGCCGTGCTGTCGCAGCGCCCGCCGACGCCCCGTCTGACCTATGGCCTGCGCAATACCTCGATCCTGGCCGCGCTGCTGAACGCGATCCTGTTGCTGATCGCATGCGGCGCGATCCTGCTCGAAGCGATCCAGCGCCTGATCCATCCCGAGCCGATCGCGAGCCTGACCGTGATCGTCGTCGCCGCGATCGGAATCATCGTCAACGGCATCACCGCATGGCTGTTCGCATCGGGCCGCAAGACCGATCTCAACATTCGCGGCGCCTATCTGCACATGATGGCGGACGCCGGCATCTCGCTCGGCGTCGTTGTAGGCGCCAGCGTGATCATGGCGACGGGATGGCTTTGGCTGGATCCGACGATGAGCTTTGTCATCGTCGCGGTCATTGTCTCGAGCACATGGGGCCTTCTGCGTGAAAGCACCGCGATGTCGCTGGCAGCCGTCCCCCCCGGCATCGACCCCGACGCGGTGCGCGCCTTCCTCGCTGGACATCCCGGCGTGGCGTCGATCCATGATCTCCATATCTGGCCGATGAGCACTACCGAAACGGCGCTGACCGCGCATCTGGTCATGCCGGCGGGAAATCCCGGCGATGCATTCTTGACCGAGACCTGCCGTGAATTGCAGCGCCGTTTCGGCATCGGCCACGCCACGCTGCAGGTCGAGACATCGGCCGACGCCGCTTGTGCGCTCGCACCCGACCATGTCGTATGATCGCGTGACATCCATGATCGTATGGCCGCGGCATGACAGCGCGAAAGAGCTGGGGGCCTTGATTTCATCGGCGTTTTGTCGTCTTCAGAAGCGCCCAGCGGCCGCTTTTGCCGGCCCGCAAGTCCCCCGACAATCTGGAGATATATGATGCCGTCCAATGCTTCGTCCGTGCATGCACGCATCACCGGCCCGATCGTCATGATCGGATTCGGTTCGATCGGCAAAGGCACCCTGCCGCTGATCGAGAAGCATTTCGAGTTCGATAAATCGCGCTTCGTCATCATCGATCCGCATGCGGACGACACGCTGGCAAAAAAGCACGGCGTCAGATTCATCAGGCAGGCCATCACCCGCGACAACTATCAGGACGTCCTGGTTCCGCTGCTGACGCAAGGCGACGGCCAGGGTTTCTGCGTCAACCTGTCGGTCGACACCGGCTCCGTCGATCTCATGACCATGTGCCGCGAGATCGGATCGCTCTACATCGACACCGTGATCGAGCCATGGCTCGGATTCTATTTCGACAAGAGCGCCGGCCCTGAAAAGCGCTCCAACTACGCGCTGCGCGAAACGCTGCTCGCCGCCAAGCGCAAGAGCGAAGGCGGCACCACCGCCGTTTCCACCTGCGGCGCCAACCCCGGCATGGTGTCGTGGTTCGTCAAGCAGGCGTTACTCGACATCGCGCGCGATACCGGCACGCCGTTCAACGAACCGAAAAGCCGCGAAGGCTGGGGCCAGCTCGCGCACAAGCTCGGTGTCAAGGGCATCCACATCGCCGAGCGCGATACCCAGCGCGCAAAGACGCCGAAGCCGATGAACGTGTTCGTCAACACCTGGTCGGTAGAAGGATTCGTCTCGGAAGGCCTGCAGCCCGCCGAACTCGGCTGGGGCACCCACGAAAAGTGGATGCCGGAGAACGCCCGCAAGCACGACACGGGATGTCAGGCCGCCATCTATCTGCTGCAAGCCGGCGCCACCACCCGCGTGCGCTCATGGTGCCCGACGCCGGGCCAGCAATACGGATTCCTCGTCACCCACAACGAAGCGATCTCGATTGCCGACTACTTTACCGTTCGCGACGGCCAGAACGTGATTTATCGTCCGACCTGCCACTATGCCTACCACCCCGCCAACGATGCGGTGCTGTCGCTCCACGAGATGTTCGGCGCGGAAGGCAAGATGCAGTCGACATGGCACATTCTGGATGAGACCGAAATCGTTGACGGCATCGACGAACTCGGCGTGCTGGTCTACGGCCACAGCAAGAACGCCTATTGGTTCGGCTCGCAGCTCTCGATCGAGGAAACCCGCCGCATTGCGCCGTATCAAAATGCCACCGGCATGCAGGTATCGTCGGCAGTGCTGGCCGGCATGGTGTGGGCGCTGGAAAATCCGGAAGCCGGCATCGTCGAGGCCGACGAAGTGGACTTCCGCCGCTGCCTCGAGGTCCAGCGGCCCTATCTCGGCCCGATGAAGGGTTACTACACCGACTGGACGCCGCTCGCCGACCGCCCCGGGCTTTTTCCTGAAGACATCGATACCTCGGATCCCTGGCAGTTCAGGAACGTGCTGGTGCGGTAACGGCTGCGGCCTTTCATAACGTTGTCATGCGCGGGCAAAAGCGCAAAGCGCGTCTTCGCGCAGGCGACCCGCGCATCGATCTTTTCTGTAAAGAGCTTATCGAAGAGCGACGGATGGCCGGATCAAGTCCGGCCATGACAATCCGCCCACCGTGCTATAGAGCGCTTGGCGTTTCTCAACTCGTGCTCGTCTACTACTTTTCCTTGATCGGCGGAGCGACCTTCTCTGCTGGCGCGGGAGGAAGCGCAGGCTGAGCGCCCGCTTTGCCCGCATCGGCATCGGGGCGTGCGGGTTCGGGCGCAGGCGTGGTCGGACGGGTACCGCCCGGCTCGGCTTCCGCAGGTCCATTCTGTTTGCCGGCGGGCGTGACGGGAGAGGTTTGCGGAGAAGTCTTCTGCGCGCTCTCCGACCGTCCCTGCGCGAGTCGCATCAAGGAGACGCCGGGCATGGCCATCCCGACCGCGACGATCACGGCCGTGATCGCCAGATCTTTTCTCGCGTTGCGTTTTCCAGCGCTGCTATGATGTTCGCTCACAGACATCGGTTCACCGCAAATTCTTTCGCGGGACCAACGGCTCGGGGCGGCCGAAGTTCCTTCCGAAACCGGGGCCTCGCGCCCCAACCTCAAGGTCGTTTTCGGAATTCGGCTGCTAACCCAGATCGCCGCGGGGATTGTAGGGGTGCGCGTCGCGCCACTTCTGCATCAAGGCCTCGAGATCGGCGTCGTTGCCGTCCGGCAGGATGATGCGCGTGGTGACGAACAGATCGCCGGATGTGTCGCCCTTCGGTATGCCCTTGCCCTTGAGGCGGAAGGTGCGGCCGCTCGAGGTGTTCTTCGGGATCGACAGTTCGACCGCGCCGCCGAGCGTCGGCACCCGCACCTTGCTGCCCAGCACCGCCTCATAGAGCGTGATCGGCAGATCGGCGCGCAGGTCGCTGCCGTCGACCTTGAAGAACGGATGCGGCGCCACCGTCACCGTGATCAGGAGATCGCCGGGACGATGGCGGGGCGCGGTGTCGCCCTGCCCTCTCAGCCGGATCTGCTGGCCCGAGGTGACGCCGGCCGGAATTCTGACATTGAGTTCCTTGCCGCTGGTCAGACGGACGCGTTTCTCGCCGCCCTTGACCGAGTCCTCCAGCGACACCGTCATGGCGACGTTGAGATCGAGATCAGGTGCGGTGAAGGCCGCGGTGTCGAACTGCGCGCCGCCGCGGCGTCCACCTCGCGCGCCGCCCGCAGCGCCACCAAACATGCTGTTGATGATGTCCTCAAACCCGCCGTCAAAGCCCGGACCACCGCCGCCGCCGAAGTCGTACTGCTGGAAGCCGCCACCCGCCCGCGCGCCGCGCGGGCCGCCGCCGCCCGGGAAACCCTGAAAGCGCGGCTTGCCGTCGGCGCCGATCTCGCCGTGGTCGAACTGTTTGCGCTTGGCTTCGTCGCCGAGAATCTCGTTGGCCGAATTCAGCTCCGCGAAACGTTCGGCCGCCTTCGGGTCGTTCTTGTTGGCATCGGGATGGTGCTTCTTCGCGAGCTTGCGAAAAGCACTTTTGATCGCCGCGGCGTTGGCGCCCCGCTGCACCCCCAAGACCTCATAGGGGTCCCGCATCCGTGTCGTCTCCTTCAGGAAATCTGGACCATGGGCCCCCGGACCCACGCGCCTAACATCTGGGGTATCCGTGGCATTTTTGCAACGGGTTGGCGAGCCATTCGCCCCTGCAATCTATAGCGTCTTGCGAAGCATGTCCTCCGGCTTGACCCGAGGATGGGCACCGGTTCGCGTCAAGAAACTGCGTCAAACCAAAAAGCTGGAGCCGCTTTGATTCCATCAAACTGGAACGACGCTAGCTTCGTCGCCACGGTTTGAGCGACTGAATTTCCCACCGGCCACCGGACCGGCATGCGGCGCCTTGCAGCCAGCTTTCGGACTTTCCGTTAACGTAACTCGCCAAAAAATCCCGGCAGGTGCGGCCCTCGGCCGTATAGGCCTGTGCCAGCGGCGTCACCGAGCCTCGCGCGCCGGTCGAGGGGTTTTCCCACGGCTGGCTCGCATCCTTGTTCCCTTTGGTCAGCACATCGGACGCCGCAGTGCGGGCGAAGGCGAGATCGGTGTCCGTCGGACCGGTGCGCGCGGGCGTCCCGATCGATCCGGTGGTATCATTGGGGCCCATCTGCGCGAAAGCCCCGTCATTGCGCGCCAGACTGCAACCTCCCAACGACGCTCCGACCAGAATCGCCGTCACAATGGCGGCGACGGGCCTGATCGCCGATAGGATACCGCGAGGGCATGCCCTATACAGGTTTGCCCTGTATAAGGACCGCAACGGACTTTCGACGGCAGACCGGCGCAACCTGTGGACTCCCCGCATGAACGACATCACGGACATCAAGCACACAAGCCAGTTAACGTCCGGTGATTTCACGGAAGCCGCCGAGCCCTTCGTCCTGTTCGCTGCATGGTTCGCGGAAGCCGCCGCGTCGGAACCCAACGACCCCGACGCCATGGCGCTTGCCACCGCCGATGCCGACGGTTTGCCCGACGTGCGCATGGTGCTGATGAAGGGCTTTGACGCCCAGGGTTTCGTGTTCTACAGCCACATTGCCAGCGCCAAGGGCCGCGAACTCGCCGCAAACCCCAAAGCGGCGCTGCTGTTTCACTGGAAGTCGCTGCGCCGGCAGGTTCGCGTGCGCGGGCTGGTGACGCCGGTGACCGATGCCGAGGCCGACGCCTATTTCGCGACCCGGCCGAAGCAAGCGCAGATCGGCGCCTGGGCCAGCAAGCAGTCGCAGCCGCTGGAAAGCCGTTTCGCGTTCGAGCAGGCCATCGCGAAGCAAGCCGCAAAATATATCGTCGGCAGCGTGCCGCGGCCGCCGGGCTGGCGCGGATGGCGGATCGCGCCCGCGCAATTCGAATTCTGGCACGACCGTCCGTTCCGCCTGCACGACCGCATCGAATTCCGCCGCACGGCGCCTGATGCGCCGTGGACCAAGACAAGGCTGTATCCATGACCCCCGACAAGGCGAAGCCGCGAACCGACCCGGCGGCGGCGGTGGCCGACCCCAACGCGCCCCGCCGCACGCTGCTTTTGACCGGCGCGAGCCGCGGCATCGGCCACGCGACCGTGATCCGGTTTTCCAGCGCGGGATGGCGCGTCATCACCTGTTCGCGGCATCCGTTCCCGGAGCAGTGCCCGTGGGATGCCGGGCCCGAGGACCACATCCAGGTCGACCTGTCCGACCCCGACAATACCATGCAGGCGATCCGGGAAATCCGCTCGCGGCTCGAGGGCGGCAGGCTGCACGCGCTGGTCAATAATGCCGCGATCTCGCCGAAGGGCGAGGGCGGCGCGCGGCTCGGCTCGCTGAACACCGACATGGAGACCTGGGAGAAGGTGTTCCGCGTCAACTTCATGGCGCCGATCATGCTGGCGCGCGGATTGATCGGGGAACTGAAGGCCGCGAGGGGTTCCGTCGTGAACGTCACCTCGATCGCCGGCTCGCGTGTGCACCCGTTCGCGGGCGCGGCCTATTCAACCTCAAAAGCGGCGCTGGCCTCGCTCACCCGCGAGATGGCGGCGGACTTCGGCCGCATCGGCGTGCGTGTCAATGCGATTGCGCCGGGCGAGATCGACACCTCGATCCTGTCGCCGGGCACCGAGAAGATTGTCCAGCGGCAGATCCCGCTGCGTCGCCTCGGCACGCCCGACGAAGTGGCGAAGATCATCTACGTGCTGTGCACGGAGACGAGTTCATACGTCAACGGCGCGGAGATCCACATCAACGGCGGCCAGCACGTGTAAGGCGCGTGCAGCAAGGTTGTGCAGCGTTTGTCGTTCCCGCGCACGCGGGGACGACGGGGACGTCTGAATTCACATCAATCGAGATCACTCCGCACAAAACCGGCGCGGTGGCGTGCGCAGCGCTGGCGGTGCGAGACCCGCGCTGGAGCAATCGTCGTCGCTCTCGCCATCGAGCAACGCAGCGCCGCAATGCCGGCAGGTCCGCGCGAGACCTGCCGCAAAACGCACGGCCGCGTTGTCCCCGCATGATCTGCGCAACTGTTGATAGCTGCGAAAATCGAGGACGTTGCGATCCCTAGTTACGACTTTCTCAACCATTGTAACTCCCGCGATTTCATGCACGGGTTATGGCAGCAACTTTTCTTGGAAACCGTTCAGGCGAACGCTCAAATTTTACACGGAAAATTGTGGCGAGTCCTGTCGCGCCGGACGGTACTCCGCTCACAGCCACTTCTTCCACTTGAAGACCATGTAGGGCAGCACCGCGGCGATCACCATCATGGCGAGCGCGAAGGGATAGCCGTGCGGCCAGTCCAGCTCCGGCATCAGCTTGAAATTCATGCCGTAGATCGAGGCGATCAGCGTCGGCGGCATCAAGACCACCGCCATCACCGAGAACAGTTTGATGATGTTGTTCTGCTCGAGATTGACCACACCAAGCATCGCATCGAGCACGAAGGTGATCTTGTTCGACAGATAGGAGGCGTGATCGGTCAGCGATGAGACGTCGCGCTGCATGGTCTTGAGCTGTGTGCGCATCTCCTTCGACCATTTGATGCTGTCGGATTCGGCGGCGACGAAGGTAACGAGACGGCCGATCGAGACCAGACTCTCGCGGACCTTCGAGGTGAGATCGCCCTTGCGGCCGATCGCGATCAGGATTTCGGAATAGCGCCTGGCACGACCGGTGCGCGCGGATGCGTCCGGCTCGAAGATGTCGTGGCTGACCTGATCGACGTCGGCGCCAGCGCGCTCCAGAATGTCGGCGCAGCGGTCGATCACGGCATCGAGCAGTTCAAGCAGTACGCCCTCGCCGGTCAAGCCCTGTGCGGCGGCGCGCGCCAGCTTGTTCTCGACCAGCGCGAGCGGTTTTGGCGCGTCGTAGCGCACGGTGACGAGACGATGGTTGGACAGGATAAAGGTGACCGGGGTAACGCGCGGCGCATCGGTTTCGCTGCCGCACATCAGGCTCGCGGTCATGTAGCGCGCGCCGTTCTCGACATAGAGGCGGCTGGAAATCTCGATCTCCTGCATGTCCTCCCGGGTCGGCACCGCAACCCCCGCGAGCCGCTCCACCGCGCGATCCTCCTCCGACGTCGGCTTTTCGAGATCGATCCACACCGCGTTGTCCGGCAGCGCGGTCAGATCGGCGGGAGAGGTCTTCCGCAGCGCGGCACCGGCCGGCGCGAAGATCGAGAGCATGGCACCTCCGGGGATGACGGCATGATTCAGCGTGGACCGCACAATCTGGAATGCGCCCAATCCCAGCGATTTGGCAAGCCGGCAAAGGGCCGACGCCGCGCTCGGATGCCGTTATTCATTTGCCATGGAGAAGCAGCCGCCCGCGTCCCCCTCGTCCGTAGAAAAGCGGCGCAATTCCGTAATTCAACGTCGGACACGGCATTTTTGCGGCAGAAATGCCACAGGCGCTGTGCTGCGTAGCGACAGGACCCTCTAAGTGCTGGAATTTTAGGGAATTTCGACAATAATAGGCCGCAGAGGAATCTTGGTCTTTCGGGCGCAAATTGCCATGATTCAGCGGGGCATTTGGAAAGCAACAATGTCGTCTTTTTGGGTTAAGCTTGGGATCCTGGCTGCGGGCCTGATGCTGTCGGGCTGCATGCAGGCCACACACTACGAGGCCACCGACACCAGCAACTTCAAGCCGCGCGACAAGGAGTTGCTGTCCAAGGTCTCCTACGTGAAAACGCCGGTGGCCGCGCCGTTCCGCCGCGCGATCGTCGACTATCACCGCAAGGAAGCGCCGGGCTCGATCGTGGTCGATTCCGACAACCATTATCTCTATTACGTGCTCGACGGCGGCAAGGCGATCCGTTACGGCATCACCGTCGGCGAAGAAGCGATGGCATGGTCCGGCATCGCAAAGGTTGGCGGCAAGACCGAATGGCCCCCGTGGCACCCGACCCCCGGTGAGATCCAGCGCCTTGGCGTGCCGAAATTCGTGCCTCCCGGTCCGGACAATCCGATGGGATCGCGGGCGCTGTATCTTTACGCCAACGGCAAGGACACGCTGTTCCGCATCCACGGCACCAACCAGCCGGAATACATCGGCGCCTCGATTTCCTCGGGCTGCATCCGCATGACCAACGAGGACGTCATCGATCTCTACGACCGGGTGAAGATGGGCACCGTGGTCGTGGTGCTGGAACCGCATCACGGCGACTCGCCCTTCAATCCAAAGATGGCGTTGCGGGGGGGCGGCGGCAGCTTTAACTGATCGAAGCGACTCCGCAATTTGCAGAAGCGCCGGAGTTCCGGCGCTTTTGTGTTGCTCCGCCATCCGTTTCCGCTCGCGCGGCTTGCGATCAGTTGAACAGGCCCCTGAGAAACGGCGGCAGATCGCTGTGCCGCTTGCGCTTGCGCTTCATGGGTTTCGCGGCTGAAAACCGCGATGACGGCGCGGATGCGGACGGCGATGGCTTCGACGAATCCTTCACAGGCTTGCCTGCTGCCTTGGCGGCTGCCTTGGCGGACGGCGGTCGCCTCCGGGGCTCAGGCACCACATCCGCCGACATGGCCGCTGCGGGTCTAGCTTGCGGGGCGGCAAAAGGCGCCGTCTCACGCTCCGGAGATGCTTCCGACGTCTTGCCTCCTTGTTCCACCATTTCGCGCCGCGGCGCTTCCGCCGGGCGTTCGGCCGGCAGCGGCGGCGCGACTGCTGCCATGGAATCGTAAATCTCCCAGTGACAGATCCGGTAGCCGTTGCGGCGCTGGATCAGGTCGAGGTGAATATGATTCTCGTGATAACCATCGGATCCCGGCCCGAGCACCGTGGTGAAGCGCGCGCAAACGGAGCCCAGCACCTTTTCGCGCACATCACGCTCCACCGTACGATCCGTCAGATCGATCGTCCGTCCGTTTGCGAACTTGAGTGCACGCACGTCGAGCGCATTGGCGCGCCCGTGTTCGGACAGCTTTGCTCCGGCAACCCGATTGCGCCCCCGGCATTCGAACGAATCGAAATTGTCGAGCTCGCTGACGCGACTGCCGAGCCCTTCGGCCAGCGGCGCCATGTCGGTGCGAATCCAGTCCGCGACCGCCGCAGCCATCGTACAGCGCAGCGTGGCGGCAGGCTTGACCGGGACCCGGCCGCCGTCGGGCAGCACCACGGCTTCAAGCCGGACCAGGTCCTCACCGCCGCACGCGCCCGGCCCCCTGATCGCGGGAATGCTCGGGGCGATGGCTACCGCATCGGTCAGCGCCAGACGGCAGGCCGAAGGCGCCGGCGAAGTCTCGGGCGTCACGGGCGCAGCCTCACCCGCCTGCTTGCTGTCCTTGCCGTCGGTCGCTGCTGCTGCGGCCGGGCGAGGCTGCGGCAACGGCATCCCGGTCCCTGCCAAAGCCGCCGCCGGCATGACGAGGGCTGCGAGCGTGACCATGGCCAATCGGTCGCGGCCTAACCCTGCACAAGGTCGTTTGCGACGTGCAATCACCGCGTTAAACGTCTTCATGCCAATCCCTGCGGGACAACGATAGCCCGCTGGCGCGGATCAGGAGGAAGGTTCGAATGCGCGGCTTGATGCAAGACTGGCCCTTGCTGTGTCATCGGATCATCGATCATGCGGCAAAGATTCACGGCAAGCGCGAGGTGGTTACGCGATCGGTCGAGGGTCCGACTCATCGGACAAACTACGCCGAAATTCGCCGCCGCGCGCTGAAACTCGCGCAGCGGCTCGATCGCGAAGGCATTAAACTCGGTGATCGCGTCGCCACCATCGCATGGAACACCTGGCGTCATCTCGAGGCCTGGTATGGCATCATGGGCATCGGCGCCGTCTGCCATACCGTCAACCCCCGCTTGTTTCCGGACCAGATCGCCTGGATCATCAACCATGCTGAAGACCGCATCGTGATGGCCGATATCACTTTCATTCCGATTCTGGAAAAGATCGCCGACAAGCTGCCGAGCGTGGAGCGCTACATCGTTTTCACCGACAGGGCGCACCTGCCGCAGACCACGCTGAAAAATGCGGTCGCATACGAAGACTGGATCGCGGAAGCCGACGGCGACTTCGCCTGGAAAATGTTTGACGAAAACACCGCAGCGGGGATGTGCTACACCTCGGGGACCACGGGCGATCCGAAGGGCGTCGTGTATTCGCATCGCTCCAACGTGCTGCATTCCATGGTGGCCAACAACGGTGACGCGCTTGGTGCGGCATCGAGGGATACAATGCTGCCGGTGGTGCCGTTGTTCCATGCCAACAGCTGGGGCATCGCGTTCTCCGCGCCGTCCATGGGCACCAAGCTGGTGATGCCCGGCGCCAAGCTCGACGGCGCATCGGTGTACGAACTGCTGTCGACCGAGAAGGTCACGTTCACCGCTGGCGTGCCTACCGTGTGGCTGATGCTGCTGCAACACATGGAGAAGAACGACCTCAAGCTGCCGGACCTCAAGGTCGTGGCCTGCGGCGGTTCGGCGATGCCGCGCTCGATCATCAAGGCGTTCGACGACATGGGCGTCGAGGTTCGTCACGCATGGGGCATGACGGAAATGTCGCCGGTCGGCACGGTCGGCGGGCTACAGGGCCAATTCAGCCACCTCAAGGGAGACGCCAAGCTCGACCTGTTGCAGATGCAAGGTTATGCGCCGTTCACGGTCGAAATGAAGATCACCGACGACACCGGCAAGGAATTGCCGTGGGACGGCAAGACCTCCGGCCGGCTCAAGGTGCGAGGTCCCGCGATCTCCGGCGCCTACTACCGCGTCGAGGACATCATCCTCGACCAGCAGGGCTTCTTCGACACCGGCGACGTTGTCACCATTGACGAGTACGGCTACGTGCGGATCACGGACCGCACGAAGGACGTGATCAAGTCGGGAGGCGAATGGATTTCGTCGATCGACCTGGAAAATCTCGCGGTTGGCCATCCCAAGGTGGCGGAAGCCGCCGTAATCGGCGTGCACCATCCGAAGTGGGGCGAACGCCCGCTCCTGATCGTCCATGTCAGGCAGGGCGAGAGCCTGACACGCGAGGAGATTCTCGGTTTCATGGATGGCAAGATCTGCAAGTGGTGGATGCCTGACGACGTCGCGTTCGTCGACAGCATCCCCCACACCGCCACCGGAAAGATCTTGAAAAGGGCGCTGCGCGAGCAGTTCAAGGATTACAGCCTGCCGACCGCGGCGGCGATGCGGGGTTGAGAAAGACAAAAGGGAGAGCGGGAGACGGAGGACGCCTCCCGCTTCGTCGTCATCAGGCCGGGATCGCGCCGAAGCGGCCGCTCTGGAAATCGGCCATGGCCTGCCGGATCTCGTCCGTCGTGTTCATGACGAACGGGCCGTGCATCACCACCGGCTCGTCGATCGGCGCGCCGGACAGGATCAGCACCGAAGCCTCGGTGTTGGCCTCGATGGTCACCTCGCCGCCGCTGCGGTCGAGCAGCGCGAACTGCGCTTCTCGCGCGACCTCGCTGCCGTTGACCAGCACCGTGCCCTTGAGCACCACCACCGCGACGGTGTGGCCGTCACGCGGGTTGATCGTCGCAGCGCCGTTGCGGTTGAGCTTCACGTCGTAGATGTCGATCGGCGTGAAGGTTTTCGCCGGTCCTTTGCGGCCGTCGAATTCGCCCGCGATCACCCGCAGCTTGCCGACGCCGTCCGGCAGATCGACCACCGGAATGTCCGCGTTCAGCAGGGTCTGGTAGCCGGGATCGGCATTCTTCGCCTTGGCCGGCAGATTGACCCAGAGTTGCACCATCTCCAGCGTACCGCCCTTCCTGGTGAAGGCGCGCGAGTGGAACTCCTCGTGCAGGATGCCCGAGGCCGCCGTCATCCACTGCACGTCGCCCGGCCCGATCAGGCCGCCGTTGCCGGTAGAATCGCGGTGCTCGACCTCACCCTGATAGACGATGGTGACGGTCTCGAAGCCGCGATGCGGATGGACGCCGACGCCACGCGGCTGCTCCGCGGGCGTAAAGTCCGCCGGGCCGGCATAGTCCAGCAGCAGGAACGGGCTGACATGGTCGCCGTGGCTGACGTGCGAGAACAGCGAGCGGACCGGAAAGCCGTCTCCCACCCAATGCTGCCGGGGGCCGCTGAAAACACCGAGAATCTTTCGCATGATGAACCTCCTTGCCGCGGCCGAGATCGGCCGCTGTGTTGCAATGGAGGATATGGACGAGACAAATAGTTCGGTAGCTGGCAATATCACGCCTCACTGTCCTATAATTGAGACAATGACACAGGATCTCAACGACCTCTATTTCTTCGCCCAGGTGGTCGATCACGGCGGATTCGCCGCCGCCGCCCGCGCGCTGGGGATGCCGCGCTCGCGGCTGAGCCGCCGCATCGCGGTCTTGGAAGACAGGCTCGGGGTCCGGCTGATCCAGCGTTCGACCCGACGCTTCAGCGTCACCGAAATCGGGCAGGATTACTATCGGCATTGCGTTGCCATGCTGGTGGAGGCCAACGCTGCGCAGGAACTGATCGAACGCTCGCGCAGCAAACCGCAAGGTATCGTGCGGGTGAGTTGCCCGCCGCCGCTGCTGTATTTTCAGGTCGGCGAGATGGTCGCCCGCTTCATGGCCGAGTGCCCGGACGTCGAGGTCCATCTGGACAGCACGCCGCGCCGGGTCGACGTGATCGCTGAAGGCGTCGACATCGCGCTGCGCGTGCGTTTTCCGCCGCTGGAAGACAACGATCTGGTGATGCGGGTGCTGGCGGAAAGCACGCAGCGGCTGGTGGCAAGCCCGGCGCTGCTGAAGAGGCTGACCCGCCCGCCGGTTCCCGCCGATCTCGCCACGCTTCCCAGCATCGGCTGGGGGCCGCCACATCAGCGTCATGAATGGTGCCTCGACGGCCCCAATGAGGCCACCGCGCTGATCCCCTACGTGCCGCGCCTCATCACCGAGGACATGGTGGCGCTGCGCTTCGCGGCCTTGCGCGGCATCGGCGTCGGGCAGTTTCCGACCATGGTGGTGAAGACCGATCTCGACTCCGGCACGCTATTGGACGTGCTGCCGCAATGGAGTCCCCGCGCCGGCATCGTCCATGCGGTGTTCTCGTCACGGCGCGGGCTGTTGCCCTCGGTGCGGGCGCTGCTGGATTTTCTGGCTGCGGAGTTTGCCGCTTTGACGGAAACGAACAGCGGCGTTTCGCCAAGAAAGCAAATAAGGTAGGTGATCCGCGCTACCGTCCCCGCCGCAACCGGACACTCCGATGGCCCGCAGATTCCGCGCCGCTTATCAATCCGAACCGTTCTCCGCGCTCGCCACCTGGGCGCGGCGACTCGCGGTGTTCTCGGCGGTCGCGACGCTGGTATCCATTATGGTGGTCAGGTTCGGCTTCCTCGAAATGAAACCCGCGATGGCGACCTTCTTCGGCGCACTGGTTTGCGCCGGACTGTCCATCCTGGCGGCGTTCGCGGGCCTCGTGGCACTCTGGCGGGACGGCTCGCGCGGCATAGGCCGTATCCTGACGGCATTGCTGCTGGACGTGCTGATCCTCGCCTACCCCGCGTACCTCGCCGTGCAGTATCGCAAGCTGCCGCCGATCCACGATATCACCACCGATCCGATCAATCCGCCGCGGTTCGACACGCTGGCGCGGCTGCGCGGCGCCTACGGCGCCAACGCCGCTGTCTATGCCGGTCTTTATTCCGCCGAGCAGCAGCGCGCCGCCTATCCCCAGATCGAGCCGGTCGACCTCGACGTCTCGGCCCAACACGCCTTCGACATCGTCCGGCGGCTTGTCGCCCGGCGCAAATGGCTGGTGATCGACGAGCGCGCGCCGCAGCCGCCGCGGCAGCCCGGCCATATCGAGGCGGTGGCGAAAACGCCCGTCATGGGATTCCGCGAGGACGTCGCAATCCGCATCGCGTCGGACGGCGACGGGTCACGCGTCGATATCCGCTCGTCGTCGCGTTATTTCGAACACGATCTCGGCAGCAACGCCGCGCGCGTCAGCAGCCTGATCGACGACATCAACGCCGCCGCCGAAAACGTTGTCGAGAAGCCGGCGAAGGAGCCACGCGTGCCGGTCAAGTCTCCCGCCAAGAGCACGACCAAGCGATAAGGCTCACGCTTGAGCCGGATGAGGAAAAGTGTGGTGCGGTTTTCCGCCCGCATCCCGCTCTCAAATATTGGAATCGATCACGTTCGTGATTTTGGATCAATTCGATCCAAAATCATCGCGATCTAGCCGGTAGCGTCCGCCGATGACGGGATCGCCATCCGTGAGCACGAGGCCGCGCGCCACCAGGTCTTCCAGATGCGCGAGCACCGAATAGCCGGCGGCGCCGGACAACCGCGGATCGAGGCCGATATAGATGGCGCGGACCAGGGTCGGGATATCGGCCTCGCCTTTCGTGAGCCGATGCAGGATCGACGCCTCGCGCGCTTTGCGATGTCGTGCGAGATACCGAACGAAACGCGGTCCATCCCGGATCTCGGGGCCATGACCGGAGAAATACAAGTGCTCGTCGCGGTGCGAGAGCTTCTCGAGCGAGGCCATGTAGTCGATCATTGACCCGTCGGGCGGCGCAACGATCGAGGTCGACCAGCCCATGACATGGTCGCCGACGAAAAGAACGTTATGGTCCTTCCACGCAAAGACCATGTGGTTCGCGGTGTGCCCCGGTGTGGTCACGGCTTGCAGCGCCCAGCCGTCGCCGGTCACGACCTCGCCGTCGCGAAGCCGGACGTCCGGACGAAAATCGCGGTCGGCGCCGGATTCCGGATTGTGCTTTTCGCTCTCAAAACGCTGGCGCGAGGCGCGATGCGGCCCCTCCGCATAAACAGGCGCGCCGGTGGCCGCCTTGATGCGCGCGGTATTCGGTGAATGATCCTTGTGGGTGTGGGTGACGAAGATGTGCGTCACGGTCTCGCCCCTCACCGCATCGAGCAGCGCCTTCGCATGGGCCTCGCTGTCCGGTCCGGGATCGATGATCGCGACCTTGCCGCGGCCAACGATGTAGCTCACGGTGCCGGTGAAGGTGAAGGGGCTCGGATTGTCGCACAGCACGCGGCGGACACCGGGCACGACCTCCTCGACGACGCCCGGTTTCAGCGGAAAGTCACGATTGAACGGGATATCGTCGTTATCGGAGGTGTCGGTCATAACGGTTCCTAACTGGCGTCGGATGCACGCAAGCGTGGGACGCACCTCGCCCCGGTATACCCCGCGAAAGCGGGGTATCCAGTGGTCGCCGGCTATTCGGGAAAGAACAAAGCGCTCTGGAATACTGGGTCGTCCGCCTTCGCGGGCGATGACAGGTGTAGGTGTCGGCACGTCCGCATTTCCGAAGAAAGCGTCCTTACGAAAACGCCTGGATGCCGGTGATGGCGCGGCCGAGGATCAGCGCATGGACGTCGTGGGTGCCCTCATAGGTATTGACAGTCTCAAGATTGGCGGCGTGGCGCATCACGTGATAATCGATCTGGATGCCGTTGCCGCCGTGCATATCGCGCGCCATCCGCGCGATATCGAGCGCCTTGCCGCAATTGTTGCGTTTGACGATAGAGATCATCTCCGGCGCCATCTTGCCCTCGTCCATCAGCCGGCCGACACGCAGGCTGCCCTGAAGCCCGAGCGCGATGTCGGTCTGCATGTCCGCCAGTTTCTTCTGCACCAGTTGCGTCGCCGCCAGCGGACGGCCGAACTGCTTTCGCTCGAGCACGTATTTCCGCGCGCGATGCATACAGTCTTCCGCCGCGCCCATAACGCCCCATGAGATGCCGTAGCGCGCGCGGTTCAGGCAGCCGAATGGACCTTTCAGTCCGGACACGTTCGGCAGCAGGTTCTCTTCCGGCACCACCACGCCATCCATCACGATCTCGCCGGTGCACGACGCCCGCAAGCTGAGCTTGCCGCCGATCTTCGGGGCGGATAGGCCCTTCATGCCCTTCTCCAGCACGAAACCACGGATCTGATTATCGTGCGCCGCCGACCTGGCCCATACGACGAACAGGTCCGCGATCGGCGCGTTGGAAATCCACGTCTTCGAGCCGGTCAGCCGGTAGCCGTCCGACACCTTCTCGGCACGGGTTTTCATGCCGCCGGGATCGGAACCGGCATCCGGCTCGGTCAGGCCAAAACAGCCGACCCATTCGCCGGTCGCGAGCCTGGGCAGGTATTTCTTGCGCTGGCTCTCGTCGCCATAGGCATAGATCGGATACATCACCAGCGACGACTGCACCGAATTCATCGAGCGGTAGCCCGAGTCCACACGCTCGATCTCCCGCGCGACGAGGCCATAGGCAACGTAGCTGGCATTGGCGCAACCATATTCCTCCGGCAGAGTGATGCCGTTCAGGCCAAGCTCGCCCATCTCGTTGAAGATCTCGCGGTCGGTCTTCTCTTCCAGATAGGCCTTGACGATGCGCGGCAGCAGCTTGTCCTGCGCGTAGGCGCGCGCGGTGTCGCGGATCATGCGTTCGTCTTCGGTCAACTGATCGTCCAGCCCGAACGGATCGTCCCACTGGAAACTGACCGGCACGGGTTGGTCCTTGCTTTGCGGACGAACACTCATGACAATCCTTTCACACCACCCCGGATACCGCTATCGGCAAAATCGGACCGCTCCCAGTATACAGATAATTCGACGACAGAACCAATGTCATTCCGGAACGCGCGCGCGACCGCGCATGAGCGCTCATGCCCGCAAATGACAACGACCGTCAGATCTCGAGATACTCGTTCGAAACGATCTCGATGCCGAAACCGGAGAGGCCCTTGTAGTCGTACGCCGACGACGTCAGATGCCGTATCGACGTCACGCCGAGATCGCGCAGGATCTGCGCGCCGACGCCGACCTCGCGCCACTGCCTGTTGCGATCGGCTTCCGCCGATTTGTGTTCGGGGAGCGGCGCCACCGGCACCCCAGCAGCGCCGTCTCGCAGATACACCAGCACGCCGCTGCCGGCCTTCTTGAAATGCTCGAGCACGACCTCCATGCGCCGCGGCCCGGCGAAGATATCGCGCACGATATTTGGCTTGTGGAAACGGGTCAGAACATTCTTTCCATCCCCGATGCCGGCGTAGACGAACGCGACATGGGCCATGGAATCGAACGGCGAACGGTAGGCGTAGCCCTGCAGCGGCCCGATCGGGCTGTCGATCGTAAACTCCGAGACCCGCTCGATCAGCTTCTCTCGCGCCTGACGATACGCGATGATGTCGGCGATGGTGACATGCTTGAGGCTGTGCGCGGCAACGAACCGCGCAACCTGCTCGCCTTTCATCACCGTGCCGTCGTCGTTCATCAACTCGCTGATGACACCGACCGGCGGCAGGCCGGCCAGCTTGCAGAGATCGACCGCCGCCTCGGTATGGCCCGCGCGCAGCAGGACACCGCCGTTGCGCGCGATCAGCGGGAAGATGTGACCGGGCCGGGCAAAGTCGCTGGCGCCGGCGTTGGGATTGGCGAGCGCCCGGCAACAGGAGGCACGCTCTTCGGCCGAAATGCCGGTGCCGCCATCGGGCTTGTAATCGATCGAGACGGTGAAAGCCGTGGTATGATTGGACTCGTTATGCGCGACCATCGGATCAAGCCGCAGCCGTTGCGCCTCCTCCGTCGTGATCGGTGCGCAAACTATGCCGGAGGTGTGCCGTATGATGAACGCCATCTTCTCCGCGGTGCAGAGCGATGCCGCGACGATTAGATCGCCCTCGCCCTCGCGGTCGTCATCGTCGGTGACGGCGACGATTTCGCCGTTGGCAAAAGCCTCCAGCACTTCCGGAATTGGATGGGACATGGCCTGCACTTTCCCGTTTGACGGACGTTCGTATGACCTAGAGCATTTTCCGGCTAAGTGGAATCCGGTTAGCCGTAAGAAAATGCTCTCAATCAATAATGTGCGCGTATTCCGATCGCAAAACCGGTACCCACTTTTGCGGAAATACGCGCAGAGCGGGCAGTGTTGCAACTATATCGGTCCACATGGGTATGTGAGGAAAGGCGAGCCGCGGCGCGCTCCTCGCCCACCGTCGCGGAGACTCACTGCCCTACGGCAGCACCTCCCGGCGCTCGCTTAGAAGCGCATCGGATTCGGCACGCTTGTCGGCCAGCAGCCCGTTATCGGCGGCCTCGATCGCCGCGAACAGCTCGTGCGCGTCGGTCAGCCGCGTCACCGTCACGTAATCCGCGCCGGCGGCATACTGATCCCCGACGTCCGACAGCAGGTCCGCCGTCGAGATGATCTTTGCGGTCGGGTTGAGCGAGCGGACGTGGCGAACGAGCTTTTCGTTATTGGCGCCCTTAAGCAGCGAATCCGGCACGCTCAGAATGATGATCTCGGCGCTGCCGACCCCGGCATGAAGCAGCGTATCCACGTTGCTGATGTCGCCATAGGTGACGTGGAGACCGCGGGCAACGAGCGTGCTGAACACCACCGGGTTGAAGTCGACCACGGCGATCTGGTCCAGCAGCGACTCGTCCCGGCGTTCGATCTCGCTCAGCAGCGCGCTGGCGGCACGGAAGAATCCAAGAATGACGATGCGCCGCGGTTCGCCATGGCCGTCCTCGCCGTGTCCTCCCGCACTATATCCGCCCTCCCCGGCTTCGGTGCGGTCGAGGTCCCGAAGGCCGAGCCGCTTCAGGAACCTGATGCCCAGCCGCGAAAGCTGATCGCTGCGCCCGATCGCGAACGTACTCAGCACCGCCAGCACCACGAACGCGAACGACGCGGCGCTCGCGGTCTGAGTCTTGATGTGCCCCGCAACCACGCCGGTCTGGATCACGACCAGCGAAAACTCGCTGATCTGCGCCAGATTGATCGCCGGCAGCAGGCTGGCGCGCAGTCCCTGCTTCATCAGATACAGCGGCAAAAACGTCGTGACAACGCGACTCGCCACCGTGAAGGCCGCGATCATCAGCGCGAGCCCGATCACCGAACCGTTCGGGATCGGAATGGTCATGCCCAGCGCGACGAAGAACAGCGTGATGAAAAAGTCCCGCAGCGTCGTCACCTTGGCGGTGACATCGAGCGCGTAAGGAAAGGTCGAGAGCGACACACCGGCCACCAGCGAGCCCATTTCGCGGGACAGGTGCAACCGTTCGGCGATCTCGCCGATCAGAAAGCACCACGCCAGCGCGCCGAGCAGCACCAGCTCCGGGCGGCGAGCGATCTGGTGAAACAGATAAGGCAGCACGTAGCGGCTGAGGATCAGCGCGGTCGCCACCAGCGCGCCGACCCGCGCGATCGAGAGCAGGATGATGGACATCTGAAGATTGTCGAGACTGGGCTGCACCGCCAGGAACAGGATCGCGAAGATATCCTGCAACACCAGCACGCCGAGCGTGATGCGGCCCGGCAGGGTATCGAGTTCGCGCTTCTCGTAAAGGACCTTGACGATGATGACCGTGCTCGACAGCGCGCAGGCGACGCAGAGATACAGCGCATCGAAACCGCCGTGGCCCATGCCAAGCCCGATTGCCATGAAGAACAGCACGCCGAGGATGCAGCCGCCGAGGAGTTGGCCGCCGGCTGCGACCACGATCACCCGCCCGGCGCGCACGATCTTCTTCAGGTCGATTTCCAGGCCGATCATGAAAAGCATGAAGATCAGGCCGAGTTCGGAGATGGTCTGGATCGATTCCTGCGACTTGACCCATCCCATTCCGAACGGGCCGATGAAAAACCCGGCCAGCAGATAGGCCAGAATCAACGGCTGTCGGGAAAAATGCGCGACCAGCCCGAGGCCCCAGGCAAACAGGATGGAAAGCGTGATATCGCCGATAAGTTCGTGCATGCCCCTCAGCCAGTCGGCAGGATTTCCGGACGCTCAGGCTAAGGATACGCGGTTACCGCCGGCTTCGTCGATGCCCGGCGCGCCCGCTTTTTCGCGCAAATTCGGGACAACCCTGCCCTTCCCGGGAAGCTCACCGGCAACAGGCAGCCCGCGGCACTCAGGTGGAGAACCGCAGCCCCTTGCCGAGATCCTTGCCGTCGCGCTTGAGGACGGCGCCAGCATCGAGATTGAGTTCGAAAGGCATCAGGATGGCGCCCTCGATCTTGCCGTTGCCGGCAGCTCAATGGCGTCGAGGTTGGCCGACGTCATCGTGTAAATCTGATCGGAACGGCGAGTGTGATCGAACGACCTCCGACATTCGGCGGCGGCGCGGGAACTGGGCTGGCGCGTCGCGGCAGGGACACCGATTCCGCGTCGAGCGAAGCGTCCCCGGACGAACGAACCAGGCGCGAGGAGAGGACGCGGCCCGAGCGGTCTATCGTGAATACGACCGTCGCAACGCCGGTCCCTGCGCCGGGCGGGAAGCGCTTGTGGCGGTTGAGATGGGCCATCAACGCGCCGCGCCAGGATGCCCGCGACATCGACGACGACAGCCCTTCGGCCGACGCGGCGGCACGGTCCGCGCGCTGCGCCTGCGAACTGGGCGGCGCGGTGGTGCGCGGGGCCTTCTTCTGCTTTTTCTTCTTCGGTTTCGGCTTCGGCTTCGGCTTCGGCCGCTCGGCCTTCGGCGGCAACACCACCTCCGCCTTCTCCATCTTCGGCGGTTCCGGCGGCTTGATCTCGGTTTCCACCGGCGTCTTCAACTCAGGTTGCGGCTCGACCTTCTCCTCGACCGGCTTCTCCGGTTGTGGCTCCGGCCGATCCTCGGCCTCCTCCATCTGCGGTCCCGGCGCCACATCCTGCTGCGGCACCTCGGGGGCGACGGCGAGCGGCGCCAGTTCCATCATGATGGCGGCCGGCGGATCGCCCGGCGGCTCGGCCGCCGCCGGCCGGTTCAGCGCCAGCCATATCCCGCCGGCGTGCAACCCAATCACGGCGAGCCCGGCCACCGTCCAGCGCAACGCGGACAGCAAGGTCACTTCGCTGCCGGTCCGGCCGTCGGGGTCGCGCCAGTCGATCATGGCTGTGTCGCCGCCACCGGCGCTGCCGCCGCCTGCCCGGTGTCCTCAAGTCCGACCAGCGCGATCTTGAGATAGCCGGCGTCGCGCAACAGGTTCATCACCTTCATCAACTCGTTGTAGGCCACCGACCCGTCGGCGCGCAGGAACACCCGTTGCTCGCGGTCGTTGTCGGTCTGTTGATCCAGCGTCGCCTGAAGCGCGCTGCGCGGCACATCCTCATTGCCGAGCGCCAGCGTCAGGTCGGACTTCACCGTCAGGAACACCGGCTTGTCCGGGCGCGGCTGCGGCTGGGCGTTGGACACCGGCAAATCCACCGCCACGTCCACCGTCGACAGCGGCGCCGCCACCATGAAGATGATGAGCAGCACCAGCATCACGTCGATGAACGGCGTGACGTTGATCTCGCTGAGTTCGTCGATGCCGCCGTCGTGCGGGTCCTTGAGCGATACGGCCATGGCGGCTCACTCCGCGGCGGCGCGGCCGCGCTCCGGCGAAACCAGCCCCCGCTCCAGCCGTTCCAGGTCGCGCGAGATGTGCTGGATGATTTCGCCGGAGACATCCGACAACAGCGCTCGGTAGCTCGCCAGCGCCCGCGCAAACACGTTGTAGATAATCACCGCCGGAATGGCGGCGACGAGACCGAGCGCGGTGGCGAGCAACGCTTCGGCGATGCCCGGCGCCACCACGGCAAGATTGGTGGTCTTGGACAGGGAGATGCCGATGAAGGCGTTCATGATCCCCCACACCGTGCCGAACAGACCAACGAAGGGCGCGGTGGCGCCGATCGTCGCCAACAGCCCGGTGCCGCGTGCGACCTCGCGGCCCGCCCTCGCCTCGATGCGCGACAGCGCGATCGCCAGCCGCTCCTTGATGCCGTCAGCCGAAAGATCGCGCGAGCGCTTACGTTCGCCCTCCGCCGCCTCCAACAGCTCGGCCACCGTGCCCTGACCGGTCCAGCCATCCGCGGTTTCAGCCTGCGCCGCCGCAAGGCTATCGGCGCGGACGAGCTTGCGCACGCAGCTCTGCGCCCGCCGCCGCGCCGCCGCCAGCTCCATGCCCTTGGCCAGCCAGATCGTCCACGTCACCAGCGAGGCGAACGCCAGCCCGATCATTACCGCCTTCACGACGATGTCCGCCTGCATGAACATCCCCCACGGCGACAGATCGCGCGGCAATGTCGAGGCCGATACCGACGGCGCAGACCGAGCAGGCGGTGCGTCCACGGCAGTCGCTTCGGACGAGCGCGACGATGCGGGCGGAGCACCCTGGGAGACCGCATCAGGCCTGGGTGACCGCGACGTCTCTCCGGGTGCCGGCGGCGTCGAAGATAATGGTGAGGGGGAGACCGCCGGCGACGTTCCCTGCTGCTGCGCATGTGCCGGCACTACAGCCGCAAGAACGGCGAACACGACGACAAGCACCAGACGTGCCGCCCCTGTTACAAATTGCGTCATCATTCCCCGTTCCTCGCTCCTACTGACTTGACAGCGCCACCGGGTCGAGCCGCGCGGCGCAAAACGCCGGCATGAAGCCGAACAACGCCCATCACCACCGCTCCCGTCAGCGCTCCCGCAGCTTCATCCGATTAAGCCGGGCAGTCTTCGTTTGGACGCCCGGTTCACATGCGGCTTGCAACGCAGCCTTGAGCAATCAGCGATATCCCCGATCGTCATCACAAAATTCAGGCGCTATGCCATTTTCACCCTATTCATCTCGACCGTTATATGCATACACATATAGCAATATTCGAAGCCGAGGAAGACCAGATGCCGTCTGACCGTCGCCACAAGCGGTACCGCTTTCGCAGACTGCCTTCATTGTCTATCCTGGCAGTGCTGTGTGGAAGCGCGTCGGCTCAAGAGATGCTTCCGACAATCGATGTCCGGAGCGACGCGGCGCAAACTGCCGACGTGACTCCTGATTATAAGGTCAACCGCGTAGAGCTCGGGCCCCTGGGCAAGAAGCCCCTGATTGACACGCCCTTCTCAGTCAATACGGTCTCGGAAGCGCTCGCTGAAAATCAGCAACTTCAAAGCGTGCGTGAAGCGTTCCGCTTCATTCCTTCAGTCCAGGGCGAGAACGTCCGTCCACAGACGCGCGGTCTTCAAGCGAGCGTCGTGCAAAACACGCGCGTCGATGGCTTGAATATTGCCGCAACGACTGACTATCCGATCGAAGAATTTCAACGCCTCGACGTGTTGAACGGAATCGCCGGCGCGTTGTTTGGCCCGGCTCAGCCGGGCGGAACCTTCAATTACATCATGAAGCGTCCGACCGCCGACCCATTGCAGCGTTTCACGGGAGGCTATCTCTCCACCGGCCAGTGGCTCGCGCACATGGATCTTGGAGGCTTCGCCGATCCGGAGCATCGCCTCGGCTATCGATTAAACCTTCTCGATCAGGATGGCGCAAGCTACGTCGGCAACAGTCGGCTGCAACGCCAACTCGCCAGCTTCGGCGGCGATATTCACTTTAGTCCCGACACGGTCCTCGAGACAAATGCGAGTATTTATCATTACAAAACGGAGGGATTGCCTGGAACCTTCGCCGTTGCAAAGGGCGTCCTCTTTCCAGCAGCCGTCGACCCGGCTCGGGTTGGTTACGGCCAGCCGTGGGGAGGCGACGACAATACGACAACGATCCTGAGCGGTCGCATCAAGCATGATTTTAACGAGAATTGGAGCTTCTCCGCCGGCGTCTCGCGCAATACAAGCGATCGCGCCTCTACGGTTCCAACAAATACGCTCATCAACAACGCTGGACGTTACGTAACGACCGCGGCGACAACGACCTATAGTCTTGACACGGTCACCAGCAATCAAGCCATTCTGAATGGCCGTTTCGAGACGGGGCCGCTCAAGCACGATCTGTTTCTCGCCAATAACGGTTTCTCCTGGGATCGCTACAGGCCGTTCAAGATCGGCGCACTCACGGCTGGCAGCGCCAGCCTCGACAATCCGTTGACCTTTCCCGAGCCGAATTTTCCGGATTTCAAAGACCGCTACAGATCTGTGAACACCTTCCAGCAATCGATTACCCTGGGAGACACCATTGCTCTCAACGATCAATGGTCGGTGTTGGGCGCTATCAGCGACAGTTGGATCGATACCAACAACTACAATACGGTTGGCGGCGTCACGGGCGGGTATAATGCCAATGGATGGAGCCCGCTCGGCAGCGTTATGTTCAAGCCACGCGAAAACATGACGACCTATTTCACCTACGCGGATAGCTTACAGCAAGGCGACAGTGCACCGGCCGGCACGCTCAATCAGGGCGAGACTCTGGCCCCCTATCGAAGCAATCAATATGAACTCGGCGCCAAGTTCGATTTCGGGCGCTTCAACCTGAATGCCGCGCTCTACAGAATCGAGCGACCTTATGCTTTCACCGGGCCGGATAACGTTTTTTCCGTTAAAGGGACACAGATCAATCGTGGAATTGAACTGATGGCGTCAGGCGCTATCAATGATGAATGGACCGTGCACGGTGGGATGACGTTCATCGACCCTCGGCTCTACAATACGGGTTCATCCCAAACTGACGGCCAACGCATTCTGGGATTATCTCAATTCGTCACGAATTGTTTGCTCGAATATCATGTTCCCACCGTTCAAGGACTGACATTCAGCGGGAACGTCACCTATGCGACGAACCGGCCCACTGACTACGCGAACACATCATTTGTTTCCGGCTACGCTGTGCTCGATCTCGGCATGCGCTATGCGCAGCTCGTTGCCAACAAGCGGGTCACGTTCAGGCTCGATGTTTTCAATGTCACGGATCTTCATTATTGGGCCAATGTGACGCCGGCGGCTCAGAATGGATATAATGCGACAGGTTCAGCGACCGGTACTTTGGGCGCGCCGCGGACTGTCCGTGCTTCGCTACAGGTTGAACTGTGAAGACCCGATTTATCGCAGTCGCCTGTGCAAGCGCCCTCGCTCTGGCGATGATTGTCGGCTCACGAGCCTGTCGCGCGGAAACAGAGGGGCAGACGGCGCCACTGCAGGTTTACGCGGCCGGGAGCACGCGCGGAGTCCTCACTGCGATTGCAGACGATTACACCAAGGCGACAGGCCAGAGATTTGAACTCACATTCGGCCCGGCAGGTCTGCTCTTGGACAGAATCAGGAAGGATGGCGGCGCGGACGTTTACGTTTCCGCCAATATGGCGCACCCCCAGCGACTTTTCGCAGAAGGCGTCGGCACGCGTCCCGTCATCTTCGCAAGGAATCGACTATGCGTGACCGGCCGCGCGGAGCTTGGTCTCACTCAAGAGAATCTGCTCGACACATTGCTTGAGCCGTCAATAAAGATCGGCACGTCGACGCCCGGTGCCGATCCGGGAGGAGATTACGCCTGGCAATTCTTCGATCGGGCGGAGACGGTTCGCGCGGGCGCGAAGCAGGCGCTCATCAAGAACGCACGTCAGCTGGTTGGAGGACCGACCAGCCCTAAGTTGCCCGCGGGAGAAACCGCGATACATTACTACTTCACGCGACATGAGGCCGATGTCTTCATTGGTTACTGCAGTTCGCATACAAAAATCGGCGTCGAAACAGAAAGGCCGTCGGATTTGCCGCTCACGCGGGTCGAAGTGCCTCAACCGCTCGCCATGCCCATCAACTATGGGCTGACCGTCCTGAGGACAATCAAGGAAACGAACCGCAGGGACGCTGCATATCGCTTCGCGATTTACCTGATGTCTCCGGATGCGCAACGGCGCCTCCCGGAATATGGCTTCCTTCCGGGCGGCGGGCTTTAGCCGGAGTTTGACGCGCATGGCGATGATCTCTGTTCGCACATGCCTCTCGCTCTCGTCTATGAGATCGGCCTCCGTAGATGCGCGCCCGAAAGTTCATGCGCCGTTCTAACGGAATGTCTTTGATGGTAGCGAGGGAGGGACTCGAACCCCCGACCCCAGGATTATGATTCCCGTGCTCTAACCAGCTGAGCTACCTCGCCACGGGCGTTCAAGGTCGGCAGAAGCCGTGAACGCGCGGCATATAAAAAGCCACTCACGGGCCTGTCAAGCAAAGCCGCCCGATATGCCGGCTTATTGCGGGATAGTGCTTATTTTGGTCGCGCTTATTTCGGCCGCACGGTAGGATCCCCGCCGGGGCTGCCGGGCGGCGGGATAACCGGCGTATTGCCGCCTTCCGGGGTCGGCGCACGAATCTCCGGATCGACGCCCGCAGGCGGGCACAGCACGCCGTCGGATTTCGCCAGCTTATCGCCCAGCAGCTCCTTGCGCTCGCCCCTTGTCGTTCCGTTCGGCGCGGCCGTGTCGTGATTGGCGCAACTCGCCGAGTTCGGAGAAGGGGCGGGCCTCGCCGTCGTGCCAGGCGGCGTGGCCGGGGTCGGCGGCGCCTGCGCGAGAACGATATCCGGGAGCGCAACAAGCGCTACCGGAGCGACCAATACCAATAACGATACGACCTTCATCCGCATGGCACGTCAACGAACGGACGTAGCGGATGTTCCGCCGGGAACCGGCGCGATCAGGATTTGCGATAGCGGATCAGCGAAAAGTGGCCCATCGGCGGCATCGGGCGACGCTCGGAGAGCGTGACGCCGCCATGCTTGGCGGCCCAATTCACGAGGCGCGCCCACGGGAATTCCGGGCGCCAGCCGAGCCGTCGCGCCAGCGGCGCAAACGCCAGTTCGAACAGGCGGCGCGGCCCGCGCTCGGCGCCGATGTGATTGACCAGAATCAGCTCGCCGCCCGGCTTCAGCACGCGGATGAAATCGTCCAGCGTCGCTTCGGGATCCGGCACCGCGGTGATGACATATTGCGCCACCACTGCGTCGAAAAACGAATCCGCGAACGCAAGATGTTTGGCGTCCATCACCGCCAGCGTTTCGACATTGGCGAGATTGAGCGAACGCACCCGCTGCTGCGCCTTGCGCAGCATCGGTTCGGAAATGTCGACGCCGTACAGTTTCGTGGTGGACGCATAATCCGACAGCGACAATCCGGTGCCGACGCCGACATCGAGGATACGTCCGCCGATCGTGTCGGCGATAGCGATGGTGGACTGACGACCGGGATCGAAGACCTTTCCGAACACGAGATCGTAAACCGGCGCCCAGCGGCCGTAAGCCCTGGCGACGCCCGCGCGGTCGATGTCATTGCCCATGCTCCCCGCGTGCCCCCGGACGTCTACCCGCGCAATTCGGCAGCGAGGGGTTGCGCCGGCGCATCATCTTGCGCGGCGTCTCCGCTTGCGCGCTTGGCCATGGCGCGCGCGATGAACCCGCCGCCGAGCACTCGCGCCTGCCCTTCCGGCCCATCGTAGAACACACAGGCCTGACCGGGCGACACGCCCTCCTCGCCGGCCACGAGTTCGATCTCATAGCGGCCATCGATTGCACGGAGCCACGCCGGTTGGGGCTTGCGCGTCGAGCGGACCCGGACGAACAACTCAAGTCCGGCACCGACAGCGCGATCGAGGGCGCCGTCACCGATCCAGTTCACGTCGCGCAGGACGATGCGATGCATCGTCAACGCTTCGCGCGGCCCCACAACCACATGTCGGCTCGTTGCATCGAGACTCAAGACGTAAAGCGGTGCGCTGGAAGCAATGCCGAGGCCGCGGCGCTGCCCGACGGTGAAATGCACGATGCCCTCGTGGTGGCCGATGACGTGCCCGTCGAGATCGACGATGTCGCCTGGCTCCATCGCGTTCGGCTTCAACTGACTAATGATATCGGTGTAGCGACCGGTCGGCACGAAACAGATATCCTGGCTGTCATGCTTGTCGGCAACCGACAATCCGAAACGACGCGCCAGTTCGCGGGTCTGCGGCTTGGTCATGTCGCCGAGCGGGAAGCGCAGAAAATCAAGCTGCTCGCGCGTGGTGGCGAACAGGAAATAGCTCTGGTCGCGATCCGCATCCGCCGCGCAGAGCAGCGCGCGCGACCCGCCGGCCAGACGGTGGGAGGCGACGTAATGACCGGTCGCCAGCGCCGCGGCGCCAAGCTCGCGCGCGGTGGCCAAAAGATCGCGGAACTTGACCAGACGGTTGCACTCGATGCAGGGCACCGGCGTTTCGCCCGACGCATAGCTATCCGCGAAATTCTCGATCACGGTTTCGCGGAAGCGGTTTTCATAGTCCAGCACATAGTGCGGAATGCCGAGGCGCTCGGCGACGTTACGGGCGTCATGAATGTCCTGCCCGGCGCAGCACGCACCCTTGCGATGGGTCGCCGCGCCATGATCGTAAAGCTGCAAGGTTATTCCGACGACGTCGTATCCCTCGGACTTCAACAGCGCAGCCGTCACCGACGAATCGACGCCGCCCGACATGGCGACCACGACCCGCGTGTCCTGAGGACGGCCTTCCAGTTCCAGACTGTTGAGCATCGATCCCGTCATTCCTAAGACCGCGCAGGTTATACACACCTTGCGGATCGGAGGCTTTCGTGGTGGTCCGGAGCGGGATTCCGCTCCGTCGGGCCGACCGAAAGACCACCCATTAATATAGTCCGTATTCCTGCGAGGCAATGACGGCCAGACGACGGCGCTCGACTAACGGCAAATCTTGCCGCCGGGCAGAAAGGAAGCAGCCAGACAGGTCGGGCCAGCCACCGCCTGACCAGTTAACTCATTGAAAGTGATAGATATTTATTCCAGTTCGATGATGGCCCGGTCCTTGCTGTTCGCTTGGCGACACTATCGCAAGAGGTTGCCCGTGCTTAGCGTGACACCAGAAACCACCACCGGCGTATCGCTTCCGAACGCAAGGCAGAGGTCTGAGCGGGACAACCAATCGACCGACGACACTTTCGGGGTCCTGGTCGACACCAACGCGCAAGCCTCGCAGGCTTCGACCGCGCAGACGTCGAATTCGTCCGATCGGCACGATATGCGTCCGGAACGGCTTGCCGACGCCTCCCGTCGGGACCGCACCGTGCCGGCCGACGACAACGCACAGACGCGCGGCTCCCAGGCGTCATCTGGCCAGCCGCCGCAGACCAATTCGGCAGGACCCGGCACCAATCAGAAACCCGCTACGGGCACAGAAGCATCGAACGGCACACATCACCATCGGGCCAAACACAAGGGCACTGAAGGCGCCTCGACCGGAGATGCTTCCGACCCCATGCTGGCAGCCCCGGGCGCCACAACGGCAGACCCGACCGTCCCGCCGCAACCGGTCACAACGCCGGTTGCGGTTGCCGTCCCGGTCGCGATACCCGTCGCGGCCACGCTATCGGCAGCCGCCGCGCCTGCCGTAACCGGAGCCGCCGGGGCATTGCCGGCTCAGGCGGCTTCCGCAGCTCAAGTCACGCCCGCGGACACCGGGTTCAATCCGGTCGCCGCCGCCGATACCGCGGCTTCCACCGCGGCTATGCAGACCGGAGATGTCTTGGCGGCCGCGGTCGCCGCGGCAACACCGGCCACCGCGAAGGCGACCGCAAAGACACCGGACACAGCGCAGCTGGGCAAGCAGCAGGGCAAGACGACAGCATCGGTCATGACTGGACTCCAGCCCGGACTGATGCCCCCGGACGTAACAGCTCCGCCCGCCGCATCCGGCAATCCCGTCGCGCCGCACGACGCCGCCGTCGGCGATCACAAGCACGATGCCGTCGCCTCCGATGGCGCAAAGACCGCCTCGTCCGATACCGGCACGCTCGCAACACAGCCGGGAGCCGCCGCGCCGCAGCATTCCGCTCAGGCGACCGACGCCACTGCTCCGCAACTGCAACCGGGCCAAACCGACAGCGGTCAGCCGCAGGGTCTCAACAGCGCCTTTGCGCAGCAGCAGGTGCAATCCACGGCCGCGACGACGCCGGTGACGCCGCAGTACAATGTCGCGGCCGCAGCCGGCGCGGCGGTACCGCTGAACGGACTCGCGGTCCAGATCGCGGTCACGGCGCTGAGCGGCAAAAGCCGCTTCGAGATCCGGCTCGACCCCGCCGATCTCGGCCGCATTGATGTCCGTCTCGACGTCGATCGCCAGGGCCGGGTCACATCCCATCTGACGGTGGACAAGCCGGAAACGCTTGCGATGCTGCGGCAGGATGCGCCGCAACTCCAGCGCGCGCTGCAGGACGCGGGCCTGAAGACCGGCGACGGCGGCCTGCAATTCAGCCTGCGCGATCAGTCCTCCCAGGGCCAGACCGCGCGCGACGATACCGGCCGCAACGCCCGGCGCCTGATCGTGACCGAAGACGCCATCGTTCCCGCGGCGGCCGCCGGACGAAACTATGGCCGGATCCTCGGATCGAGCCGCGGCCTCGACATCAGGGTTTAAGGAGACGGACATGACGACGTCAGTGGGTTCCGCGGTTCAGCAGGTGGTGTCGGGCACGACGGCGCCGCCTGCTGCTTCCTCTTCAAGCTCGTCGGCATCGACCAGCAACAGTACGCTGGCCGGCAACTTCCAGACCTTTCTGACACTGCTGACGACGCAGTTGCAGAACCAGAACCCGCTCGATCCGCTGGACACCAACCAGTTCACTCAGCAGCTCGTCCAGTTTGCGGGCGTCGAGCAGCAGTTGAAGACCAACGACCAGCTCACGAGCCTCGTCTCCCTGCAGCAGACCGCGCAGGCAACGCAGGCTCTGGACTTCGTCGGCAAGAACGCCGTGGTCGATGGCAGCACCGCCACCATGGCCAACAGCGCGGCAACCTGGCAGCTCGGCGTCCCGGCGGCCTCCACCCTCACCGTCAATATCGCCAACAGCACCGGCCAGAACGTCTTCTCCGGCTCCTACGGCGTCAATGCCGGCGACAACCAGGTTTTCTCCTGGAACGGGCTCGGCAACGACGGCACGCAATGGCCCGACGGCAAATACACGCTGACGGCGACAGCCGCCGATGCGTCCGGCAATCCGGTCCCGGTTTCGACGCAGATTCAGGGTCAGGTGAATTCGGTTGATCTGACCCAGTCGCCGCCGCTGCTGTCGATCGGCGGCCAGACCTACACCATCAGCCAGATCAAACGCATCGTGAACTGACCATAGCCGCGGTTCCGTTAATCCGCTGCTCCCCAGTCTTTCTGCTTAAATGACCGGTCCCGGAGCCGCCCAGCCGGCGGCCCGGTGCCGTTGCCGGAACGGCATTTCGAAGGAGAATCGTATTGAAGCCTTGGGCTTAGGCAAATTTTAAGCCGCAGCGCGTAGGTTCGTCGGTGAGTTCAATGGTTTAGAGTTTGTGAGTACGCCATGACAGAACCCCACCGCCCGAGGGTGAAATACGTCATCGGGCCCGACGGCAGCCCGTTAACGATCGCGGATTTGCCGGCACCCGGGACCAAACGGTGGGTAATCCGCCGCAAGGCCGAAGTCGTGGCCGCGGTACGCGGCGGCCTGCTCTCCCTCGAGGAGGCCTGCAGCCGCTACACGCTGACCGTCGATGAATTCCTGTCGTGGCAGTTCTCGATCGACCAGCATGGCCTTGCCGGGCTGCGCACCACCCGTATTCAGCAATACCGCCAGTAAGGCATCTTCGCGGATATTTCGGATTTTCAGAAAACCGGCATCCTTTCGGATGGCGGTTTTTTGCCGTTCAGCAATTTCGTCACGGGTCTTAACCGCCGTTAACCATATCGAAACCATCCCATAGGCAATATTTGCCGAGCCGGCCTTTCCACGGGCCGAATCCGAGGGGCTGGTTCGTTGCAAGGTCTGCTGGCATTCCTGAAAGGTCTGGGTCCATCCCGGCTGATGGCGATGGTCGCGGTCACTGCCGCTCTGATCGGCTTCTTCGCGTTCGTCATCATGCGCGTGACGGCCCCGCAGATGACAACGCTCTTTACCGATCTCAGCGTCGAGGACTCCTCCGGCATCATCAAGGACCTCGAACGTCAGGCAATCCCCTACGAGCTGCGGAACGACGGCGCCGTGATCATGGTGCCGAAGGACAAAGTGACGCGGTTGCGGATGAAGCTCGCCGAGGCTGGACTGCCCAAGGGCGGCGGAGTCGGTTACGAGATCTTCGACAAATCCGACGCGCTCGGCACGACGAGTTTCGTCCAGAACATCAATCGTCTGCGCGCGCTGGAGGGCGAACTCGCCCGCACCATCAAGTCCATCGACCGCATCCAGGACGCCCGTGTCCATCTGGTGCTGCCCGACCGGCCGCTGTTTTCGCGCGAAGCGCCCCAGCCTTCGGCGTCGATCGTGCTGCGCGTCCGCGGCAGCCTCGAACCGCAGCAGATCCGCGCCATCCGCCATCTCGTCGCCTCGGCCGTCAACGGACTGAAGCCGCAGCGGGTGTCCATCGTGGACGAAACCGGCCAATTGCTTGCCGATGGCTCGGCGACCGATGCCGACGGCGTGAGCGGAGACGAGCGGCGCGCCGCATTCGAAAAGCGAATGCGCAATCAGGTCGAGGCAATCGTGTCGTCGGTGGTTGGCAACGGCCGTGCGCGCGTCGAGCTCTCCGCCGACTTCGATTACAACAAGATCACCCAGACCTCGGACAAGTTCGATCCGGAAGGCCGGGTGCTGCGATCAAGCCAGACCCGCGAGGAATCCTCTGTCACGGCCGACAACAACGGCCAGGTCACGGTCAACAACGAACTGCCCGGCAATCAGCAAGCGGACAATCCAGCCCCCGCGCGCGACCAGAGCAAGAAGAGCGAAGAGACCAACAACTACGAGATTTCCCGCACCACCAAGACCGAGGTAACCGAAGCCGGCCGCGTCAACCGCATTTCGGTCGCCGTTCTCGTCGACGGCACCTATACCAAGAATGCCCAAGGCCAGATGGTCTACGCGGAGCGCAGCAAGGAACAACTCGACCGCATCGCGACGCTGGTGCGCTCAGCCATCGGTTTCGACCAGAAGCGCGGCGACCAGGTCGAGGTCGTCAACCTCAAATTCGCCGAGCCGCCCGCCGTCGTGCCGCTGGCCGAGCCGACCGGCTTGCTGGGAATGATGCAATTCACGAAAGACGACGTGATGTACGTCATCGATCTCGCCGTCATGTTGCTGCTTGGCCTCGTGGTGACGTTCATGGTGATCCGTCCGCTGGTCCGCCGTATCCTGGCGTCGGAGCCGGCCCCGGCCGGCGCCGCACCGTCCGCGCTTCCGGCCCCGACCGACGCCAACGCCCAGGCCGGCGCGACCGGGCAAAATCTCGTTCCCAGCGGCAGCGCCACCGCGCAGCTGATCGACGTTGCCCAGGTGCAGGGGCAGGTCCATGCCCAGTCGGTGCACCGGGTCGGCGAACTGGCCGAGCGCAACCCTGCCGAAACCGCTTCCATCATCCGTCAATGGCTCGCCGAACCCGCGTGATCTGATATGGCCGTACCGCAAACCACCACCGCAAACGCCAACGACATCGCCAGCGTCGTCGCCTCGCTCGCGAGTCGTCAGAGCAACCGTCCGAAGTCCAAGCCGATGAGCGGGCCGAAACGGGCGGCTGTGATGATGCTGGCGCTGGGCGAGCAGTACGGCGGCAAGGTCTGGGCCATGCTGGACGACGACGAGGTCCGCGATCTGTCGCTGGCGATGTCCACCCTCGGCACGGTCGAGGCCGATGTGGTCGAGGATCTGCTGCTCGAATTCGTCTCGCGGATGTCGGCGTCCGGCGCGCTGATGGGCAACTTCGATGCGACCGAGCGGCTGCTGACCCAGTATCTCCCTTCCGAACGTGTGTCGGGAATCATGGACGAAATCCGGGGGCCTGCCGGCCGCAACATGTGGGAAAAGCTGTCCAACGTTCAGGAGGAGGTTCTCGCGAACTATCTCAAGAACGAATATCCGCAGACCATCGCGGTCGTGCTGTCGAAGCTGAAGCCAGAACATGCCGCGCGGGTGCTCGCCATCCTGCCCGAAGACATGGCGCTCGACGTGGTCGGCCGCATGCTCAAGATGGAAGCAGTGCAGAAGGAAGTGATCGAGCGCGTCGAGCAGACGCTGCGCAGCGAATTCATGTCCAACCTGTCGCAGACCCGGCGCCGCGACGCCCACGAGGTGATGGCGGAAATCTTCAACAACTTCGACCGCCAGACCGAGACCCGTTTCATCACCTCGCTGGAGGAAGACAACCGTGAATCCGCCGAGCGCATCAAGGCGCTGATGTTCACGTTCGACGACCTGGTGAAGCTCGACGCAGGCTCGGCGCAGACCCTGATGCGCCATGTCGACAAGGACAAGCTCGGCATCGCGCTGAAGAGCGCCAACGAGGAGGTTCGCGCTTTCTTCATGGGTAACATGTCAACCCGCGCCGCCAAGATGCTGATGGACGACATGGCGGCGCTTGGACCGGTCCGGCTGCGCGACGTCGACGAGGCGCAGGCGCTGCTGGTCAATCTCGCCAAGGACCTCGCCGCCAAGGGCGAAATCATGCTGTCGAAAAACCGCGCCGACGACGAGCTGGTGTACTGATGGGCGCTCCGGCGAAATTCCTGTTCGACACGGACTTCTCGGTTTCGCATAAATCCAGGGAGCGGGCGCCGACGGCTGTGGAGATCGCGCAACAGATCGCGGCCGCGGAAGCCAAGGCCTATCAGAACGGGTTCGACGCCGCGCAGCGCGAAGCCAGGGTACAGAGCGACCGCCGCATGGCGCTGGCGACCGAAGCCATCGCCGTCGGCATCAGGGAGATCGCCGAACGCTTCGCGGGCGTCGAGGCGCGGATGGAGACCGAGGCGGTCGATGTCGCCGTCGCGGTCGCGCGCAAGCTGTGCAGCGAGATGATCGCGGCCGAGCCCCTGGCGGAAATCACCGCGCTGGTCTGCGAGAGCTTCCGGCATCTGGTGTCGGCGCCGCATCTCGTGGTGCGGATCAACGATCAACTCTATGACGCGGCGCGCACGCAAATCGAACGCCTGGCCAAACAAAGCGGGTTTGCCGGACAACTCGTCATTCTCGCGGAGCCCGATATCGAAACCGGCGACTGCAGGATCGAATGGGCTGACGGAGGGATCGTGCTGGAACGCTCGGCCACCAACGCCAAGATCGACGAACTGGTGCGCGGCTACATGACGTCACGCCAATCGAACGGCAACGCCTGAGGGCATGGAAACGAACAATGAGCGATAACGACACTCAGGTGCCGCTTCCCGACCTCAACGCCGCCGATGCGCCGGCGATCGACGACATTGGATACAGCGAGGACGAACAGGTCTCGCGGATCGCGTCCGACCTCGAAGCGGTGTTCGACGTTCCAGTCCAGGTGTCGGCCGTGCTCGGTCGCTCCAAGATGGACGTCGGCGCGCTGCTCAAGCTCGGGCCCGGCAGCGTTCTGGAACTCGACCGGCGCGTCGGTGAGGCCATCGACATCTACGTCAACAACCGGCTTGTGGCACGGGGCGAGGTCGTTCTCGTGGAGGACAAGCTCGGCGTGACCATGACCGAAATCATCAAGGCCGAGAAAGCCTGACAGCACCAGCCGCCGCGAGCGCTGAACACATAACAGGAGCAACCCATGCGGCTTCTCATCGTTGGCACACTGAAGGGCCAGCTTACGACCGCCACCAAGATCGCCATGGACAATGGCGCCTCCGTCACCCACGCAACCGGCAACGAACAGGCCATGGCGGTGCTGCGCGGCGGCAAGGGCGCCGATCTCCTAATGGTGGATGTCGGTCTCGACATCCGCGACCTCGTGATCCGGCTCGAGGCCGAACACATTCACGTCCCGATCGTCGCCTGCGGTATCACCAGCGACGCGCGCGCCGCCGTCGCCGCGATCCACGCCGGCGCCAAGGAATACATCCCGCTGCCGCCCGATCCGGAGCTGATCGCCGCGGTGCTGGCCGCCGTGGCGAACGATTCCCGCGATCTCGTCTACCGCGACGAAGCCATGGGCAAAGTCATCAAGCTGGCGCAGCAGATCGCGTGCTCCGACGCCTCGATCATGATCACCGGCGAATCCGGCACCGGCAAGGAGGTGCTGGCGCGCTACGTGCATACCCGCTCCAACCGTGCCAGACGGCCGTTCATCTCGATCAACTGCGCGGCGATCCCGGAGCATCTGCTGGAATCCGAACTGTTCGGCCATGAGAAGGGCGCCTTCACCGGGGCAGTTGCGCGTCGCATCGGCAAGTTCGAGGAGGCCACCGGCGGCACGCTGTTGCTCGACGAAATTTCCGAAATGGACGTACGGCTGCAATCGAAGCTGCTGCGCGTCATCCAGGAGCGCGTGATCGACCGGGTCGGCGGTGCCCGGCCGGTTCCCGTCGATATCCGCATCATCGCCACCTCGAACCGCAATCTCGCGGACGCCGTGCGCGAGGGCACCTTCCGCGAGGACCTGCTGTTCCGCCTCAACGTCGTCAACCTGAAGATTCCGCCGCTGCGCGAGCGTCCGGCCGACATCCTCGAACTGGCGCAGCATTTCGCGAAGAAGTATGCCGACGCCAACGGCGTGCCGGTGCGTCCGGTTTCGGCGGACGCACGGCGCGTGCTGACGACCAACCGCTGGCAAGGCAATGTCCGCGAACTTGAGAACACCATTCACCGCGCGGTGCTGATGGCGAGCGGCGACGAGATCGGCGCCGACGCGATCCTGACGCCGGACGGCGACCGCCTTGATCTCGCGAAGACGGCACCGGCCGTCGCCCATGCCACGCTCGCCGCCGAGCAGGTGACGCGTGCGCTGGTCGGCCGCACCGTGGCCGACGTCGAGCGCGACCTGATCCTCGAAACGCTGAAACATTGCCTCGGCAACCGCACCCATGCCGCCAACATTCTCGGCATCTCGATCCGGACGCTGCGCAACAAGCTCAACGAATATGCCGATGGCGGTATCCCGATCACACCCGCGGGCAACGGCGATCATCGCGCGTTCGTGGCAACGGCCTGACAAACCGAGTTCGCCGCGAGAGCAACCCGGCTTGCACTCGCCTCGCGAATGGTTAGGTTCCGAAGGTCGAGTCGCGGCATCGCTGCGCAGGCTCCGTCATCCTTCGAGACTCATGACCTCCTTCACGCCGCATCAGGATTCAGCGCTGAAAGCCGTCGCCGACTGGCTGAAAGCCAAGCCCGGCAAAAACGGTACGCCGCCGTTGTTCCGCCTGTTCGGCTATGCCGGCACCGGCAAGACCACGCTGGCGCGCCATATCGCCGATGGCGTCGACGGAGAGGTCAAGTTCGCCGCTTTCACCGGCAAGGCCGCGCTGGTGATGCGCAACAAAGGCTGCGACGGCGCGTCGACCATTCACTCGCTGATCTATCGCGCCCGCGAATCCGGCGAGGAGCAGCCGAGTTTTGAGTTGTGGGACGATGCACCAGCCTCGAAGGCCAAACTCATCGTCATCGACGAATGCTCGATGGTCGACGCGGAACTCGGTCGCGATCTGATGTCGTTCGACTGTCCGCTGCTGGTGCTGGGCGATCCCGCGCAGTTGCCGCCGATTCAAGGCGCGGGCTTCTTCACCAATGCCGCGCCGGATGCGATGCTGACCGAGGTTCATCGTCAGGCGAAGGACGACCCGATCGTGCGGATGTCGATGGACGTGCGTGAGGGCCGCGATCTCGACATCGGCCGCTATGGCGAAAGCGAGGTGGTGGCGCGCAGCGAACTCGATCCGTCGCGCGTGATGGATGCCGATCAGGTGCTGGTCGGGCGCAACAACACCCGCCGTTCCTACAACATGCGATTCCGGCAACGGCAAAACATCGAAGACCCGCTGCCGGTGGCCGGCGACAAGCTGGTCTGCCTGCGCAACAACCGCAAGAAGGCGCTGTTCAACGGCGGCCTGTGGCGCGTGAAGTCCCGTGCAGCCTCGAAATCGAAAATCATCACGATGCGACTGTCGCCCGACGAGGAATTCGCTCACAAGGTGACGAAAGTCTCGGTGCGGCAAGACTGCTTCGCCGGCGGCATCGAGGATATTCCGTGGGAGCAGCGCAAACCCTACGACGAGTTCGACTACGGCTATGTCCTGACGGTGCACAAGTCGCAGGGCTCGCAATGGGACGACATCGTGCTGTTCGACGAAAGCTTCGCGTTTCAGGACAGCCGCGCGCGCTGGCTCTACACCGGCATCACCCGGGCCGCGAAGCGACTGAGCATCGTGGTGTAGCAGTTCGTCGCGGAAAGGCTCGCTAGAACAGACCGGCTTGCTATTCAATCGTCATCGAACTAAAAAAATTGAACCATGAAGCGGACATCGGGCACTAAACATTATGACCGTCGTCACATGGTATTGTGGCCGCTCGCGGCAATCTGACGCCTCGCCAATTGTGATGGCTTGAACAAATATCTTTTGGTCATAATCCCACCATTGAGGAGCTTGAATGATGCGATCGAAGATTCTGTTGGGAGCACTGCTCGCCGGTTCCGTGGCGTTCACATTTTCCGTGCCGGCAACCTCAGCGCCGCTCATGGGTCAATCCGATATGAGCAGGGCTGCGCCATCCTCGATCGAGACCGTGCAGTATTATCGCCACGGACACAGACATTATGGCTACGGTCATCATCATCATGGTGGCGGCGCCGGCGCATTGATCGGCGGCCTGGCGGCCGGCGCCATTATCGGCGGCGCGATTGCCGCCGGTCAGGCCAATGCGGCGGCGCAACAAAACGCAGCCTATTGCTCGCGGCGCTACCGCTCCTACGATCCGGCGTCCGGAACTTATCTCAACAACGACGGCTACCGTTACCCCTGTCCGTAACGCCGGAATCTAGAGCCTTTTCGCTTCTGATGGAATCAGAAGCGAGGCTCTATGATTTTGATTTGACGCGTTTTCTTCACGCGAACCGGTGACTATCCTCGAGTCAAGCCCGAGGACATACTTCGCTCGAAAACGCTCTCATCGGCAGCGGATATCGTGCCTATACATCCAAACCATCGCCGCGGAGCCGGTTGGCTCCGCGGTTTTTTTTGACGTGCGACCCAGCACGTCTCCAGCGTGGCATTTCAGACGTTCGCTTTTGAACGAGCCGATCCATCGGTTGCGGCAAAAGCCAGTTCCAGATCGGCGATCAAGTCGGCGGCATCCTCCAGACCGATTGAAAGCCGTATGAGACCGCTCGTTATGCCGGCGGCCTTGCGTGCTTCCTCCGACATGCTGGCATGGGTCATCGTCGCGGGATGAGCCACCAGGCTCTCGGTGCCGCCAAGCGACTCCGCGAGACTGAAAAGCCGCACGGCCTCGACGAAGCGGCCAACCTCCACCTCGTCTCCTTTCAGTTCAAAGCTAAGCATCGCGCCAAAGCCGGATTGCTGGGCTTTGGCGACGGCATGACCCGGATGCGAGGGTAGCCCCGGATAGTGGCACGCGGCAACAAGGGGATGCTTGACGAGAAACTCGGCAACCGCTTGCGCGTTGCGCTGCTGCCACTCCATGCGCGGAAACAGCGTGCGGATGCCGCGAAGGGCCAGATAGGCATCGAACGGTGCCCCCGTGACGCCAACGATGTTGGCCCAGCCCGCCAGCACCTCGGCATCAGTGGCATCGGCCGCGATCACTGCGCCGCCGACCATGTCCGAGTGACCGTTGAGATATTTCGTCGTCGAATGAACGACGAAATCCGCGCCGAGCGCGATCGGTCGCTGCAGCGCGGGCGACAGAAACGTATTGTCGACGGCGACCTTGGCACCGACCGCTCTCGCCTGCACGACAATCGCCCGGATGTCGACGATGCGCATCAGAGGATTGCTCGGGGTCTCGATCAGGACGAGCCTGGGCTTGTCCTGGAATGCCGAAATCAGCGCCGCCCGGTCGTTCTGATCGACAAAGGCCACCCTGAAGTGGCCGCGGTCGCGGCGGTTCACAAGCAGGCGGTGGGTGCCGCCATAACAGTCATGCGGCACAAGCACAATGTCGTCGCGTGACAGTTGCGACAGCACCAGATCGATCGCGGCCATGCCCGAGGACACCACCACCGCGCCCGCGCCGCCCTCGAGCTTGGCGAGGGTATCAGCCAATAAGGTTCGGGTCGGGTTGCTTGTCCGCGTGTAGTCATGCGGGCCGCTGCGCCCAAGACCGGGCCAGGTGAAAGTGCTCGACAGACAGATCGGCGGCGTCACCGCTCCGAAAGTATCTTCCGCCGCGATGCCGTTTGCAGCCGCGACCGTTCTCGGATTCATAGATTCGGACATGACGTTCGTGAACTTTCGATGAAAATGCGAGGGCCGCACGATCCCGTCCGGGATGACGCGGCCGGCCGTGCGCGGCATATTTAAAGGACTTCGGACGAAACACAAACGCTTCCGCAAGCCCTGCGCAACCTGCGTTGCGCAGTCACAAAGAGCTTGCGCGGCATTGGGCGCGGCGCGGTCTTTTCCGTTTTGAACAAGGCTCGTTTGACGGAGTCAACACATCCGGGATGCAGGCGGAAAACCGCTACACACTTTTCCTAATCCCGCCTAGTCGTTGAAAAACCGCCCCTCCTTCACCTCGACGACATAACCGGCGCGAATGGCAAAATCGCCGAAGTGTTCGCCGGGCTTGCGGTCGCGGGCATAATGGCCGAGCGTCTTGTCGAGCGCTTCGAGGATCGCGCCCTCGCCGACATTTTCGAGATACATCTTGTTGAGGCGCTCGCCATGGAAGCCGCCGCCGAGATAAAGATTGTACTTGCCCGGAGCGCGTCCGGTCAGGCCGATCTCGGCGATATAGGGCCGCGCGCAGCCATTCGGACAACCGGTCATGCGCAGCGTGATCGGGTCGTCCTTGAGTCCATGGACGTTGAGGATGGCTTCGATCTTGGTAATGAGATCGGGCAGATAGCGTTCGCTTTCGGCCATCGCCAGACCGCAGGTCGGAAGCGCGACGCAGGCCATCGCGTTGAGGCGCAAGCCGCTGCGAGTCTCGAACTGGTCGAGGCCGTATTGCTTCATCAGCGCCTCGATAGCCGGCCGATCCTCGGGAGCGATGTCGGAGATAATCAGGTTCTGGTTCGGCGTAATGCGGAACATGCCCTTATGGACCTGCGCAATGGCGCGCAAGCCATCCATCATCGGATGGTCCGGCGTATTGATGACGCGACCGTTCTGGATGAACAGGATGCAATGCTCGCGGCCGTCCTCGCCCTTGACCCAGCCGAGCGGATCGCCGTTCGAGGTGAAAGTATAGGGTTGCGCAGGTTGGAACGCGACGCCGAGACGGCGCTCGGCCTCCGCTTTGATCCAGTCGAGCCCCTTTTCGTCGATGGTGTATTTGAACCGGGCGTGCAGCCGGTCGAGACGGTCACCGTAGTCGCGCTGGACCGACATCACCGCGTCGATAGTCGGAAACAGCTTGTCGGCGTCGATGTAGCCGATCACGGTGGCGAGGCGCGGATAGGTCTTCGGCGCCTGATCGGTCCGGCCGAGACCGCCGCCTATGGCGACGTTGAAGCCTTTCAGCTTGCCGCGACGGGCGATGGCGATGAAACCGAGATCCTGGCCGTAGACATCGATATCGTTGCTCGGCGGGATCGCGAAGCCGATCTTGAACTTCCGGGGCATGTAGGTGCGCCCGTAGAACGGCTCCTCGGGACCATCCGTGTCCTGACGCTCGGCCTCGTACCAGATTTCCTTGTAGGCGCCAGTCCTGTGAACGGCGTGGTCGCTCGCCTGCTTGGCAAGCGCATAAACTTCGGCGTGCAGTTTCGACAGATCGGGGTTGACCGTGCACATCACACCGCGGGTATCGTCGCCGCAGGCCGCTTTGGTGTCGAGCAGGACATCGCGCAATCCCTGGATCACGGTGCGCATGTTATGCTTCATAATGCGATGAAGCTGGAAGGTCTGCCGCGTCGTCAACCGCAGCGTATCGCCGCCATAAGCACGCCCCAGGGCATCGAGCTTCAGCCATTGGCTCGGGCTGCAAACGCCGCCCGGCAGGCGCACGCGCACCATGAAGGAGAAGGCAGCCTCGAGCTTCTGCCGCCGCCGCTCGTCGCGGATGTCGCGATCGTCCTGCTGATAGATGCCGAAGAACTTCATCAGCTTGGCGTCGCTGGCCGTCACGGCCGCAGTGATGTCGTCGGCCAGACTCTGCTTGATCGTGCCGCGCAGATAGTCGCTGTTGGCCTTCAGCGTTTCGTCCGGCCCGAGCTTGTCGAGGGGTTGGGAAACATCGCGGCTGCGATCGGGCTCGGTCTTCACATCCATTACACTGGCCTCAATACACGTCGAGCCGGTAGCGGCGATCGCGCTGCAGCGCCGAGAGATAGGCGCCCGCCTCGTCGCGATCGAGGCCGCCGTGTTCGGCAACGATATCCGTCAACGCGGCATGAACATCAGGCGCCATGCGCGCGCTGTCCCCGCAAACGTAGAGATATGCGCCCTCCTCGAGCCACGCATAGACATCGCGGCCCTGCCGGCGCAGGCGATCCTGCACGTAGGTCTTCGGCGCGGCGTCGCGCGAGAACGCGAGATCGAGCCGGCTCAAGACGCCGTTCTTGACCAACTCCTGCCACTCGACCTGATACAGGAAGTCGCTGCGGAAATTGCGCTCGCCGAAAAACAGCCAGGAGCGGCCGGACGCGCCCCGCGCCTCCCGCTCCTGCATGAAGGCGCGGTATGGCGCCACGCCGGTGCCGGCGCCTATCATCAGGATCGGCACGTCGTCGTCCGGCAGATGGAAGTGATCGTTGGACTGGATATAGACCGGAACCGTGGCGTCCGCCTCGGTGCGAGCCGCAAGATATCCGGAGGCGACGCCGGTGCGCGGCACGTCGTGCAGCGTGTAGCGCACGGTGCTGATCGTGAGATGCGCCTCGTCCGGAGCGGCGGCAAGGCTCGAGGCGATCGAGTAGAGCCGCGGCTGTAACGGCCGCAGCCCGGCGACGAATTGCGCGGCGTCGATGCCGGACGCCGGAAACCGGCTGACAACGTCGAGAATGTGATGGTTGTGCTGGAACGCCGCGCGGGCCTCCTTCTGATCAGGCGCGCGCAACGCCTGCAGGTCCGCAGACCCCGTGAGGTCGGCCCAATGATCGATAAAACGCGGCGTCAACGCCGTGATCTCGAACGTCCCGCTCAACGCCTCCCCAAGGCTTGTCGTACCCTGCTTCACCGTTACCGGGGTATCGGCTGACAGCGACAGCTTCTCCAGCACGGCATCGACGAGTGCCGGATCGTTGCGCGGCACGATGCCGAGCGCGTCACCCGGCTGATAGATCAAGCCGGAGTCCGCCAGCGACACCTCGATATGACGGGTCTCCTTGGAGGACCCACGCCCGGTCAGCACAATATTGTCGATAACTGCGGCCTGAAACGGATGCTTCTTGTCGAATGTCGCAGACGCGGGCGCACCGCTCTGCGCCGCAGCCACCGATGCCGGGGCAGAGACCGGCGTTGACGCTGATGGCGCAAGGTTGGTGACAACAGCTGCAATCCAGGCGTCCGCAGCGTCCTCGTAATCGACATCGCAATCGACACGATCGGCGAGACGCTGCGCGCCCAGTTCCTCGAGCCGCCGGTCGACCCGCTTGCCAGCCTCGCAGTATTTTTCATAGGTCGAATCGCCCAGCGCCAGCACCGCATAGCGCAACTGCGGCAATTTGGGCGCTTTGCGGCTTTCCAGAAATTCGAAAAAGCCGACGGCGGTCTGCGGTGCATCGCCCTCAGCATGAGTGCTTGTGATGACGAGCAGATCCTGCTCGTCCTTGAGGCCGCGCGGCTTGTAGTCCGCCATATCGACGAGACGCGCCTTGATGCCTTTGGCCTCGGCTTTGGCAGCGAGCGTTTTGGCCAGAGCCTTGCTGTTTCCGGTCTCGCTGCCGAACAGGACCGTCAGGAGCCGCGTCGCAGGCGCTGCGGTGAGAAGGCCGCTCTCGGAAGGCGGCGCAAGCTCCGCGACATCCGCCGCCGCTGCGCCAGTCCACGCCCGATGGCTGAGACCGGCGAAATAGCCGCTGATCCAGGTCGCCTGTTCATGACTGAGAGACGTCGCGAGCTGGTTGACCTGCGTCCACTGATCCGTCGTGAGCGCTGAACCTGGAAATTCCAATTTTGTCATCGCAAGCAAACCTCGGAGAGCGAACTGCCGGCCGCCGCGATTACGCTTCAGAGGTCGGGTCGAGTCGCTGAACGAAACGGAAATCTTCCGCCGTTATCGACAATTCGGCCTCTTGAATAGGGCTGGTTTGGCAGAGAAAACAATGCGTTATTGAAAAAAAGAATATTACCCTTCGATGCGTGGCGGGAGCGAAACGATTATTTCGTTGCTACGCTCATTTTTAGCATCGAGGGAGAGTGCCCATGACACTCAAAATCGGCGCCGGCGCGCTGGCCGTTTTACCTTGCGTCGGTGCCGCAAAGAGTAACCACGCGAGTCTTGCAGAACGGGGAATTGTTTCAGCTTGATGAGGGCATCAGCGATTTGCCGCCCTCGTTGCGGCGTGGGTATCGGGCGTGAGCGACTCGATTGAATGGAGTGCTCGCGTTTTTCGCACCCCGCATCGATCAACAATCGTTGAAAAACCGAACGCCGGAATCAATGGACCATCGAAATAGCAATGGTGCTCAACCCTCCCCGCGATGCAGGAAGGGTTGAATCGCGTGCGTCGGCGTCAGTGCAGCTTGCGCTTCGGCACCCGCGGTTCGAGTTGCTCGATGTCCGCGGTCTGCGGTGCCTCGCCGTTGAACGTGAGCGCGCCGCCTTTCACCGAAATCGCGACATGGTCGCCGTCGTGGACCTTGCCCGCCAAAATCATTTCAGCGAGCGGGTCCTGCACGTTGCGCTGGATCACGCGCTTGAGCGGGCGCGCGCCATAGGCGGGGTCCCAGCCTTTCTCGGCCAGCCTGTCGCGCGCGGAGGCATCGAGATCGAGCACAATCTTGCGGTCTTCCAGCAGCTTTTGCAGCCGGGCGAACTGGATTTCCACGATCCGGCCCATCTCGCTCTTCTGCAACCGATGGAACAGGATGATCTCGTCGACGCGGTTGAGAAATTCAGGACGGAAGTGCGCGCGCACCTTCTCCATCACCTGCTCGCGCACCGCGCCGGTGTCCTCGCCCTCGGGCTGGTTGACCAAAAACTCCGAACCGAGGTTCGAGGTCATGATGATCAAGGTGTTGCGGAAATCCACCGTGCGGCCCTGACCGTCGGTCAGCCGGCCGTCGTCGAGTACCTGCAGCAGCACGTTGAACACATCCGGATGCGCCTTCTCGATCTCGTCGAACAACACGACCTGATAGGGCCGCCGCCGCACCGCCTCAGTCAGCGCCCCGCCCTCCTCGTAACCGACATAGCCGGGAGGCGCGCCGATCAGCCGCGCCACCGAGTGCTTCTCCATGTATTCGGACATGTCGATGCGAACCATCGCGGTCTCGTTGTCGAACAGATCGGCGGCGAGCGCCTTGGTCAGTTCGGTCTTGCCGACGCCAGTCGGCCCCAGGAACATGAACGAGCCCATCGGCCGGTTGGGATCCTGCAGGCCCGCGCGGGCACGCCGCACTGCCGTGGCGACCGCGCGCACCGCTTCGCCCTGTCCGACGACACGCGCCGCAAGGCTCTCTTCCATCCGCAGCAGCTTTTCCTTCTCGCCCTCAAGCATCTTGTCGACGGGAACGCCGGTCCAGCGCGACACCACCTGAGCGATGCTGTCCGGCGTCACCGTCTCATTCATCGTCGTGCTGTCTTCGCCGGCCTCGATGGTCGCGAGACGCTTTTCGAGTTCGGGAATCCGTCCATAGGCCAGTTCGCCGGCCTTCTGGTATTCGCCGCGCCGCTGCGCGTTGGCGAGTTCGATCCGGGCCTGATCCAGTTCGCTCTTGAGCTTGGCGGCGTCCGACAGCTTGCCCTTCTCCGCGTTCCAGCGCGAGGTCAGGTCCGCCGACTGCTTTTCCAGATCGACCAGCTCCTTCTCGAGGTTCGCAAGGCGCGTCCTGGAGCCGGCATCGTTCTCCTTCTTCAGCGCCTCCTGCTCAATCTTCAATCTAACGATCTCGCGGTCAAGCGAGTCGAGCGCTTCCGGCTTGGAGTCGACCTGCATCTTCAGCCGCGCCGCCGCCTCGTCCACCAGATCGATGGCCTTGTCGGGCAGGAAGCGGTCGGTGATATAACGGTTGGACAGGGTGGCGGCCGCGACCAGCGCGCTGTCGGCGATGCGGACGCCGTGATGCTGTTCGTACTTGTCCTTCAGCCCGCGCAGGATCGAGACGGTGTCCTCGACCGTCGGCTCGGACACGAAGATCGGCTGGAAGCGCCGCGCCAATGCCGCATCCTTTTCGACATGCTTGCGGTACTCATTGAGCGTGGTCGCGCCAACGCAGTGCAGCTCGCCGCGCGCCAGCGCCGGCTTCAACAGATTTGACGCATCCATGGCGCCGTCGCCCTTGCCGGCGCCGATCAGCGTGTGCATCTCGTCGATGAACAGGACGATGCCGCCGGCGGCCGACGTCATTTCCTGCAACACCGCCTTGAGCCGCTCCTCGAACTCGCCGCGGTATTTGGCGCCTGCGATCAGCGACCCGAGATCGAGCGCGAGCAGCTTCTTGTCCTTGAGGCTTTCCGGCACGTCGCCATTGACGATGCGCAGCGCCAGGCCTTCCGCGATCGCGGTCTTGCCGACGCCGGGCTCGCCGATCAGCACCGGATTGTTTTTGGTGCGACGTGACAGCACCTGGATCGTGCGGCGGATTTCCTCGTCGCGGCCGATCACCGGATCGAGCTTGCCGTCGCGCGCCGCTTGCGTGAGATCGCGGGCATATTTCTTCAGCGCGTCATAGGCGTTTTCCGCCGTGGCGCTATCCGCGGTCCGCCCCTTGCGCAGCGCATTGATCGCCGCGTTGAGGTTCTGAGGGGTGACGCCTCCGTCCTTCAGCAACTTGGAGGCTTCGCTGTCCTTGTCGAGCGACAACGCCTGCAGCAGCCGTTCCACCGTGACAAAGCTGTCGCCGGCCTTCTCGGCGGCCTGCTCGGCGGCATCGAACGCGCGCACCGTTGCCGGTGCCAGATAGATCTGGCCCGCGCCAGCGCCCGACACCTTCGACATCTTGTTGAGTGCGGCTTCGGTCGCCTTCAGGATCGCGCGCGAATTGCCGCCGGCGCGGTCGATCAGGCTCCCCGCCAGACCTTCGCTGTCGTCGAGCAGCACCTTCAGGATATGAAGCGGCGTAAATTGCTGGTGGCTTTCGCGCGCCGCCAGCGATTGCGCGGACTGGATGAAACCGCGCACCCGCTCGGTATACTTTTCAATATTCATGGAGATCTCCCTCAGCCTGCCGCTCCTGCCCCGAAGGCACAGAAGCGACATCTTCATTGGGTTTCCGCTGGCCGCGTTGACGTTCCTCAACCGGCAGCGGTCGGCACGCCGGATCGTCGATCCAGCCTGTGGCAAATGTAGGAATACGCTCCCAGGAAATGAAGGGGCGTCGCGTCGAAGCCGATGGCATGGCCGCCCCGAATCCCTTAAAGGACCCTATGTCTGCTATGATAGATGCGGCCGTCGCTGCCCTCTACCGCTATCCCGTCAAGGGCCTGTCCGCCGAAGCCCTGCCCCATGCAATCCTGAGCCCCGGCAAAACGGTTCCCGGCGACCGCAGCTATGCCATCGAAAACGGTCCCACCGGTTTCGACCCGGCCGCGCCTCGGTATTTTCCAAAGTCCCGGTTCCTGATGCTGATGCGCGATGAGCGGCTCGCCGCGCTCCGCAGCCGCTACGACGACGCCAGTCGGACCCTCACCATCCACGCCAATGGCGAGGAGGCGGTGCGCGCCGATCTCGGCACGGCCGAGGGCCGCGCCACGGTCGAGCGGTTCTTCGCCGCCAACTTCACCCAGGAACTCAAGGGACCGCCGCAGGTTCTCGTCGGCAATGGACACAGTTTTTCGGACGTCGCAAGGAAGGTGGTTTCGATCATCAACCTCGGCAGCGTCGCCGCCATCGAGACAATGGTCGGGCAGCCGGTTCATCCGCTACGCTTCCGCGCCAATCTTTACATCCGTGGCTGGCCGGCCTGGAGCGAACTCGACCTGCTCGAGCGCACGCTCGCGATCGGCGACATCCGGCTCAAGGTGGTCAAGCGCATCGTCCGATGCACGGCCACCAACGTCGACCCGGAGGCAGCAGTTCGCGATCTCGACATTCCACGCACGCTGATGCGAACGCTGGGGCATTGCGATTGCGGGGTCTATGCGGAAGTCGTCACCGGCGGCACGATCAGGATCGACGACAAGGTCGAAACGCTTGGAGAAACCCTCGCGTAAACGGGCGACCGCGGTTCTTCCTTCTCTCCCATGCTCCGCGGGAGGCAAGCACGGACGGCATCCATGGGGGAAAAGCGGGGCTTGTCGAAACTTGCCCCGCCCGCCCTGGTTCACCGAGGTACCCTCTCTCAAAGGGAGAGGGCGAAAACGGCACCACACACCTCAGTTCGGCACCACATAGGCATAGATGCGCCCGCGCGGATAGACCGACTCCGCGACGCGATGGCCGTGATTGCCCGACACGACAATGGGGTTGCCGCGCCGATCGATGCCGCTGACGACGCCGACATGGCCGCCGCCGCGTCGGCTCATGACAGCGATGGCGCCGACCTGTGGGCCGGAGACCCGCCGCCCGTAATGCGCGAATGAACTCGCCATGTCAGAACCAGTTCCCTTATGCCCGGAGCGCTTCAGAACCATATTCATGAAGCGCGCGCACCAGAGCCGGCTGCGGCCGGTGGGATTGCCACCGATGTAGCGGCGTGCTTCGGCGACGATATTCGACACGAAGCCCCCATCCGAAAATCCGGTTTCGTCCGCATTCGAGCGCAACGCCCGCGTGTGACGGCGCCTATGCTGATGATGGCGATACCGGTGGTGCCGGCGAACGTGATGATGGTGTTTGTGGTGATGAACGTGCGCGTGATGTCCCGCACGATGATGAGGCCTTGCCGAGGCCGGCGCCGCGAATGCGACGACCGCCAACGAACACACCGCCAGTGCCAGGATACGCGGCAGCCGGCGAAACGCAACTAACTGAAACATACATGCACCCCTGTGACACCCTCCGGTGTCGAGTCGTTGTGACACCCTCCGGTGTCGCGCAATCCTTAACAAAGAATCACCGCACCCGCCTAAAAAGGTTAAATATGTCTAAAACATGGCAACTATAGGATAATTTAATGTCAACAAAAGTTGCGCGTTGTATTGATACAGAAATATCGACGCACGAAAACATGGTTGAACGGCACTAAACGCAGAACATATCCGCGCAGGTTTTCGTCTGTCGTTGTTTTACTTCTCGTGTCTACGACAAACCCATCAGCAAACAATCTTCTTAGTGGAATCGACATGCCGTAACGCCGCGACCAAAGACAACGTGCGCCTCTCGAGGAAGCCGGCAGCGGCAGGCCGATCCTGTTCGTGCATGAATTCTCTGCGGGCTTCCAACATATCGGCCCGCGCAAGCCGGGAGCCGCAAATGCGCTACTTACACCGCAGCATCACAGGCCCGGCGCGGTTACACGCCATCGGATAAGTCCGGCATCGGACAGTTCCTGCTACGAGGACTTCCGCGACGATGCGGTCGCAATCCGCGATCATCTCAAGACCAAGACCGCGCCGACTTCGCGAACGGCTATGGCCACCGACCGGCCCGCCGGATGGCGTTCGAGATCGGGGACCCGATCGATGTTGGCTACTTGTTCTTCTCCGCCCGGCTGAGCAGAAACACGCCCTGCTCCCCGAACATGTTCCAGAACCACCACGGCGCGTTGAATCGCAGCGGCCGTCCGTAAAGATCGAGCGCGACCGCACGCTCCATCTTGACATTGATCTCGTCGCAGAGCTGGACGAAATCCTTGATGGTGCAAAAATGGATATTCGGCGTGTCGTACCAAGTCGCCGGCAGGTTATCCGTGCGCGGCATGTGGCCGCCGACCAGAAGCTGAACCCGCATCTTCCAGTAGCCGAAATTCGGGAATGATACGATGGCGCCGTGGCCGATCCGCAGCAGATTTTCCAGCACGGCCTTCGGTTGCCGCGTCGCCTGCAGGGTCTGCGACAGGATCACGTAATCAAAGGCGTCGTCGGGATAGTTGACCAGGTCGGTGTCGGCGTCGCCCTGCACCACCGCTAAGCCTTTGGCGACGCAATGATTGACGCCCTCGCGCGACAGTTCGATGCCGCGGCCGTCGATGCCGCGCGTCTCGAGCAGTTGCAAGAGGTCACCGTCGCCGCAGCCGACGTCCAGGACCTTCGAATTGGGCTCGATCATCTCGGCCAGCAGGAGATGATCGCTGCGATAGCGGCCACCCGCCGGCGGCGCGACGTCATTCAGCGGCAGGGTCGGTTGCTCTACGCTCATGTCACTCACCTGCGGCTGCCAGACCGCGGGCCTTTCCCGCCGATTCCAGGAACGCGTGCGCGATGTCGAAAAATTCGGGAACATCGAGCAGGAAGGCGTCGTGGCCGCGATCGGTCTCGATCTCCGCGAACGAGACCCGCGCACCGCCGGCATTGAGCGCATGTACGGTTGCGCGCGATTCAGAGGTCGGGAACAACCAGTCACTCGTGAACGACACCACGCAGAACCGGGTCCGCGTATGGCGAAACGCGGCGGCCAGCACGCCGTTGTGATCGGCCGCGATGTCGAAATAATCCATCGCCCGCGTCAGATAGAGATAGCAGTTGGCGTCAAAACGCTCGACGAACGACGATCCCTGGTGGCGCAGATAGCTCTCCACCTGAAAATCCGCATCGAAGGAAAATGTCGGCAGTTCGCGGTCCTGCATCCGTCGTCCGAACTTGCGATGCAGCGCCGCGTCAGACAGATAGGTAATATGCGCGGCCATCCGCGCCACGCCGAGACCCCGGTGCGGATGGGTGCCCTGCTCGACATAGCGGCCGTCGCGCCAGTCGGGGTCGGCCATCACCGCCTGCCGTCCCAACTCGTGAAACGCGATGTTCTGCGCGGAGTGGCGCGTACTGCATGCGATCGGCAGCGCTGAAAACACGCGTTGCGGATAGGCCGTGCACCACTGCAACACCTGCATGCCGCCCATGGAGCCGCCGACCACCGAAAACAGCGTGTCGATGCTCAGGCGATCGATCAGCATGGCCTGCGCGCGCACCATGTCGGGAATGGTGATGACCGGAAAATCCAGCCCCCATACCGCGCCGGTCGCAGGATTGATCGAGGCGGGACCGGTCGAACCCATGCAGCCGCCGATCACGTTGGTGCAGATGACGAAATACCTGTCGGTGTCGAGCGGCTTGCCAGGCCCCACCAGGGTCACCCACCAGCCGGGCTTGCCGGTGACCGGATGGACGTTGGCAACATGCTGATCCCCGGTCAGCGCATGGCAGACCAGGATGGCGTTGGACTTTCCGGCGTTGAGTTCGCCGTAGGTCTGATAGGCGATCTGGAAAGGCGCGAGATCGATTCCGCAATCGAGCGACAGCGGTTGATCGCCGCTGAACAACGCGACCTGCGAGGTGGGATGGTCTGCTTCCTGGGCTCGATACTCGGCGTGAGCCGGGGTCGGTACCGATTGCACGTTTACCATCCTGACACTGGCCTCCTCCGGGGCTTCGAAGAAACCGCGGATCACAGGCCATAAAAAACCGGCCTGAACATGGGTTCGGCCGGGATCAGGATTTCGCTGTCCCCGGCCTGTTTAGCGAGTTGTTTAACGTGGCTGCAAGCCGGCCGGCTCAAATGACCACGGAATAACCGAAACCTAATCCCGCAGGCGGTTTTCGTCAAGACAAGCCATTTCGTTAAGACAAGCCATGGCGGGCAATGTTTTCTTTGCTTTCATGCGCCTACTTTCCTATCAATGCGGCCGCTGGTGGAATTAATTTACCATTCGCGACCCGTTATTTGCCGAAGACCCCGACGCAAATGTCCTTTTGCGCTGACATTCGCAAAAGGCGCTCCCTGAAACGGGATGGGAATGGCAGAACCGGACCGCTAGATTCTGATTCAACTGCGTTAAATCAGAATCTAGCGTTACCCTTTTGATTGAGCATGATCTTATCCGAAAACCGGTTTCCACTTTTCGGGATCATGCTCTAGCCGCCGCCCCGTTCGCCCGGCCGACGAGTTGCATCCATGACCAAAGTCCCCCCCGCGCCATCATCCCTGCAGGAACTGCGCAAAGAGATCGACGCCATCGACGAGGAGGTGCACAGCCTGCTGATGCGGCGCGGCGACATCATCGACCGCCTGATCTCGGTGAAGCAGACCCAGGAAATCGGATCCGCATTTCGACCGGCGCGAGAAGCCGACATGATGCGCCGTCTGGCGCAGCGTCATCGCGGCATCCTGCCGCTCGACACCGTCGAGAGCATCTGGCGCGTCATCATCTCGACCTTCACCTACGTGCAGGCGCCTTTTTCGCTGCATGCCGATCTGTCGCTCGGCGAATCCGCGATGCGGGATTCCGCACGCTTCCACTTTGGCTTCACGGTCCCCTTCGTGCCGCATTTCAATGCGCAGGCGGCCGTGGAAGCGGTGGCGAATTCGAAAGGCGATCTTGCCCTGGTCTCGGCGACCTCGAGCCGCGCGCCATGGTGGCTCGCGCTTGAAGCCGACGGCGCGCCGAAAATCATCGCCCGCCTGCCCTTCATCGAGCGCGCCGACCACCCGGCGGCGCTGCCGGTGTTCGTCATCTCGCGGGTCGCCGACAATGCGCGGGTCACCGAAGTAGAGACCTGGAGCGTGCGCGTGTCCGGCTGGAATGCCGATACCGCCCGTGCGCTGTCGCCGCTCGCCGAGATCGTTGCCGTGCCCGATACCGCCTTCGACGGCGCTGCGCTGCTGGTGTCCGTCACGGGAGACACCAGCCTCGATACGATCAAATCGGCGCTGTTTGAGGCCGGCGCTTCGGTCCGTTCGACCGCCCTCGTCGGCAGCCACGCAACACGCTATACGATGCCCTCCAGCGGGGCGGCCAACGCTTAATCCCGATAGTCCGGAGTCAATGATGTCCCGACCGGTGCCGAATCCCGGCATTCTCGATATTGCGCCCTACACGCCCGGCAAGAGCCCGGTGCCGGAAGCGGGCCGCAAGGTGTTCAAGCTGTCGGCCAACGAAACGCCGTTCGGCCCCTCGCCGAAGGCGATGGACGCTTACCGCAATGCCGTGGCGCATCTTCAGGACTACCCGGAAGGCACCTCGCGCGTGCTGCGCGAGGCCATCGGGCGCGCCTACGGCCTCGACCCGGACCGCATCATCTGCGGCGCGGGGTCCGACGAGATCCTCAACCTGCTCGCGCACGTCTATCTCAGCGACGGCGATGAGGCTATTTCGACCACGCACGGCTTTCTGGTGTACCCGATCGCGACCACCGCAAACGGCGCGACCAACGTCGTCGCGCCGGAAATCGATTACACCGCCGACGTCGATGCGATCCTCAAGCGGGTAACGCCAAAGACCAAGATGGTCTGGCTCGCCAATCCGAACAACCCGACCGGCACCTATCTTCCCTTCGACGAGATCAAGCGGTTGCGCGCGGGCCTGCCGTCGCATGTGCTGCTGGTGCTCGACGCCGCCTATTCCGATTATGTATCGCGCAACGACTACGAATTCGGCATCGAACTGGCGGCGACGACGGAGAACACCGTGCTGACGCATACCTTCTCCAAGATCCATGGCCTGGCCTCGCTGCGGATCGGCTGGATGTTCGGCCCGGCGCATATCGTGGATGCAGTGAACCGGATTCGCGGCCCCTTCAACGTCTCGACGCCGGCGATGCTTGCGGCTGCGGCTGCGATCGAGGATACCGCGCACGTCCAGATGTCGAAGGTTCACACCGAAAAGTGGCGTAACTGGCTGACGAATGAAGTGACAAAACTCGGCCTCAAGGTAACGCCGAGCGTGACGAACTTCATCCTGATCCACTTCCCGACGACGAAGGGCAAGACCGCGTCTGAGGCCGATGCGTTCCTGACCAAACACGGCCTCGTGCTGCGCGCGCTCGACAGTTACGGTCTGCCGAATGCCCTGCGCATGACCATCGGCACCGAGGAAGCCAATCGCCTGGTAGCGGACGGCTTGCGCGACTTCATGGCGCAGACATGACCGCAGCGCCCTCATTCCAGCGGATCGCGCTGATCGGCTTCGGCCTGATCGGCGGTTCGATTGCGCGCGCCGCGCGCGCGCAAGGCCTCGCCGGCGAAATCGTCGTCACCGCACGCTCCGCGACGACGCGTGCGCGGGTGACGGAACTCGGCATCGCCGATCGCGTGGTGGAAACCAACGCCGAAGCCGCTGATGGCGCCGACCTCGTGATCCTCTGCATCCCGGTCGGGGCGTGCGGAGCGGTGGCGCAGGAGATCGCATCCCGCCTCAAGCCGGGCGCCATCATCTCCGATGTCGGATCGGTGAAAGGCGCCGTCGTCCGCGACATGGCCCCGCATCTGCCCGCCGGGGTGCATTTCGTTCCCGCGCATCCGGTGGCAGGGACCGAGCACTCTGGTCCGGATTCCGGTTTTGCCGAACTGTTCATCAACCGCTGGTGCATCCTGACGCCGCCCGAGGGGACGGATCCCGCCGCGGTGGACAAGCTCCGCGTGTTCTGGACCGCGATCGGCGCCAGGGTCGAGACCATGACACCCGAGCATCACGATCTGGTGCTGGCAATCACCAGCCATCTGCCGCACCTGATCGCCTACACCATCGTCGGCACCGCCGACGAGCTCGGCGAGGTCACATCCTCGGAAGTGATGAAATTCTCCGCCGGCGGCTTTCGCGACTTCACCCGGATCGCGGCCTCCGATCCCACCATGTGGCGCGACGTATTTTTGACCAACAAGGACGCGGTGCTGGAAATGCTCGGCACTTTCAGCGAGGACCTCTCCAAGCTGACGCGCGCCATGCGCCGCGGCGATGGAGAAGCGCTGTTCGAGCATTTTACCCGCACCCGCGCGATCCGCCGCGGCATCGTCGAGATCGGCCAGGACTCTGCTGCCCCCGACTTCGGACGGCTGCAAACGAGCGCGGCGAAGAAGCCATAGTGGTCATTGCCGGACTTGATCCGGCAATCCATCGTCTTACGCGAAAAGCAATGGATGCGCGGGTCAAGCCCGCGCACGACAGCCAAGGCAGATGTCAGCGCGCGCTCAGAACAGCGGCGGCGTCTGGGCGATTTTCAGCGGTCCGACGAAGACCGCGCCGTCGACGAACCGCAACGGGAAGGAGCGCGCTTTCTTGCCTTCCAGCGTTGCCTCCTGACCAATCGCGGCGACGCCCGCGGCGACGCCGACGTTGGCGTTCTCACGCACGGCCTTGCCCAACCCCGGAATCGCCCGGTCCAGCGCACCGAACAGATTGTCGATATCCCGTGTCTTCACGCCCGGCGCGACCTTGTCGAGGGTGCCCTGCGGCACACCCTGCTCCAGCATTTTATCGATTCCGAGCGCCGGAATCACCTTCTCGAAACCGGTCGCCGTCATATTCAACTGGCCATCAAGGTGTCCGTCGGCCGTGAGACCGAGCGAGCCGGCGGCAATCGCAATCAGATCACCCTGCTGGATGCGCGACTGCTTGATCTCGACGCGGCCGCCCGCCGCCTGCAATTCGCGAAACCGCACCGGCCAGGGCTTTGGCGTGAAATCCTTCAGCCCGTGCACTATCGCGCGGACATCGGCATTGAACGGCTTGGTCAGCACTGGATGAACGTCGCGAAGGCTTGCCCCGGTCAATTCGAGGACGGTCTCGATCGTCGGGTGATCCGGTTTGGAGTTCTCCGCAATGCGACCGTGAAGCTCCACATGGCTGGCGCGCGCAAACGGGGTCTGCCCCGAGGCCGCGATGCGGTTGATCGACAAATCGTCGAATACGATATCCGCACTCTGCGGAGGACCTGGCAATCCGACGATGCTGCTGCGTGCGGTCTTCCAGTTGACGACCATCACCGGCTGCCCGTGCTGGGACAGGGTCGCCGGACCTTTGAACGCTGCGATCAGCAGTTTCGGAGTGTATATCTGCGAGATCACAAAGATGTCCCCGAGGCGCGCGGTCAGGGCAGCGGCCTGATCGGCCGTCTGCGACTTCAGTTCGACGGTCGCATCCTCGCAGTTAACCTCCAGACGGAACGGAAATCCCGTGAGGGTCCGTTTGGCACAATCAAAGGTGCGCCCGGACGCGGCTTCGCGCGCGCGCCAAACATCGACGGTCCGATCGACCTGCGAGGCCGCATAGAACCAGAACGCGCTCCACGCCGCGGCGGCGATGACCACCAGCACGGGCATGACGAAAATGGGCCAACGACGGTACTTGGTGGAAGGGGCGGCGGTGGTGACGGTCATGCGCGGAGGTAGACCCGTGAATTTTGTCAAATCGGCGGTCGCCTCGGACCATAGTCGCGCTGTTCCGGCAAAACCAGCCCTTTCAATTCCGCTTCGCCTGGCCGCGCGGGTCTGTTAGAGCATTTTCCGGCTACCCGGTTAGCCGCAGGAAAATGCTCTCAGTTAATAACTTGCGCGTATTCTGATCGCAAAAGCCGCTACCCACTTTTGCGGAATACGCGCTAGGCGTGCGCGGAATGAATGCTCAACGCCAATTCGAGCCGCCTTCCGGCCCTTCCGACGACGACCTCTGGGTGTTCGGTTATGGCTCGCTGATGTGGCGGCCTGGGTTCGATTTTGCAGAGCAGGTCCCGGCGCGATTGATCGGCGAGCACCGGGCGCTCTGCGTCTATTCGTTCGACCACCGCGGAACTCCGGAAAAGCCGGGGCTGGTTCTCGGCCTCGACCGCGGAGGTGCCTGCCGGGGCATCGCGTTCCGGGTTGCGGCTGGCCGGCGCGAGGCAACGATCGCTTACTTGCGCGGGCGCGAGCAGACCACCCACGTCTACCGCGAGGTGATGCGCTCGGTTTGGCTCGCGGACGACGCCCGCCGGCGGGTCGGCGCCCTGGCCTATGTCGTCGATCGCGGCCATGTCCAGTATGCCGGACGGCTGACGCTCTCCGAACAGGTCCGTTACGTCCGGCAGGGGCATGGCCGCTCCGGACATAATCGCGACTACGTGCTGTCCACGGTGAGGTCGATCGAGGCACAGGGCTTTCGCGACCCGAACCTTCACCGGTTGGCCGAATTGCTGCACGACGATACGCCGGTGCGCGGCTAGGGCGTTTTCGAGCGAAGTGGGTATCGGTTCGCGTGAAGAAAACGCGTCAATTCAAAATCTTAGAGCCTCGCTTCTGATTTCATCATAAGCGAAAAGGCACTAGTCTAGAGCCCTTCCACCGGCGCGTCCGGCACCCGTCCGAACAACCGCGCCTGCTCGCGCCGCCCCGCTTCCACCAGGCTGCCGGTCGCCCCCTCGATCGACGCCGTCAGCCGCGACATGAATTCGTCGCGCCGCAATCCGGGCGGCAGCGGATCGAGGAACTCGACCGTAATCGTTCCCGGATAGCGCAGGAATGTCCGGCGCGGCCAGCACAGACCGGAATTGAGCGCCACCGGCACGCACGGCACGTCGCCCTCGGCATAGATCATGGCGACACCGCTTTTGTACGCCGGCGGCGCCCCGGCCGGACGCCGCGTCCCTTCCGGGAAAATGACGAGCTGACGCCCGCGATGCATCTGCTCCTGCGTCATCCTGGCCAGCATCTTGAGCGAGCGTATGCCGGCCTTGCGGTCGATGCCGATCATGCCGGCCTTCATCAGGTACCAGCCGAAGAACGGAATCCAGTTCAGCTCGCGCTTGAGGATGAAGATCGGCTGATCGAGGAATTGAAGCAGCGCAAAGGTTTCCCACATCGACTGATGCTTCGAGGCGACAATCAGCGGGCCCGGCGGAATCTTGTCAATGCCACGATACTCGGTTCTGGTATTGCATATCACGCGCATCAGCCAGACGTTCCAGCGCCCCCAGGCCTTTGCCACGCCGAGAATGGCCGCGCGCGGCATCAGGAACGTCGGCAGCGCAGTAACAAGCCAGATCGCCATCGTCAGATAGAACAGGACGTTGAAGGCCAGCGAGCGCAGAAAAATCGAAGTCATCGAAAATCCAATTCCGTAGCGCAGGTCGCCGGGCTAACCCGACGCCGGCCGTCGCGGCGCGACCGATCCGGTCGGCTGATCGCCGATCTCGGGGAAGAGTTCCAGGCCAAGATAGGCCAGGCGAACCCGCACCTCCGCGGCGAGGTATTTGGCATACTCCGATAGCAAGAGCCGCAGGGTCGCACCACTCGTCCACCACGGCTCTTCGCGCCACTTGTCGCCGATCACCACGAACGGAATCAGGGTGACGTCCGGCATCGCATGCGACAATTCGACGATGGCGCGGGGCATATGATAGTTCGAGGTCACCACGATCAGCGAATGGAAGCCTTGCTCGTCGACCCAGCGCCGCGTCTCGCTGGCGTTGCTCCGGGTGTTGACCGCCGAGCGATCGAGATCGACGCAGCAGGTCAATATCCGCTGGCTGTCCGGCAACGAGCGCGAAATATCGCTAATTCCGTTGGTCGGGTGGACCCCCGAGATCAGCAGCCGCTTGCCGTAGCCGCCGGCCAGCAGCTCGACCGCGTCGGAAATCCGCGACGAGCCGCCGGTGAGCACAACGATACCGTCGGCATTGCTGGCGGGCTTGGTCTCGACGCCGCGCAGTTGCGACAGAAATGCGACGAAGCCCACCGCCGCGCCGACAAAGACGATCCCGGCGGCGGCAACCACGGCCGCGAGCAGCGTGGCGCGACACCGCGCCGGCGCCCGGCGCGAGGTTTCCGGCTTGTCATGACGGGCTTGTTCACTCATCCGTTCGATGTTCCTGGTCCCCGACTTTAGTGCGTTTCGGGGCGAAGTGGAATCCGGCCGCACCGGGAAAAACGTGAGGCCTGAAACAGTTGCTCAGTCGATATCGTCCAGCGTCGCAAACAAGGTGCGGCGGGAGGCGAAGGCAGTGATCGCCGCGATCAGGACCGCCTGCGCCGCCAGCACGAGATAGCCGGAGGGGCGCAGCGAAAACGTGCCCAGCAGCGCCGCGAACTGATCCCCGACCGGCGTTCCGGAGAACCAGCTGGCGATCGATTCGGAGAACCCGAACATCAGCATCGCGGCGACGCAGCCGATTGCACCGCCCTCGAACCCGAGCCGCAGGAAATGCCGCAGGAAGCGATTGGCGATGTAGCGATCGCTCGCGCCGACGAAATGCAACACCTCGACGATCGGGCGATTGGCCGCCATCGCGCCCCGGGTCGCGAAGGATACCGAGATAATGGTCGCAATGATGACCAGGGCAAGGACACCGATCCCGGCGAACACCGTCGCGCCGGTCATCGATCGCATCCGGTCGATCCAGGCGCGATGGTCGTCCACGCTGGCCGACGGCGCCAGTTGCGCCACACGGCTGCGAAGCCCTTTCAGGTCCAGCCTGGACCCCGGCGCGACGCGAGCCACGATCATCCGCGGCACCGGCAGATCGTCGAGCGACAGACCGCTGCCAAGCCACGGCTCCAGCAGCTTGCCCGATTCCTCCTTGGTGTACGGCCTGACATCGAGGATACCCGGCTCCGCGCGCATCGCGCTGGCGACCGCGGTTACGTCGCGCTCGATGTCGCGCCCGGCGACAGGACGCACCTGGATGGTGATTTCGCTCGCGACCTCCGACTGCCATTCCGCGGCCGAGGCGCTGACCAGCAGCACCGCCCCGGTCGTGATCGAGGCCAGAAAGGTCATGATGGCGACGACGGCCACCAGCGCACGGCCTGCGATCGAGGCGCGCGGCACGATCGGCGACATGTTGCGCGCGCGGGCCGGCACCTGCGGGCGTTCGAGCCCGAGATCCACCAGGACACCATGATCATCGCCCGCGTTACTCATAGATGTGCAGCCGTCCCTGGTGCAGCACCAGCCGCCGCGCGTCGTACTGGTCCATCAGCGTGATGTCGTGGGTAGCGATGATAACCGCCGTGCCGGTTTTGTTCAGCTCGATGAACAGCCGCAGCAAACGCCGCCCGAGCGTCGGATCGACGTTGCCGGTCGGTTCGTCCGCCAGCAGAAGCTGCGGGCGCGCGATCACCGCGCGGGCGATCGCCGCGCGCTGCTTCTCGCCGCCGGACAGGATCGGCGGCAGCGCATCCATGCGTTCGCCGAGACCCACCCATTTCAGAAGGTCGATGACTTCGCGCCGGTAGGTCGACTCATCCCGCCCCATCACGCGGAATGGCAATGCGACGTTCTCGTAGGTAGTCATGTGATCGAGCAAGCGAAAGTCCTGGAGCACGATGCCGATACGCTTGCGCAGATCGGCGATCGCGTCCTTGCCCAGCAGCGAGACGTCCTGACCGAACAGGTTGACGAGTCCCCGCGTCGGCCGCAGCGACAGAAACAACAGCCGCAGCAGGGAGGTTTTTCCGGCACCGGACGGGCCGGTGAGGAACTGGAACGAATGGGCGGGAATCTGAAAGCTGAGGTCACGCAAAATCTCCGGGCCGAGCCCGTAGCGCAAGCCGACATTTTCGAACCGGATCAAGCCTGGCTCCGTTCGATGGACGCGGGACGGGACAGGCGGCGTCACCCCGGACTTGCGCGTCCCCGTGGTCTTTCCGGAACGGCGGCCGTCGATCAATCCCGTTGTGCGTCGGTTATGGTTTCCGATTCGTTAACGGTCGGCGCATAGACTCCGGACAGCGTTATTCCGGCGAGTCGTCCATGCACATCGTCTGCCCTCATTGTACGACATCCTATGCGGTCGATTCCGCAAGTTTCGGCGAAGCGGGCCGTACCGTCCGCTGCTCGCGCTGCAAGGAAACCTGGCGGGCGACGCCTGAAAATATTGCCGTCACCGCGGTGCGCGTCCCTTCGATGGCGGAAGCGGACGAGGCGGCGGAATGGAACCAGCCTCCACAGACCGGCGACATCCCCTCCATCGACAGTCCGCCGATCGCCAGCGAGCTGCCGGAATCCCCGGAACTTGAGGGCTTGCAGCAGGATCTCGCCGGCGCCGGGACGTCGCCGGCACAACAGGACAATACGCCCCAGGACGGCAAACGTCCGCGCTCGGCCGCCACCTCGCGGCTCGGCGCCCTGCTCAAGCCCTCATTCGCGCTGCGCCGGCCTGCGGTCAATCTGAACACGGTCTGCGCCGCGATGGCCGCCATGGTGCTGGCCCTGGTCATCTGGCGCGTCGAGATCGTGCGGCTGCTGCCGCAAACCGCAATATTCTATCGGCTGGCCGGGCTGGAAGTGAACCTGCGTGGATTGGCGTTCAAGGACGTCAAGATGTCGAGCGAAACCGTCGACGGCAAGCCGGTGCTGGTGATCGAAGGCATGATCGTTGCGCAAACCCGCAAGCCGGTCGAACTGCCGCGTCTGCGCTTCAGCGTCCGTGACGCGCACGACACGGAGATCTACGCCTGGAACGCGGTGCTCGAACAGCCCGCGCTCAAGCCCGGCGAGAGCGCCTGGTTCCGTACACGGCTGGCGTCCCCGCCACCGGAAGGCCGCAGTATCGACGTTCGTTTCTTCAACCGGCAGGACCTTGCCGCGGGAGGCGGAGCGTAACCCGTGGCGCGTATTCTGATTGCCGACGACGAGGACTCGATGCGGTTGCTGGTGGCCCGCGCCGTCGCCATGGACGGCCACGAGACGGTGACCGCGGCTGACGGCGCCGAAGCGCTGGATATTTTGACCGGCGACGCGCGCGGCTTCGATCTGCTGCTCACCGACATCAAGATGCCGATCATGGACGGCATCGCACTGGCGCTAGCGGCGGCGCGCGATTTCCCCAATCTGGTCATCCTGCTGATGACGGGCTTCGCCGATCAGCGCGAGCGCGCGTCCGGTCTCAACGCCATCGTGCACGACGTCGTCACCAAGCCGTTTTCGGTGGCCGATATCCGCGCCGCCGTCGCCGGCGCGCTGACGGCGCGCCAGACGGGCAAGCGTTAACGGGACGTCAGTAATCCTTGAGCAGCCGCTCGATGTAATCGAGTTCGACCTTCGGCCGCGACGGATCGGCGAGACGTCGGCGCAATTCTTCGAGAATGCGGCGGACCCGCTGCACGTCGATTTCGCCGGGAATCTTGACAGTCATATCGTTGCCGAATTCCCGGCCACGCAGCGGCCGCCCCAGCGGGTCGGTCTGATTGCCGCCGTTCTGCCGGCCAGCCTGACTGCCCGGACCGTCCTCACTCTGCCCGTCACCCTCGCTTTGCTGCATGGCTTCGGCAAGGCTCCGGGCGCCCTTGCGCAGCGCATTCAGCGCCCGGCCTTGCGCGTCGACGGCGTCATCGGCATTGCCTTCACCAAGCCGACCGTCGGCCTCGCCCATGGCGGAATCGGCCTGACCGAGACCGTCCCCGCCGTCATCCTGACCGGCCTCCTGCCCCTGCTGGCCAGGCTGGCCCGGCCCCATTCCGCGTTTGGCGAGTTCCTGCTGCAATGTCCTGAGCCTGTCGTGCAGCGCCTGCTGATCCTGCTGCAGGCCGCCCATGGCATTCTGACCGTCGTGATCGCGAGGCGAATCCCGGCCCTGCTTGTAGGTCTTGTCGCGCAACTGCTGCTGCTTGCGGATCATGTCGCCGAGTTCGTTCAGCGACTGCTGCATGTCGCCGTCCTCGCCCTGGCCCTGACCCGGCTGCGCCATCTGCAGATTCTCGAGCATTTGCTGCAACTGATCCAACAACTGCCTGGCGGCATCCTTGTCGCCGGAGCGCGACAGGCGCTCCATGCGCTCGATCATGTTGTCGAGGTCCTGCGGGCGCATAACCTTTGTGTTGCGATCGAGCGGACGCGCCAGTTTCTGCGGGTCGTTGCGCATCTGTTCGGCCAACTGCTGCACGTACTTGTCCAGCGCCGCGCGCAGGTTCTCGGTGAGCTTCTTGATCTCCTCGTCGCTCGCGCCGCGCTCCAATGCATCCTTCAGCGCATCCTGCGCCGCACGCAGCGCCTTTTCGACGTCGGTGATATTGCCATCCTCGATGGTGACGGCGAGCGCCCAAAGGCTGGCGACGACCTCGCGCAACTGGGCGTCGGTATGCGCCTCCTCGAGCTGCCTGGTCACGCTGTGAAGACCGAGATATTCGCCCACCTTGGGAGTGAACACCTCTGGCGCGATCAGGAGGGCATCGAGCGCGGTATAGACTTGGGTTTTCTGATTGGCGTCCAGCGCCAGGATACGGCGCTGCTCGATCAGCGCGCGCGCAAGCGGTTTGGTGAACACCCGTTCCGGCAGGCGCACGTCGAACGGCTCGCTGCGTCCCTCGTTCCCGGCGTCGTCGCGCGCGGTCAGCGTCAACGTCACATCGGCGCCGGCATAGGGGCTCTCGCTCAGATCCTTGACGGTCTGCCCGATCCCGTTGCGGGTTCGCGCATTCGGCAACGCCAACGCGAATTGCGGCGGGTCGAACAGCGGGCGCGCGGTCGCACCGTCCTTTGCGGCGGATTCGGTTCGAGCCGAGAAGACCGCATGGGCTTCGGTCACGCCGTAGTCGTCCTCCATGCGATAGGACAACCGCAACGATCCGCGCGCCCGGCGTTCCGGATGCTTTGCCAGCGATATGGCCGGGGCGCGATCGGGAATAGCGCTGAATGTCCATTGCGGCTGCCCCGACGGCGCACGCACATGGGCCGCGCCATCGGTGGCAATGGTGAAATGCCGTTGGTTGGTGCCTTCCGGCGGCTTGTCGGTCGCAGTCGATTCAGTCACGCCGCCGCTGACCGCGACGTCGAGGCGGCCTCCGCTCGAGCGAACGATCAGCGCGCTGCCCGCAGGCACCGGAAGCGCTGCGGTATCGGATGGCGCGGCATCCTTGTTCGCCGCTGACAGGATGATCGGAGGCTTGCCGGTATAGGGCGGCGGCGCGACCCAGGCATCGACCCTGACATTGGCCGACGCCAGCACGCCGTTCCAGTCGAATGCGGCAGCCACCCGCTCGCTTCTTTCGCCGCCAGCGGCGATGAAGGTTGCGACCATCAGCACCACCACCAGCGCGCGCAGCGCCCAGCGGTCATGCATCGCCAGCCGCGGCGACGGCAGTCCGGCGCGAATACGCTTGATCGACGCCAGCGTGCGCGCGCGCTGCGCCTGCCACAATGCCAGCGCGACCGGATCCCGGCTCACCAGCGTGTCGGCGAGCGTGGTTACCGGGCGATGACGCGTGCCGGCGCTGCGGTCGAGCCGGCTCAGCCCGTCCTCGCGGCTGGGCCAGCGGAACCTGATGGCAGGCGCCGCAGCCGCCAGCGACAATAGGGCAAATGCAGCAAGTGCAACGGCGCGTCCCGCCGCCGGCAGCACAAGCCACAGGCCGGCCCAGGATACGGCCAGAAACAGCCCGGCGACGCAGAGCAGCCGCGCCAGATGCGGCCAGGCCCTTTCCCACGCGATTACCCATCTTGCGCGCCGCAAGGCTTTTGTCAGTCCAGGCCCCGCCGCCGCACGCCGGCCACGGTCCTGACCGGTTGGATCTGGGGTTGCGCCGTTCAACTCACTCTCCGGGCTGCTGGAGCTATTCCGGCTTTGATGGAATTAAAGCCGGGCCTCAGCTTATTTTTTGACGCGTTTTCCTGACGCGAACCGAGGACATGCTTCGCTCGAAAATGCTATAAAACAGCACCCTACCACGGCGGCGGCAATGAGGCATCGGCGACCAGGCCATAACCGCCAGATTTGCAAGCTGGAACTGGTATCCGCTTTGCGCGAAAATGATCAGTCGAACAAGCTCGGCGTGTGATTGACGGCCGCGCCCTCGATGGCGAGCATTTTCAGCTTGGCGGCGATGCCGCCGTTGGCCGAGAAGCCTCCCGGCTTGTCGCCGGCGGCGAGCACGCGATGGCACGGCACCACGATCGGACACGGATTGCGGCCGAGCGCCTGACCGACATCGCGCGACAGTTCGACGCCGCCGAGGCGTCTGGCGATGTCGCCATAGGTCACGGTCCGACCCGGCGGAATGCTGCGGGCGATGTCATAAACGCCGCGATCGAATTCGCAGACGCCGTCGAGGTCGAGCACTACGTCGGACAAATCCTTCGGCTTGCCCTCAAGCAATGCGATCATGCCATCGATCGCGGTCCGCACCCCGGCAGGCGGTATCGCCTCCGCGAGCTTGCCAAAGCGCTGACGGATGCGCGCCCGGGTCTTGTCCTCGTCCGACAGCGGCAATTGCACCGCTTTGATGCCGCGCGCGCTCCAGACGATGCCGCACGTCCCGATCGCCGTGTCGAATAGCGCGAACTCGAGATCCCTCACCTCTTTACTCATGGCCCGCTCCGTCTGCGATGCCGAGCAACGATTTCCACGGCCGGACTGGACCGCACAGGACTTTTACGACGCGACGGCGCGCTCCATTGCCACTTCGGCCTTGAGGTGGTCGATGTCACGGTAGATCGAGGACACCGCCAGCACGCGGCCCTGATGCTTGTAGCGTAGCAGGCAATCCCGATCCGCGACGCTGCCCTCGACCTCGATCTGGTCCCACTTCAACGCGTGGCCGACATAGTTGATCGGCACGTCGTAGTGCTGGCTCCAGAAGAACGGCACGGCGTCGTACTTTTCGCGGTGTCCCAGCATGTTGCGCGCGGCGACCTGTCCCTGACGCTGCGCCACCACCCAGTGCTCGACGCGGATGGTTTCCCCGGAACGCGGATCCGGCCAGCGCACGATGTCGCCGGCCGCATAGATACCGGGCGCGCTCGTTTCCAGGAACTCGTTGACGAGTACGCCGCGGTCGATCTTCAAGCCGGCCTTTTCCGCAAGCTCCAGGCGCGGCTTCACGCCGACGCCGAAGACGACGACATCGGCCTCCAGCGTTCCGCCGCTACTGAGCGTCACCTTCCGTTCGCCGATCGCGGCGACGGTGTCCTCCAGATGGAAGATGACGCCATGCTCTTCGTGCAGCGCGCGGACGAAATCGCCCATTTCCGCGCCGAGGATGCGTTCCATCGGGCGGGACTCCGGCGCAACGACATGAACCTCGATATCGCGGGCACGCAAGGACGCCGCGACCTCGAGGCCGATGAAGCTCGCGCCGATGACAACCGCCCGCTGCGCCGTCCTGGCCGCCTCGACGATGGCGCGGCAATCTTTGAGCGACCGCAGGGTATGGACGTGCGGCAGGTTGGCGCCGGGAATCGGCAGCCGGACCGGCTCGGCGCCGGTCGCCAGCAGCAGCCTGTCGTAGCCGATCACGCCGCCGGCGGTCGTGAGCTGGCGCGCTTTCGGATCGATGGCGGCAACGGTCGTGCGCAACCGCAGATCGATGCCGGACTGCTGGTAGAAATCGTCGGGGCGCAGCGGCAGCCAGTCCTCGGGCGCGGAACCGGCGAGATAGTCTTTCGACAGGTTCGGCCGGTCGACCGGCGCCGCATCGTCGCTGCTCAGCATCACGATGCCGCCTTTGTAGTCTTGCCGGCGCAGCATCTCGGCCGCCGCAAAACCGGCCGCGCCGCCGCCGACGATCACGATCTTTTCGGGATGATCCGGCTTCGCGACCTTGGCCGCCGGCCGCTCGCGTTGTCCGCGGACGAAAATCCGGCCGTCGCGCTGCTCGACCTCCCAGACGTCGAGCGCGTTGAAGGCGGGCGCGCGGATCGCCTCGCCGGTGCGCAGGTCGAAGCAGGCGTGATGCCATGGACACCGCACGGCGCCGTCAACGACGAGCCCGTCGGCGAGCGGTCCGTGGTAGTGGCTGCAGTGGGCATCGATGGCGAAAATCTCGGTCCCGTCGCGGACCAGCAGAATCTCCCGATCTCCGACATGGCCGACCAGCTTTCCATCCCTGAAATCGCCGGGATCGATACCCTGCGCCAGGTCCGGTCCACTCGGTTGAGTCTGCTTCTCAGCCATCTCTTTGGTCCTCTCGAGTTACGCGGCCGTCGGATTCGCGTGAGCCCATGCGGACAATCGCGATCCCTCCATACGCACGCTTTCACACCAGCGCGTGTACGGCAAGTTCACGCCCGTTAAGAGGGAATGGAAAGAAAAAGGTTCCGCCGGCGCGGAATCAGCCCGCGTGAGCAAGCATCCGCCGAACGGCTATGCCACCGTGCTGATTCAGAAAAGAACCGGCCCAGGCTGTTGTTGTCGGCTTTCAGGCGAACCGGCATCCCTTGCACGGACTGTCAGGATACGACACCTGCGGCGCCGTGAAGCAGGATTTACTCATCTTCGCCCTCGGACAACGCCCCAACGAGCTTGTCATAGTACTTGGCGACGAGATCGATATTGCCCTTGTTCTCGATCGCCGGCGCCGGCGTCTGCAACGCCGCGTTCATGTCGTCGAGCGCCTGCTTCTTCTCCTTCGATGGCATCTTGTTGTCGGCCTCGACCGCGGCGATCTGCTTCTTCAGCACCGCCTCGACGCCAATGTATTTCTTGGTGGCAGGGTCGAAGCCGGCGAGCACGAGGCTGATGTTGTCCACCACGTTGTTGTACTCTGCGTAGCTGGCGAAGCCGGACTTCTTCGAGATCGCCTCGAGCTCGGCTGCGACATGCGAATCCGGCTTCACATTCGGACTGTCCGGCAGCGTGTCGTCCAGCGCTTCCATGTCCTTCTGCGCCGTGAGGACACCTTGGATCTGCTTCTCGGTGAGCGCGATCTGCTTCATCGGCGCATCGGCGGGCGGCGCAGCCTCAGCCGGTGCGGCTGCCGGTTTGGCCTGTGCGAAGGCGTCGCCGCCCGAAAGAGCAGCGGCGGACAGCGTGAGCCCCGCAACGGCGATCGCGATAACGGCGGAGCGAACAATGTCACGCATGAGATTCTCCTCGGCTGGGCGTTTCACGAGTCGCACGGATGGAAATGACGACGTCGAGGCTATGGCGTTCGAAATGAAC